>NZ_JBHTZA010000001.1:0-409232 GCF_042790555.1 Arthrobacter sp. NPDC056727 | reverse complement strand
ACGGTGTTCCGGGCAGCGCCGGCGGACGGGTCCGCGTCCGCATCCTCGCCCGAAGCAGCGGCGGTGGGGACGAGGGGTGAGGCTGCTGCGGTGAGTGCGGCGGTGCGGGAGCGGTCCACGGCCCCGGCGGCGACCACCTGCAGATGCTCGACTTTCCGGGAAAGCCGTTCGACCCGGTCCGCGAAGTCAGCCGACCGGCGGAAACCCCACAGCCCGGTGCCTTCGGCCGTGATCGGGTTCGACTCGAGCCAGGCAATGGCGTGATCAACCGCGTCCCCATCAGCAACCACTTCAGCAGAAACGCTCCGAAGGGCCGTGGCACCAATGGAAACAAACCCACCGGCTTCGGCGGAAGCCAACCCACCGGCACCGGGCCCCAAGGCCCGGTCCGTGGTGAATCCCCCAACGGCTTCCATAGAAACAGTCTGATCAGGGGGTCTGACATTATTAGCCCCGCCGCCGGGACTGGCCCCGTTGACCCGGCCGCCGCCGTCGTTCCCGGAGGCGGAAGCCAACCCACAGGCACCGGGCGTCCCGGCCCGGTCCGCGGTGAATCCCCCAACGGCTTCCATAGAAACAGTCTGATCAGGGGGTCTGACATTCTTCCTGACCTGGACCCTTTGTCGGGCTCATGGCCCCCGGCGAAACTACGCCAGCGTGATCAGGTCCAGGTAGTCCTCGTTCCAGAGGTCCTCAACGCCGTCGGGCAGGAGCACCACACGCTCCGGGTTGAGGGCCTCTACGGCGCCTTCGTCGTGGCTGACCAGGACGACGGCGCCGGTGTAGTTGCGAAGTGCGCCCAGGATCTCCGCGCGGCTGGCGGGGTCCAGGTTGTTGGTGGGCTCGTCCAGCAGGAGTACGTTGGCACTCGAGGCCACGATGGTGGCCAGCGCCAGACGCGTCTTCTCACCGCCGGAGAGCACGCCGGCGGGCTTGTCGACGTCGTCGCCGGAGAACAGGAACGAGCCCAGGATGCCGCGGACCTCCGCGTCTTTCATGTCAGGGGCGGAGGAGCGCATGTTTTCGAGGACAGTACGGTCGTGGTCCAGGGTTTCGTGTTCCTGGGCGTAGTAGCCCACCTTGAGCCCGTGCCCGGGAACGATGTCGCCCGTGTCCGGCCGGTCCACGCCGGCGAGCATCCGCAGCAGGGTGGTTTTGCCGGCACCGTTAAGGCCGAGGATGACCACCTTGGAGCCGCGGTCGATGGCGAGGTCCACGTCGGTGAAGATCTCCAGCGAACCGTAGGACTTACTCAGGCCTTCCGCGGTGAGCGGGGTCCGGCCGCACGGCGACGGATCCGGGAACCGCAGCGCTGCCACGCGGTCATGCTCGCGCACAGCTTCCAGGCCACTCAGCAGCCTCTCGGCGCGCTTGGCCATGTTCTGCGCGGCGACGGCCTTGGTGGCCTTCGCCCGCATCTTGTTGGCCTGGTCCATCAGGACCTGGGCCTTCTTCTCGGCGTTGGCGCGTTCGCGCTTGCGGGCACGCTCGTCGGTCTCGCGCTGCTGCAGGTAGCGCTTCCAGCCCATGTTGTAGAAGTCGATCTGCGCCCGGTTCGCGTCCAGGTGGTAGACCTTGTTGACGGTGGCTTCGAGCAGCTCCACGTCGTGGCTGATCACGATCAGGCCGCCCTGGTGGTTCTTGAGGAAGTCCCGGAGCCAGGAGATGGAATCAGCGTCCAGGTGGTTGGTGGGCTCATCTAGCAGCATGGTTTCGGCGCCGGAGTAGAGGATGCGCGCCAGTTCCACACGTCGGCGCTGACCGCCGGACAGCGTCTTCAGGGGCTGGTTGAGGATCCGTTCCGGCAGCGCCAGGTTGGAGGAGATCGCGGCCGCTTCGGCTTCCGCCGCGTACCCTCCCCCCGACAGGAACTCCGCCTCGAGCCGGTCGTAACGGCCCATGGCCTTGCGCTGGACCTCGGGGTCTTCGCTGGCCATGTCCGCCTGGGCCTTCTTCAGCTTCCCGACGACGACGTCCAGGCCCCGCGCGGACAGGATCCGGTCCCGCGCCAGCTGCTCCATGTCCGGCGTGCGCGGATCCTGGGGCAGGTATCCGATCTCTCCGCTGCGGGTCACCTTGCCGGCCGCGGGCAGGCCTTCGCCCGCCAGAACGCGGGTCAGTGTGGTCTTGCCGGCACCGTTGCGGCCCACGAGGCCGATCTTGTCTCCCTTGTCGATGCGGAAGCTCACCTGGTCCATGAGCAGGCGGGCGCCGGCACGGAGTTCAAGTTCCTGAACGGTAATCACAGCAGGTAAGGCCTTTCACAACAGGGAATGCCGCAGCACGGCGGGTTGCATGCCGCGCGGCGCAAAGTACGGAACACCGGGGATGCCGGCCGGAGAACGGCCCGTTCAAGTCTACCGGCCGCAGCAAGCCCGGCAGAACTCGCCTTCCCCGCGGGAAGAGCGGAGAATTTGTGCCCAGGACCAGAGACTGCCCGGCCGCTCTTGTAGAACAGCAACAAAATGCACCTGGTCCCCGGCCAGTAACGTCAACACCAGCCGATAATTGTTTGTACCCCTTCGACAGGACCTCCCATGACCCAGACCCACTCCGCCGGTACCCTCCAGCCGGCAAAGCGCCGCCGCTGGAACGCCACCGACCTTGGACTCATTGCCGTCTTCGCCGCGCTCGTGGCGGCGGCAGCCCTCGTTGCGGCCATTCCTGTGGGCGGTCTCGGCGTTCCCATCACGCTCCAGACGCTCGCCGTCATACTGACCGGGCTTGCCCTCGGCCCCGGCCGCGCGTTCGCCGCCGTCGGCCTCCACACCCTGCTGGGGCTCGCCGGCCTCCCCATCTTCAGCGGCGGCCGCAGCGGGCTGGGAATCCTGGCCGGACCGTCCGCCGGCTACATCATCGCGTTCCCCCTCGCTGCCGCGGCGGTAGGCTGGCTGGCCGCCGTCGTGATCCGCCGCACGGTGAAGAACCGCGCGGCCCTGCTGTTCGCCGCCGCAATGGTCACGAGCATCGTGGTTATTCACGGACTCGGCGTGCTGGGCATGATGGTCAACGCCAAGCTGGACCTCTCCAAGGCATTCCTGGCTGACGTGGTCTACTACCCCGGCGACATCATCAAGAACGTCCTCGCCGTCAGCATTGCAATCGCCCTGCACAAGGCCTTCCCCGACCTCCTGGTCCGCCGCGTCCGGCGGCTCCCGCAGACGCCGGTGACGCCGGAAGCCTCCACACCGGAAGCCTCCGCCCAGCAGTGAGCGCCATCTCCCTCAGGAACGCAGGGGTCAGCGTGGCCGTCGACGGCCGCCCTGACCCCAAAGTTCTGCTCCAGGACATCTCACTGGAACTCACCGAAGAACGGATCGGCGTCATCGGCGCCAACGGTTCCGGCAAGTCAACGCTCCTCCGCATGCTCAACGGCCTCGTGGCCCCCACGGCAGGAACCGTGACCGTCAACGGCGCCGACACCGTCCGCAACGTTCGCGCCGTGCGGCAGCAGGTGGGCTTCGTCTTCACCGATCCCCTCTCCCAGCTGGTCATGCCCACCGGACGGGAGGACGTGGAATTGTCCCTCCGGCGTTCGGTGCGGAATGGGAAAGAGCGCCGCGAGCAGGCCACCGCCACGCTGGACCGGTTCGGGCTGCTCCCGCTGGCGGACCAGAGCATCTACGAGCTCTCCGGCGGTGAGCGGCAGCTCCTTGCGCTGGCCTCTGTGCTGGCGGTGGAACCCGGCGTCCTAGTGCTGGACGAGCCGTCCACGCTGCTGGACCTCCGGAACCGCGAGCTGCTGCGCCGCACGGTCGCCGGCCTCAGCCAGCAGGTGGTCATGTCCACCCATGACCTCGAGCTGGTGCTGGACATGGACCGGGTTCTGGTGGTCGAGTCCGGACAGATCGCGTACGACGGCGGTGCTGCCGCCGCCGTCGAGCATTACCGCTCGCTTTCCGCCCGGAGTCTGTCAGGCGGGGACTTCCGGTGAGGGGCCACGGCTTCCTGCTCGCCAACTACGTTCCCGGCACGTCGCTAATCCACCGCATGCCGCTGTGGCTGAAGTTCCTGCTGGTCCTGGCCTGCGGAACCGCCTCGTTCCTCATCGTGGACTGGCGCCTGGCCGCCGCAGCCCTCGCCATTCTGTGCGTACTGTTCCTGCTCAGCGGTGCCGGGGCCGTGCGCCTTTTCCGTGCCGTGCGGCCGCTGCTTCCCATCCTCCTGGTCATCGGCACGTTCCAGTGGTGGCAGCTGGGGGCACCCGTTGCCGCGCGGATCGTCCTGAACATCCTGCTGTGCGTTGTGGCTGCGTCGCTGCTGACGGCCACCACCCCGCTGCACCGGCTGCTCGACGGCGTCGTCTCCCTCGCGCGCCCATTCCAGCGCTTCGGCGCTGACCCCGAGCGTTTCGCCCTGACTATTGCCATCATGCTGCGGAGCATTCCGTTCATCGCCGGGGCGTTCTCGGACGTCCGGGACTCCGCCCGGGCACGTGGACTGGAACGCAACCTGCGGGCACTGGTCCTGCCCGTTTTCATCACAACCGTCGCGTACGCCCGCCACACAGGCGAGGCGCTGGCCGCCCGCGGGCTGGGCGACCCGGAGGACTGACCGCCCCAGCGGCGATGGCGTGCGGCCGGGCTTACCGCGGGGCAGGCCCGGTCGACTGACCTTCCTCGAACCGGCAGATCACCACGGCCTGGCGCATGGGTTCGCCCCGGTCCTCGAGCTGGTCGACGAGCGTCTCCACGCCCATCCGTCCCAGTTCCGTGCTGGGCAGCGTGAGGACCGTCATCCGCGGATCTGTCGCGGCTACGTCGGGCGTTGAGCCAATGAGCAGGACCGACATGTCGCCGGGAAGGCTGATGCCGTGCTTCTCCAGGCCGTTGATGAACCCGAACGAGGCGTTGTCGTTCATGAGGATCACTGCCGTGGTGTCCGGGGCCGTCTCAAGGAGCCTTTCAGCGGCACCCTGACCTGATATGGGCGACTCCTCGCACGAGATATGGATGGAATCCAGCCCCCGGCGTTCCACCTCCGCGGCGAAAGTCGCCCGGCTGCGCACCACCGGGCCGTATCCGCTGAGGGCATGCTCGGCCCCGCCGCTGTCCACGAAGCAGAACCTGCGGTGGCCCAATCCCTCCAGGTAGGCGATGGCCTCGATCATGGAATTCTCAAAGTCCACGTCCACGTAGGGCAGTTGCTCCGGGTGCCGCGTCCGTCCAATCAGCGCGAACGGCATGGTGGAACGCTGCAGCCGCTCCACCCGGGCATCGTCCAGTTGCACCTCCATCAGCAGGACACCGTCGATGAAGCCGCTCGAGATGAGTTCCTCCACCTGGTCGGCCTCATTGCTGATCGGCCACAGCACCAGGTTGTAGCCCAGATCCTTGGCTGCCTGGGTGGCGCTGGTAAAGAACTTCACGGCGGTCTCGCTGAGCCGCCGCTGCAGCGCCGGATACAGCAGGGCAATGATCCGGGTGCGCTTGCTGGCCAGCGCCCGGCCCAGGGCGTTCCGGCGGTAACCGAGTTCCTGCATCGCATCCTCGACCCTGGCCCGCGTCGCCGGGGCAACAGGTTTGGTGTCGTTGATCACGAACGACACCGTGGCGATCGAGACGTCGGCCAGCCTCGCAACGTCCCTCATGGTGGGCACGGCATTCCTCTTTCAGTTCAGACTCGGGGGAACCGGACAGGTCTCCAGTAAAGCGGT
Organism: Arthrobacter sp. NPDC056727; assembly: GCF_042790555.1. Taxonomy (NCBI): domain Bacteria; kingdom Bacillati; phylum Actinomycetota; class Actinomycetes; order Micrococcales; family Micrococcaceae; genus Arthrobacter; species Arthrobacter sp. NPDC056727. The sequence goes on along the minus strand of NZ_JBHTZA010000001.1, from coordinate 403,576 downwards.
TAACTTTTTCCTTGACAAGCCCGCGGCGGGGCGTGCAAAGTTGTTTTCGACATCCCCCGACACAATGAACCCGGGGCAGATTTCGATCCAAAAGTTAACCGCTTAACTCGCGTTCCATTCAAGTCCCGCACTCACTGACAGGAGGACGATGACGTCCACAACACCAGCAGCGTCAGGGCCCAGGAAGCTCCGGGTGGCCCTCATTGGCTATTCGTTCATGGGTTCCATCCATGCCCAGGCCTGGACGACGGCGCCGCGGTTCTTCGACCTCGGCATTGAACCCGTCCTCGCAGCAGTCTGCGGCCGGGACGAGGAAGCAGCCCAACGTTTCGCCAGCAAGTTCGGCATCGGCCGCGTGGAGACCGACTGGCGGACCCTCATAACGGATCCTGAGATCGACGCCGTCGACATCTGCGTTCCGGGAAACCTGCACGCCGAGATTGCGGTTGCCGCGCTCCAGGCCGGCAAGCACGTCCTCTGCGAAAAGCCGCTCGCCAACACACTGGCGGAAGCCGAGAAGATGGTGCTCGCCGCGGAGGAGGCGAAGGCCCAGGGCGTCCTGGCGATGATTGGCTTCACCTACCGGCGGACCCCGGCCCTGGCCTACGCACGTGAGCTGGCCAGGGACGGCAGGCTCGGTACCATCCGCCACATCCGGGCCTCGTACCTGCAGGACTGGATCGCTGACGAGGGCTTCCCGCTGGTCTGGCGGCTGGAGAAGGACAAGGCCGGCTCCGGTGCGCTTGGCGACATCGGTGCGCACATCCTGGACCTCGCCCAGTTCGTCACCGGACACCGCCTCGCCGGGATCAGCGCGCTGACCGAGACCTTTGTGAAGACCCGCCCGCTGCCTGGTTCGTCCTCCGGCCTGCAGGCACAAGGCGATGCAAAAGCAGGCCGCGGCACCGTGACCGTGGACGATGCCGCCGTCATCATCGGCCGCACGGCCGAAGGGGCGCTGGCCACGTTTGAGGCAACCCGCTTCGCCACGGGCCGCAAGAACGCCATCCGGCTTGAGGTCAACGGTTCCCTCGGCTCCGTGGCCTTCGACTTCGAGGACCTCAACGAGCTCTGGTTCCACGACCACACCGAGCCGGCCGAGTCGGCAGGCTTCCGCCGGATCCTCGTCACCGAGCCGCAGCACCCGTACGCGGGGGCATGGTGGCCGGCCGGACACGGGCTGGGCTACGACCACGCGTTCGTCCACCAGGCGGCCGACTTCGTACGGTGCATCGCCCGCGGAGATCAGCCGGAGCCATCGTTCAAGGAGGGCCTGCAGATCCAGCGCCTCCTCGATGCCGCGGAAACCAGCGCTGCCAACAACGCCCAGTGGCAGGCAGTCACGGCCGGCGCGTAGCCCGCCGTCGTAAATTCACCGAACCAAACCCCAACCCAACCACCAAAAACCCATCCAACCGCAGCGGCAGCAGGCCGCCCGGACGATCCCTTGCGCCCGGAACCTCCGAAACCATCCCACACCGCAACCACCGAAACACGGCAAAGGAGCCCTCCATGAAGAAAACATCCCTCACCTGCCTGATGGCCATGGCCGCCATCGCACCGCTCGCCCTTACCGCCTGTGGCGGGGGCAGCAGCCAGGCATCAGCCAACGAGAAGGTCGACTCGCTCACCGTCCTGGACTACTACAACAACGAACCGGACAAGACCCACATCCAGGGCGCGCTGGACAACTGCGCCGCGGAGCTGGGCGTGACACTCAAGCGTGAGACCGTGCCCGGCAAGGACCTCATCCAGAAGGTTCTCCAGCGGTCGTCCTCCCGGACCCTGCCGGACGTGCTGATGCTGGACAACCCGGACGTGCAGGAGATTGCCGCAACGGGAGGCCTGGCCCCGCTCAACGATTTCGGCGTGGACACCTCGGGCTTCGCGCAGGGCATGCTGGACGCCGCCACCTATGAGGGCAAGGTCTACGGCCTGGCTCCCACCGCCAACACGCTGGGCCTGTTCTACAACAAGGAGATGCTCGCCGCCGCAGGCGTCCAGCCGCCCAAAACCTGGGACGAACTGAAAGCGGCCGCGGCAAAGCTGACCGCCGGCGACCGCTACGGCCTGGCATTCTCCGCAATCGCCACCTATGAAGGCAGCTGGCAGTTCCTGCCGTTCATGTGGACCAACGGCGGCGAGGAAACTGACCTGAAGAGCCCCAAGGTGGCGGAGGCTCTCGGCTTCCTGGACGGCCTGGTGTCCGCGGGCTCGGCGTCGAAGAGCGTCGTGAACTGGAGCCAGGCTGACGTGCGGGACCAGTTCGCGGCAGGCAAAGCGGCCATGATGATCAACGGGCCCTGGCAGATCCCATCCCTGGCCAAGACGCCTAACGTCAAGTGGGAGGCCGTGCAGGTCCCGGTCAACGCGGAGGGGCAGACTCCGGTGGCTCCGCTGGGCGGCGAGGTGTGGACCGTGCCGCAGACCGGCAACAAGGCGAAGCAGGCCAAGTCCGCGGAGCTGGTGCAGTGCATCAGCAGCGACGAGAACCAGCTGGCTTTGGCCAAGGAGCGGTTCACCGTGCCCACCAAGACTGCCCTCGCGGATGAGTACGTGAAGGCCGTTCCGGAAATGGCGGCGTTCACCAAGCAGGTGGCCACTGCCCGGTCCCGCACCGGCAAGCTCGGCAAGGACTGGCCCAAGACGGCGACGGAGATGTACACCGCGATCCAGCTGGCGCTGACCGACCAGGCTTCGCCGCAGGAGGCCTTCACCAAGGCCGAAGCGAAGTAGGCGCGGGATGCGGCAAGCACCCAACACAGAGCACCGGAAGGAGCCGGAGCCGTGCCAACACTGACAACCCGACCGGCGCCGGAGGGCCTCTCCCCCGCCCCCGCAGGCACTGCAGAACAGAGCGGACGACGGCGGGGCTACCGCCGGGAGCGTTTGGTCCAGGCACTCTTCCTGGCACCTGCTGCCCTCTATCTCCTGCTGTTCTTCGGCTATCCGGTGGTGAAGAACATCGTGATGAGCCTGCAGGAGTACACCACCCGGACCTTCTTTACCGGCGAAGCGCCGTGGGTGGGGATGGCGAACTACGCCACCGCCGTCGGAAGCAGCCTTTTCGCCCCGGCCATGCTCAACACGGCACTGTTCACGCTGGGATCGATCGCAGGCCAGTTTGTGATCGGCCTGGCGGTGGCCAGTTTCTTCAAGCGGCGGTTCCCGCTGAGCGGGTTCCTGCGTTCGATGCTGCTGCTGCCGTGGCTGCTGCCGCTGATCGTTTCGAGTGCCACGTGGCGGTCGATCCTGGACCAGGACAGCGGCATCCTCAACGCCTTCCTGCGGAACCTGGGCGTCCAGGACCCGATCCCCTGGCTGACCAGCCCGTCGGTGGCGCTGCTGGCCGTGGTCATGGTGAACATCTGGGTGGGCATTCCCTTCAACGTCACCCTCCTCTACGGCGGCCTGCGGGAGATCCCGGAGGAGCTGTATGAGGCAGGCGCGATGGACGGTGCCACCGGCTGGAAGGCGTTCTGGCACATCACCTGGCCGAACCTGCGTCCGGTGGTCAGCGTGGTCCTGGTGCTCGGCGTCGTCTACACGCTGAAGGTCCTGGACATCATCCTCGGCCTGACCAATGGCGGACCCGCCAACGCCACCCAGACGCTGGCTGTGCGCTCCTACCAGGAGTCGTTCGTGAACTTCCAGTTCGGCGTCGGGGCCGCCTTCAGCAACATCCTGATCCTGATCTCGCTGGTGTTCGCGGTGGTCTACCTCCGCCTGAACCGCCGTGCGGTGGACGAGTAGGAGGACCACCATGACAACCCTTGATTCAATGACGGCGCGCCCCGTTCCCGCCGGGCCGGCCGGCCCGCGCGCGCGGAAGGCCAACCGGCCCAAGGTGGGGCACACCGCCATCGGACTTTTGCTCCTGTCGGTGATGCTGTTCCCGGTGTACTGGATGGTCAACGCGTCGCTGCAGCCGTCCGGCAACACCCTCACCGCGGACTTCCTGCCGCTGAACCCCAGCTTCGAGGGCTACGCGAAGGCGATCGCGGACCAGGGCCCCAACCTGCTCACCAGCCTGGTCATCTCGCTGGGAACGGTGGCGTTCAGCCTGGCCGTCGCGGCCCCCGCCGCGTACATGCTGGCGCAGTTCCGGTTCCGGTGGATCAACCTCGCGCTGCTGGCCATCCTCATTTCGCAGATGATCCCCGGGATCGTGGTCGCCAACGCGCTCTACGCGGCCTACAACGACCTCGGCCTGCTCAACTCCATCCCGGGGCTGATCCTGGCAGACTCCACCCACGCCATCCCGTTCGTGATCCTGATTCTGAGGGCGTTCATGATGCGGATCCCGCCCAGCATCGTGGAGGCGGCGAGGGTGGACGGCGCCGGGCTGGTCCGGGCGTTCGTCTCGATCGTGCTGCCCATCAGCCGCAACTCCATGATTACCGCTGGCCTGTTCGCCTTCCTGTTCTCGTGGAGCGACTTCCTGTTCGCCCTGACGCTGACCACCACCGAGGAGGTCCGGCCCGTGACGCTGGGCATCTACCAGTATCTGGGTACGCAGGTGTCCAACTGGAGCGCGGTGATGGCGACGGCGGTGCTCTCCTCATTGCCGGCCATCGTGCTGCTGGTGCTGGCCCAGAAATACATCGCTGCCGGGGCCACCGGCGGCGCCGTCAAGTAGCTTTTCCCTCAAACTAAGGATTTTCATGACTCAGAACCACGCTCCCCTGCGCGTCACCGTATGGGGCGAAAACCGCCACGAACAGCACCAGCCGCACGTGGCCGGGATCTATCCGGACGGCATGCACAACACCATCCGCGAGGGCATCGAGGAGAACCTTGGTGCGCGGGCGGAAGTCCGGACCGTGACCCTCGACGATCCCGAGCACGGCCTCACCGAGGAGCGGCTGCGGAACACGGACGTCCTGGTCTGGTGGGGCCACGCCGCCCACGCCGAGGTGGCGGACGAGGTGGTGGAGCGCGTCCACCGGCATGTGCTGGCCGGCATGGGCCTGGTGGTGCTGCACTCCGGGCACTGGTCCAAGATCTTCGGCAAGCTCATGGGCACCACCTGCACGCTGCGCTGGCGCTCGGAACGGGACCGCGAGATTGTCTGGACCGTGGACCCGACGCACCCGATCGCGCAGGGCATCCCGCACCCGTTCATCATTCCGGAGCAGGAGATGTACGGCGAGCACTTCGACATCCCCGCACCCGACGAGCTGATCTTCCTGAGTACCTTCTCCGGCGGCGAGGTGTTCCGCAGCGGCTGCACGTTCAAGCGCGGCTACGGCAAGATCTTCTTCTTCAGCCCTGGTGACCAGGACTACCCCGTCTACCACCACAAGGACGTGCGCAGGGTCATCGCCAACGGCGTGGAATGGGCCCGCACAGTGCGGCCCGAGCGTACCGACCCCGTGCTGCTGCGGTATGAGACCGAGGAGTTCTACACGGGCCACAGCTACGAGGGGGCGATGGCGAATTGAGCCGTTTCGCTACTTTGGCAGACTCTTCTTTGGCTGACCCGGCGGCGCCGGTCCGCGTGGTGCAGGTGGGGGCCGGCGGGATGGGCCGGGCCTGGCTGCGGCTCCTGGGTGAATCGGCCGACGTCGAACTGGCCGGCGTTGTTGACCTGAACCCGCAGGCGGCGCGGGATGCCTTGGACGATCTGGGACTTGCGTCCGTGCCGGTGGGAACAAGTCTGACCGAGCTGGCAGGTGCCGTCGGTGCGCAGGCGGTGGTCAACGTGACGGTCCCTGCGGCGCACCATCCGGTGAACGTGGAGGCGCAGTTCCTGGGGCTGCCCGTGCTGTGCGAGAAGCCCGCGGCGCCCACCGTTTCTGAGGCCCTTTCCCTCGCCGCTATGGCCGAGGCGACCGGCCAGCTGCTGATGATCAGCCAGTCGCGCCGCTACTTCCGGACGCTCGCCGCGTTCCGGCGGCAGGCCGCCTTGCTTGGTGAGATCGGGCTGCTGACGTGCGACTTCTTCAAGGCTCCGCATTTCGGCGGCTTCCGTGAGGAGATGGAGCACGTGCTGCTGGTGGACATGGCGATCCACGCGTTCGACGCCGCGCGGTACCTCCTCGGCCAGGACCCGGTTTCCGTTTACTGCGAGGAGTTCAACCCGGGGTGGAGCTGGTACGCCGGAGACGCCGCCGCCACGGCCGTCTTCGAGATGGACGGCGGGACGCGGTTTGTGTACACCGGGAGCTGGTGTGCTGACGGACTGGAAACCTCGTGGAACGGCAGCTGGCGGATCAACGGAGCCAACGGAACGGCGGTGTGGGACGGCGGGTCCGAGCCCGTCGCGGAGCGGGTTTCCGGGGACGACGGCGGTGCGCCGGATTCCGCTTCCTTGTCACCTTCTTTCGTTGATGAGGAAGCCCCGGAGGAGATCGCCGGGGCCTTGGCCGAGTTTGTCCGGAGCCTGCGGACGGGTGAGGTTCCCTCGGGCGAAATCCATGCGAACGTGCTGAGCCTGGCCATGGTCGAGGCGGCCGTGAAGTCGTCGCAGACCGGGCAGCGGGTGCTCATCCGGGATGTGCTCGACGACGCCCACCGGCAGGCGCTCGCGGTGGAACCGGTCGCTGCCGCCAAGGAGGTCCTGGCCGCGTGGACCTCGCCGCTCGAGGCGTTGCAGCGGGCCGGCTACGCAGGTTCCGTGACGCCGGTTCCTTAGCGCCGGTTCCTTAGCGCCGGTTCGGCGACGGTCCGGGTGGCGTGCGGTGGGAGTCCCTGCTGTAAGGGGTACCAGCAGGGACTCCCACAGGCGATGTGAACGCTGGTTAGCTGGAAGCGCATCCCCACCAACCGCCGTCGAACTTTCGGCAGCCCCTTACCCCTTGAACGGAGGCAGCGTGACTGTGACCGACGCTCCGGTGACCACGCGCGAACAGGCAGTCGGACGGCCGCTGGCAATTGTCCTTGGCCTGCTGACCATCTTCGGTCCGATATCCATGGACCTGTACTTGCCGGTTCTGCCGGCGCTTTCGGCGGAGCTGGGAAGCTCCACGTCGACGGCGCAGCTGACCATCACCGCGTGCCTGCTGGGCCTGGCCATCGGCCAGGTCATTGCCGGTCCGCTGTCGGACCGCTTCGGCCGCCGGCTCCCGCTGCTGATCGGTGTGGCCGCCTACACGGTCACGTCAGTGCTCTGTGCCGTGAGCCCGACGGTCGAGACCCTGATTGCCGCCAGGTTCGTCCAGGGCCTGGCCGGCGCGGTGGGCATCGTGATTGCGCAGGCGGCCGGACGGGACGTGTACGAGGGTGCGAAGCTCCTCCGCTACTACGGCCGCCTGACGGTGCTCGGCGGCCTTGCGGCCATCGTTGGTCCGGTCATCGGCGGCCAGCTGGCGTCCGTCACGGACTGGCGCGGCGTGTTCCTCTTCCTCGCGGGCATCGGCGTCGCGATTCTGGTGGCCTGCCTGGTGATCTTCAGGGAGACGCTGCCGGTTCAGCGGCGGGCGGCAGGCGGGTTTGCCCACACGCTGCAGGATTTCCGGCGCCTGCTGGCGGACCGGGTGTTCGTGGGCGCGGTGCTGATCACGGGCTTTACGTACTCCGCGATCTTCGCCTACCTCAGCGGCGCTACGTTCGTGCTGCAGGGCATTTACGGGCTTTCGCCGCAGGGGTACTCGTTTGCCTTCGGCCTGAATTCGCTGGGGTTCATGATCTTCGGCTTCCTCGGTGGCCGGCTGGCCGAACGGTGGAACGAGAAGGCAATGCTGGCCATCGGGCTGGCGATGGCGACGGCGGGTTCCCTGGGCCTGTTCATCACTGCACTCCTGCACCTGCCGCTGATTGCGGTCATCCTGTCGCTGTTCACGATGGTGGGCGGCGTGGCGGCGGCGAGCCCGTCCGCGACATCGCTGGCTCTGCGGGGTTATCCGGACATCGCCGGTACCGCGTCGTCGCTGCTTGGCCTGGCCCGGTTTGCGTTCGGCGGCGTGGCCGCACCGCTGGTGGGCATCGCCGGCGCGGACAATGCGCTGCCGTTCGGCGTCGTCACCGTGGTGTCGGTTGCAGCGGCGGTGGCGTGCCTTGGGCTTGTTAGGGCGCGTGAGGCGCGTTAGGGCGGGCACGACGGCGGGGTGAACCGCCGTCGTGGCTTTGGCAGGGTCCGCTCCGGCTAACGTGAAGCCTTGGTGCGTTTAGCTTTGTAAGTGTCCAGAGCCGGCCTTCTTTTCCGCTTTTTGGCGTGCCCGGTCGAGCGCGCGGTAGACGGTGGAACGGCCTACGGAGAACAGTTCGGCGAGCTCATACATGGTGTGTCCGCCGGCGTCATGGAGTTGGAGCAGGAGTGCTTCCTGTTTGGCGGACAGTTTGGGCTGTTTCCCACGTAGCCGGCCCTTGGCTTTGGCGATCTTCATGCCTTCGCGGGTGCGGGCCCGGATGAGATCGCCCTCGAACTCGGCGACCATGGCCAGGACGCTGAAGAGCAGCTTGCCGATCGGGTCCGCGGGATCATGCAATGAACCGCCGATGCTCAGCTTCACTCCGCGCGCGGCGAGGTCGTCGGCGATCTGGTGCGCGTCCCGGACCGACCGGGCCAGCCGGTCGAGCTTCGTCACCATGAAGGAGTCGCCGCTTCGGCATGCGGCCAGCGCCTCTCGCAGGCCTGGACGATTTGTGTTGCTGCCGGTGAGGCCATGATCGACGTAGATACGATCAGGTTCGACGCCCATGGCAGCCAAGGCATCACGCTGGACCGTGAGGTCTTGTTCGTCGGTGGAAAACCCTTGCGTAGCCAACCTTAATTTCACCCATGAACAGGAGTGTCCGCCTCAGGGGTAGCGGTGCGCCATATAGGAGTCCGTCACCGGACATTTCACCGAACCGGTCGTGTGGGACGGTCTGGTCCGCTTGAGCCTAACGCTGCAGGTCAATTGGCGGAGTGTCCGGTGGGTGACCGGCTTGCGGGACGGTATGCGGACTGGCCTCTTTCGGACGTTTTTTAGGCCCAGAGTTCGGCTCTAGATGTCGCAACCAGGAATCAACTCATGTCTGCCAACCGCAATGACCAGCGGCACTGTGTTTTGGACTATGAAGCGTCCGGCTTGGCAGGGCGCCAAGGGTGCTTGGGGTCTTTGCCCTGTTCGGGCCAGTATTCGTCCCTTTGCCACAGTGAAAACCGGGTGGCCCAAACGCCCAAAACGATGACTCCGGCCCCGAGGATGGCAACCTTGATCCAGATCCACGGCTCGGTGGTGAACGGCAGCAAATTCAAGGCCAGCACGATTGGCATGAAGAACATCATGTAATAAGTGAGACGGCGGAATCTCCGCTGGACTTCCGGGCTGGCACGGACAGGTTGCATATCTACCGGACTCAAGCGTGCCTGCTGCCACCGTTTATACATGTAGGGCAGCATCAATGTGAACAAGACCAACGTGCCAACACCTGGAGCAAACTCCCACACGCTTGTCTTGGCGTCGGCTCCATAAAAAATGAGAAGCACGGCCACAAGACTCAGCGTCCAAAGCGTGACTTGAATCCAGAACATTGCGCGCCACAAGTTTAGGTCGCTCTTTCGACCGGCCGTTTCCCAGTCCACCATCTCATCAGCGTAAGTGGGCAGAAACCACTTACGTAAGTAGCTCCCGCCGCCACCTCTGCCTAGGAATGATGGCCGTTGTCGGGGCCCGCTCAAGGTTCCGCTTGTCAGTCGTCGCGGAAGGCGTTGTTGCGATCCGGTCGCTTACGTGGTTGGCCTCAGTCGGGATCGGACCACTACAATCCCGGGACCGTAGCGCTTGTCCATTGCCCTCTGCAGCGATCCGTCGTCGTAGGGAACGTACCTGAAGAGGTAGCCGTTTTCGACCTGTGTATCTGCCGCGGGTCGCTCCGTCTCCCATATCTCGCGTTGAATTTGTTGCAGACGGGCTTTGCTCGCGGTGCCAGGGTTGCGTGGATCCTGTCGAGGATCCGGTTCCCCCCCAGGATTCATTGGACGCGATTTTTCGTGGAGGTCTTGTGACAGTGAAGCTGGTTCCGTCCCAGGTCACGTGGACCACGAAGTCACCGTAGGTCACGTTGCCCACTGTCTCTTCGCCGTCCGCTTTTGACCAGTCCCAGCCGCGGAGTGGCGGCCCGCTGCATAAGGGTGGATCGGAGGTGGCGATGCCACCCATACAGAATATGGGCAGTTCGTTTCCCTCCTGACGCACGAATCCGCGGCCAACGAGCTCGCCAGGCACGGCCGTTGCGGACGGCTGCCCTGTGGGGTCTGACGGCAGTTCGCCGGAAGGTGGAGGGGAGGAGGAGGTGCAGGCTGAAAGCGCCGCCAGGAGAGCAACGATGATTGCGCAACCGGCAAACCTTGGACTCATAGGAAAAGTATGATCCCGGCGAGGGCCCATTCAAGATCGTCAGAGCAAATTCAACAGATGGTAATTCGCGGATGAGGAGGTCGTACACGCACTGGATCCAATTTAAAGGTCAGAGGCTTGGCCAGAATTAGGAGCCGGCCGGGGACCCATTGGACGTAGACGAGGCAAGACGCCGGGTGGGTCAGCTGTTGGGTGTGGGAGAGTTGGGCAGCCGTGCTGTCCTTGACATGCAGGTTAGAAGATTCACCCGAGACCACCGTCAGAAGCTCGCTTCCGAGGCAGAAGAACTTAGATCAAGTTTGCCTGATGGCCACTGAGGCCCAATGTCTCCGTCGATCACTAGTGCCTCGTCATCCGATACAGGTGCTGCGGCTCAGTGATCCGATTTCCGGCTTCCCACTTTGGAGTAGACCAAGGAAACTGGCCCGGTTGAGGTTCGGCCATCAGCCGGCGTACACGTAGCGTCAAGACCTGCCCGTTTCATATGCGAGGATCGATCGATCCTCCTGCTCCTGCAGATAATCAGCAATGCATTTCGCCAGCGGTTCGTTGTGTGCATCTACGGCCAAGAGATTTGGCGAGGACCACTCCATCAGGGCTCCAAGGGAAGCAAGCGCGGATGTTGTGGTCTCCTTCGGGGTTGCTTCAGCTAAGAACACTCGAAAGACATAACGCCCTGATTGTTCGATTACTCGTTCCGCCATGAACTCTGGGGTGGTTTCGACGATGTCCCCCAGAGCGAGGTTGTACGCAAAGAACGGGATACAACAGATTTCGAATTGGCGTTCCCCGACCCGGCGAGCCCACAACTGTTCGGTTGCGACTGCGGTTGTGGCAGGGTCAATTGGCGTGGCGATGATGAAGTCTGCTCGACTGCGCCACACGGGATCTCGGTGGGTTGCTTCCATTTCGCCGGCCAGCTCTTTCGTCCTCAGAGAAAATGATCTGTGTGCACTGTATCGGAGCATGCGCGTCTCGACCGTTCGGGGTTCCTAATTCCGGCTATGCGGTTCCACGCCGTGGTCCAACTGTGCCCAGAGGCGATCACGCTGGGGTCCGGTTACGGCGGCTGCGTCGAAGGTTGCTTCCTGACCGGTTGAAGGATCGGTGGTGACAAAGTGCCCGCGTCGCAGTTCCTCTGCGACATGCCATTCAGGACCGTAGTCCTCTTCGAGATAGTCGTGCTCCCCGCTCAGCCAGTGCACCTGCGTCCACATGCGCTCCTCCTTGAGCCAGAGGAAGGGGAACGATCGCATGGGAGCGACCCCGGTAGTCACCCAACCCATTGGCTCGCCGTTCAGGGACAGCTGCCACACAGCATCCCGAAACTCGTCCAGGCGCGGGTCCTTTGGCCAATCCGTGTCGTCGAACCACTTATTCAGCCATGCCATGAATTAGTTGTACCAGCCCACAACGACCCCGAACGACCGGTAGCCATATGAGCTAGCTGGTTCCTCGATCCAACCTGGTGGAGGTGCTGATGCTCATTGATCTGACATGTCCGTTTTCACTTTTGGAGTAGACCAAGGAAACTGGCCCGGTTGAGGTTCCTCCGGGGACAAGAAAATGCTTGGTGGAAATGGGGGTCGGTCGCGGGGGCCCCATTTCGATTAGCCCAGGTTGTACTTCTGCGCGAGTCGGAATGCTGGCTCGAACTCGCTATTGACGGGCTCTCCGCCTGCCGTTGACGTGGACGTGGCGTGATGCAACGCTCCACGGGAGCGGAGATATTCCATGCGATCGTCGACCATCCGAGTCAGCTCTGCCGCGTTGGCCAGGTCCGCGCTCTTCAACTCGATGTACGGGAGGTCTCCGTGCTCGTAGTAGTACTCGAAGCCACGGGCATCAACGAGAAGAGTGAACTCTCCATGTATGAACATCTCAGCCAACCCTTCAAGGGCATCGCGGTCCTCGAAGCAGTGCACTCCTCCTTCCTCGTCGACGGCCAGGACGGGGTAGGCAATAAGGTCGGGCGCTGAATCGTCCCTGCTCTGGCGGCCTGCGATCGCTTGCCAGCGGCTCAGCGCTTGCGCAAGGACGGAGTCATACTGGCTGCGGTCGAAGGTGATCGTTCGAGGGCCGGGCACTGGCCTGACGTCTTCGCCTTCCCCGGTTTCGTCCTGCCACCCGGCGTCCGCCCAGATGACGGTGTCTTCCGTCCTGCGGACTTGGACGCTCAACGCTCCGCACGCTGCCTCCAGACAGCCTGGGCAAACGAGCAAAGCAACCCGCCCGTCATTGAAATCAGGTTCAACCTGCCCCAATAGACGATGCAGCTGGGCCAGAGCATGATCAGGGGCATCCGTTTTTAGGTTAGTTTCCTCCGCCGGTGGTCGTGGTTCATTCAAGTCAAAGATGTCGGACAGCTTTTTCCCATCGATCAGGAACTCTTGTGCCGACGACGACCGGGACTCGAGCTGCCAAAAACGCGGAAACTGACGGACAGACCAGTACCGAACCAGGTCCCGCAGCGCGAGCATCGAAAGTCTTTCATCCATGACGGCAATTATCGCCGGAAGTGCTCTCAGAAACTGGGGAGATGACCCGACAGGCGTTTCCGAAAGAAATGGACTAGATCTAGCGCCCTGTGCTGTGAAGGGTTCGGCCGAGGGACCGGTCTAGGACCGGTAAGCACGTCCTGGACAGCAGACGGACAGTTTAGATCTTGCGACCAGGCTTCTTTTCTGGCCGGATTTGCGCCCAGACGTCCCCGAGGAGCGGACCGCCAGGCGGCTGCAGTTTGTCATACCGCTTCATCAATTCCCGGCGTTCATCGTCGGTGGCGCCGACCTGATCCAGGAATTCTCCAAGGGCCCATGCGACGTGTTCAGCGAGCGGGCCCATCTTCTTCAGTTCCGGGGAAGCGTGCCAGCTGGTGGCTAGCATCGCATGAGCTTCCCGTAAGCGTTCCGCAGCCCGGTCCAAAACTTCGGGCGGGGTAGTTTCGTTCATCGCAAGCGATGTCAGGACGTTGATGTCGCTCGCTTCAGCAAGGATGAGAAAAACCTCGCGACTCAAGTCTTTGCGCTCTGAGAGAATACTTTGCTCTAGGGCCGAGCCATTTCGCGCTACTTCCTCTAATGGCCGATCAAAATGATGTTCCGGTGGGTTAGAAGAATCCCAGGTAAAACCACGCATACTGCCACCCCTTACCTTGCTCGACGAGCTGGTTGGCCCAGTCCATGGGAGGCCCCCTGAGCTCGGACCCGCCAAAATCCTCTGTCCAAGGTCGAGCCTACGTCACCAGATGTGCTGCACGGGGTTCCGGGTGCGAACATGGTCTAGACCTAGAGACTTGTGCCGTGAGGGGTTACCCATTCGAAAGGCAGCATCATTCAGATGTACCGGCGCTTTGTGAGGCGCAGGTTTCGTGGAATGCGGCGTTGACCCGGCAGGATGATGCCATGGAAAACTTCCGCGATCTGGTCCGGCCAAGGAAGTCAGACTGGATTGGCGTGCCCAGACGGAGGTCCGGGTCCCGGATCGTTTTGACCGCATGGCTGACAGGCGTGGCCACCATTGGGTTGGCGTTCGTCGTCGATCGGGGCTGGGAGGAACCAGCACTCTCCTGGGAGGAATCGCTCCTGCCAATTAGTGTCTTCACTGCTGCCGCGGCAGCTTGCACGGTCGCGGTTGCCTTATTGGGCTGGGCTCTGGGCAGGGCATGTGCCTTCGGACTGGTCATTGTTCTTGCAGCCTGCGCATGGCTACATGGTTCCGTCGGTGCTGCATCTGCCCCTGTCTGGGCAACAGGGGTCATGGTCGCTGTCGTCCTGGCTGCTGCAGAAGCCTGGGCCTCCTCGCGGCAGTTGAAAGCGGTCCAGCAGCTCGCGAACCGACTCAAGGACGGTTCGACAGTGCGGGTAGGAGCCAACGCGCTGTCCTCTGAACGGCGTGCCCTGATGCAAGGGCGTTGGATCACCGCCGGCATGGTGGCTGTGTCGGTCGTACTCTGGGGTTGGTTCTCGGTGCAGTGGTCCATCGCAAGGAACCAGACTCCACCGCCGGACACGAATTTCTTCGAGCCCGTCGTAGCCCAGTTTGCTGCTGTGGCGACCGTGCTGACGGTGGTTTCCGCTGGTCGGAATGTCTGGCGGTGGTGGGCGCACAGGCAGGTACGGCGAACAGTGTGGATCGTGCCCGGCGCAGGCGGACCTGTCTGGGCACCCGGTCTGGACCCTTCATACGGCGACGGGATCGACCCCAAAGACAGTGAAACTCAAGGATGCTCCTGCCTGGCCGAAGCCCAAAGCCGTGACATTGACGGCGAAGAAGATTGGAGCAGCGGCACAATTCCGGCCGATGACTACTGCCCGGTGCACGGAATCGATGCGATTAATGCGCTGGACCACGATACGTTCCGTGCCCTTGCCCGCGCCGCCTGGCTTTGGGACAAGAGCTCGATGGTGCCGTCCACAGGGTCTGACGCTCCTGACAACGCCGCGGGTCTTCTTGCCTTTGCCGGGCACGCATTCGGCGGAATCCCTGTCCAAAGGAACGGCGATCTGTTGGATGCAGCAAGCCCACGGGTTGAAGCAGCCGAAGAGCTGAAAACAACAGACGCCGTCGTCCCGGAGTGGGCCAAACCGCAGTTCCTGTCTCCCCCGGAGCGCGGAATCCTCGACATCGTGGACCTCACGCCGGCCGGCTTGCCCGGGACAGCAACGCGATACCGCCACGGACGAGCGTGGCACGACCCCGATCGGACCCCAACAGACAAAACCATGCCGTAGAGGGTTCCCCTTGGAAATCGCCGCAGGTTCCCCAACGCCCAAACGGGTCATGGCGGTTACTGGTAGGTGCTCGCGGGTCCTGTTGCTATAGGTCTTCCTCACCCATCATCGCCTTACGGAAGAACCGCTGCGTGACGGCATCTACATAGATCCCTACGGGGAGCCAGCGAACGTCCCACGCCACAAACAAGGCTTGCAGTCGGGCGTCGTCGATGCGTTGGTAGGCATCGCTGATGCCTTGACTGCTGCGCTCCCGGGAGACCTGAAGATCCCATCCGTCGTTCTCCGCGGGTTGGACAGCGATATACCTGCCGGCCTTTTGTCCGTTGGTTATGAGCCCAACGCGATGTTCGGACCATTCGCTAGATTCCGATGGCAAGGGTTCTGAGGCCGCGAGTTTCACGGATTTTCGCCAGCTGACGGGCACTTTCCTCCGGGAAGCCGGATGCGGTTGGCCCGGCGAGTACGTTGGGCTGAATGAGGATGAGTCCCAATCGCCTGAAAGCAGCCGGAATGCCGCCTCCACGAACGTCAACAGAATCTGGCCGATCCGGAGTTGCGGCGGCACCGACCGCCGTCCGGATCGGTACTCGCGTCTTCCTGCCATGCCGTTCCCTTGCTACCGCCTTCTATTAGCGTCAGGTGCAGCTAATCACGTCGGAGCCAGTTTGGTATGCAGCGGCAACCGAACTGAGCCAGGATTACGAAAAGGTGCCCCGAAGAAAATGGACTAGACCTCACGGCTTGTGCCGTGAAGGGTTCCTTCGGCGATCCCCAACTGGACGCCATGCCCCATTGATTTCCCTCGTGCAAGAATCGCCGCATGGATGAGGACGAGCGGCAGACAAGGCAAGAATTGATGATCCTCGATGCCGTGCTCCAGGCGATGGACCGGCGTGACGAGGTCTTCCAGATAATTGGGGATTCAGGGGACGAGGACGAAGCAAGGCTTCGGGTGGGTCAGCTGTTGGGTGTGGGAGCGTTGGGCAGCCGGTTCGTCCTCGACATGCAGGCGAAGGGATTCACCCGCGACCGGCGTCAGGCCCTCGCTTCCCGTGCGGAAGAACTTAGATCAAAGTTGCCTGATGGCCCCTGAGGACTTCGTGTTCTCCGTCGATTACTGGTTTCACCATGCCGATCGTTTGAGCATTTCCGCAGAGCTCTGTTGGATAGCTATTGCTGGCGCGACACTTTAACCATGAGGTCAAGGCTGATTGGTGCCGGGTTAGCGTCTGCGGTCGTGGCGGCGGTTATAGGTTGTTCGGAACCAAGCACGCCAAATTTGGAACCGTCCAAAAAACCCTCATATCGTCCCTCTGCAACTGTTGGACCTGGCGAACTTGTTGGACGCCTGCTTGTACGACAGGAAGGCAATGAGGGGCCTGTATTCTGCATGGGCGGTGTCAACAACTCTTACCCGCCCGGATGCACCGGCCCGGTCATTCACGGATGGGATTGGGATTCGGTAGACGGTGAAAAAAGAGCCGCCAACGTGATCTGGGGAGACTATGAAGTGCGCGGGATCTGGGACGGGACCAGCTTCACCGTCGGCAAACATCCGCCGCAGAGCTTCATACAGCCATCTGAGCCACCCCGAAACCGTCCAGCCGATCCGCTGCTGGACCCGCGCAACCGCGGTGCCGGCACAACCGCCCGGCTGGAACAGATACAACGCGAATTGTGGGAATCCTGCCAGCCGGCGCTGACCGACACGCAGATCGAAAACGGGTATCTCTTCCTGCGGGTGCCCTATGACGACGGCTCCGTCCAGGCGCTGATGGATAAACGCTTCGGTCTAAAGCTCGTGGCTGTCCGAAACGCATTCTGGCCGGCCAATTAGGCAACGCGATTATCGTCCCGCGCCAGCCCCAGGCGTATTTCCGACCGATCGCAGTGCTCCAACGACTGCCTTAGATCAAAGTTGCCTGATGGTCGCTGAAGACTCGCCGTTTACCGGCGATCACTAATTCCACGTCCTCCGATGGAAGTGCTGAGGCTCAGCGATGCGGCTTCCGACCTCCCCTTTGGAGTAGACCAAGGGCACAGGCCCGGTTGAGGTTCCTCTTAAAGTCTTAAGTTCACGTGTCACGTTTGGGTCCCGACCTGCCTCCGGTGTGGTTAATCGCCTGGGGTCGGAGTACTTTCGGCGTATGCGGAGGCTGCCATCGCTGGACTCCGCGGTAACTGCAGTAGCCGCTGTACGAAGTGGTTACGAAGTACATCCCCATCGTGCTGAGAGAGGCCGGAATGAATATGGGCGACGTTAAGGCAATTGCACTGATGGGCGTGCTCACCGTTTTGCTAGCTGGCTGTGCGCCAGCTGACGTAGCTCAACCAGCTGCCCCGAGTGACAAAATGGCAACCTCGACTACTTCGAACATGCCACCAACCGCTCCGCCTGGAATTTCGGCGGCCATCGAAGACGTCAATGCAAGTGCAAAGAAGCGAGGCATCCTGCCAAATAAGGTCTGGTACGAAGCCGACCAAAACGTGGTGATGGCCATCATTCCTCCATCGCCACCACACGCAGATGTAAGGGCGTTCGAGGCCGATGTAGCAGCGATCTCAGCCGCCGCTGACGGGTTTACCGTCGGGATCAGGAACGCCCTTCGTAGTTTGGAAGAAGCTAAGGCGATTCAGCGCCGCGTCGACACCGATGGTCCTTTTTTGCGCTCAAAGGGGATCAACATAACTGCAACAGGCATTACCACGAATGGAGACACCGTCTTAGTTGACGTAATCGGTGCGAGCGACATTGAGGCCGTCAAACGTCAGCTTGTCGAGCGTTACGGGCCGGGAATTGATGCACAAACTGCCGTCGGCTGGGCCACTAACTAAGCCTCGTAGCTTTGGGCAAAAGTCGACCGCCGGCGAACGGTTCCCAAGGGAAAATGGTTTAGACCGAGCGAGCTGGTCCGTGAAGGGTTCCCCAAGCTGCCCAGGGGCAGGGATGCGACATCAGGGTTCGGCTGTGACCAATTCTGCGCCGGCCTCCTGCCAAAGACCCAGAGCGTCTCTGTTTTGGTCTGCCAGGACGACGTGGAAGGGCAGGGCGGGACGATCCCACCATTCGCTGTCATTCAATGGTTCCCCAAAGCTCGCTGCCGCATTGTAAATAGCACGGACCAGGGCTGCCAGTTCTTCAGACTGCTCATCTTGGAGCAGCTGGGAAGCCTCGTAGATCACCACGACGAATCCAGTCTGTGCGGACAGCCAGTCGAGGTCGGCCAAACATTCGCTGAACGCTGGCCAGTTTTCCCCGAAGTAATACGGGAACTGAAGCGCCGCGGAGAACTCATCGAACAGGGACTCCAGGGTTCGAGCCTTGGAACCACGGACCGATCGAACTGTTAGCGATGCATCAGCCCATCCGAGAACCAACTCAGCGGCCGTTGGGGCATCGGTTGGAAGAATGAGCAGTGGCCTGGATGGATCGACACGAAGCAGGTGCTCAACGAGAGTCATTTGCCGGACCCGAACACGATCACACAATTGTTGCGATTCATCTTGCACCAGATCTAGGTTCGCGGTGGTAGCCCGGACTTGATTCGCCTGATGCTGGCCAGCCAGTCTTCCCAGGCGGCTGAGTCAGTCGGCTGACCATCCATCTCCAGTACGGTATCACCTAGAAGGGTAATTAGGTCATCTCCAGCCCTCTGGGCGTATTGCCATATGAAATTCGACATGACCAGAAAGCCCTCACGCGCGGTGAGGTGAATCGTATCTTCAACCCGGTCGTGTAGCGATGCCATTTTGTCCCTCCACTGGTAATTCCAGAACCCAGCTTAAGCGGCCTAAAACCAGCAGTGTGCTGCCGGGTCGAGCCTACTTCACCAAATGTCCCGCTCGGGGTTCCTCCAGGGGTGGGGTTCGGGGGGCCTTCAGTGGGGATTTGCTATACCAAGTAGGCCGTTAGCGCAGGCGAACTCAGCAGACCAGTGGCGCTTGGTTGCCAAAGAATCCAGGCAACGATGATGACAACAACGGCAAGAACCAGCAGCAGCGCTGAAACGAGGATTGCGCGAGGTTTCATGAGCGGAGCGTAGTCCCGTTTGACTGGCAAGAACCATACGATGGCTTACACGCCGCCAAAAATAGGAACTGCCTCTTTTAGGGTTACGAGATCGTGCAGCCTACGCCTTATCGACTTATGCTGAGGGCATTTCCCACGGATCCGGTGACCAGTATGAGTCCGTCATATTGAACTCGGATCGTCCGAATCGCCCTAGTGCATACTCAAGTTCTTCCCATGAGTCAGCGGATACTCGAGCAACCGCTGAGCGCAGAAACGACTCGACATGCTGTCGGTCAAATGTGGCAACGATGACTTGGCCGTGGCCGGCAACGCAGGGTTGAAAGCGCAGGCGCCGGCTCAGTTCCTCGACGGTTGTCACGGCTATTTCGTACCTAAGCACTGCAGAGTGCCCTGGTGACGTCACGTACATCTCCAAGAGAGTCGGGAAGTCAGGGACTGCCGCATCCTCCTCGATGTCCGTCCACTGAAACTGCTTTACCTCCGCGAACATGCATTTCCTGTCTAGGTCAGATCGAATATTCGGGGTACCGGACAGAGAACATCTTGGGGTGGCCCTGAAAGTTCAGCCGTAGGTCTCTGTGCAGGATTGCCGAAGGGGAAACATGGTCTAGACCTAGAGAGCCGTCCCGTGCAGGGTTCGTTCTTCGCACCGCCACTGGCTGGTTTCCTGTACGGATATGCCGGCATCAGACCTCGTGTGGGCGCCGGTGACCCACTATTGTCCGGAGGACGCAGTCACTCTCGCCCCTTCCGGGCCACGATAATTAGTTCGGCGAAAATTGCCCCGATAAGTGCGAGTGTAAACGGCGACTTTGCACCTTCTATGCCCATATACAGCATGAGCGGATACTGCTCCTCGTCCAGGGGAAGCCCCGACCCGATCGGGCTGGCGACGGTGGCCAAGACCGCCAGGGTTGTGAGAGTGGCGAGGCGTGCAGCAGTAGCGCGAATTGTGAGGCGGTAGACGAGGACTGCGGCGACAGCGAGCAGAACGAAAGCTAGCCGCCACACATACGGCAGCCATTCTCCCGAGACCCCTACAATCCGGAAGTTGAATCCTAGAACAGCATTGGCATAGGCGGCTTGTAGCTGCATCGTGAGGTACCCCGTTAGGAGAACCACGAGCAGCGGACCAGCCAAAGCGACGACGATAGGAACGGCCGATCCGGGTTGAAGCGTTGATCCCGGATTTTTCTTGTCCGAGCTGGTCATTTTCTCCATCACATATCCCCCAATTCGATTGCTCTGACTGTAAGCCTCCTCCCGCAATTCGGGTAGACACCCGTCATCCGCGCCGCTTGCCGAAGCCGAAATGGACTAGACCTAGCGACATGTGCGGTGAGGGGTTCCCTCAGCTGTAACCACAGCCTTTCAACGTCGCTCCGGCCGGAACATGAGATATGCCAAGCGTAGAGTGTTTCCCGCAAGCGCCGCTGCGGCGACTCCCCAGAAAATCACCGCCTGCACAGCGCTGCTTTCGGTGTAGGGATCAAGCCCCAAGGCCGAACGGAGAACGTCCGACTCGTGCCCAGCCATCCACAACGCGGGCTCTAAGGCCAGCCAAACCGCTAGGGCAGCAGAAAGACTCCAACCAAGCAGTTGGAGAACCGCGAGCCACGCATCCCTAACCAAACGACTTCGGCCCGCGCGCTTCGCCGGCCCAATCCGGTCCCGTCGGCGTCGGTAAGTTGGAGGGTCGTAACTCCTCTCCTCTCCATAGGCTGCAGATTCTGGCCCCTCCACGGGTGGGCCAACAAGCTCCTCCCGCAACCGTTCAAGCGTTCGTGTGTTGTGCTCACGGCCGATTCCTTCGCGGCCGCCAGCGAGATCTGTAAATGCGATCACCCAGGACACCCGCACGTCGCCAGCTGGGGCTATCCACACCAGCTGGCTCATCGGGGTTATGTCCAAAACGCTCTCACGGGCGATCTTCCTGTCGCGGAACAAACCCTTTATATGGACCTCTGTCGGTGTAAGCCGGACCCCGAGCCTCCAGTGTCGCCAGCTGAACCAGAGCAGGACCACGCCGACGCAACTCCAGAAGACCAGCTCTACGGTGGGCGCGCCAGAGGGGGTCCATAACGGAACTAAACCTTCATAGATCACAACGCCTAGGCACAGCAGAAATAACGCAAACAAGGCGACGCGGGTAACAAACAGCTGATGAAAAACCGCTTCATCCCCCACGAAGCCACTCCCTTCCGACAGGCTCTCACCTTTATGGATCGAAACTTAGCGCGGCTCCGATGATTCCAGTCTCAAATGTAGAATCTAAGAACGCCAAACCAGCCACCCTGCGACGGTCCGACTAGGTGGACAGTTCGAACTGCCGCGAGTGAGAGCCGGGTCAGTTTGTAACTGGAGTAGACCAAGGTAACTGGCCCGATTGAGGTTCCAGGACTGGATACTGCCGGGGTCGCTCAAGGCGCCAAACGCGGTGCGAAAACGGGCGACGGGCGTCTTCGTTTTGGGTTTACCGCCGGTTCTGCGCTCGATAGAGGAGTTAGAAGCGGTGCCATGCACGTCCGTGGCGATAACGGACAGCCGTGCCAGGGAAGCCAGCTGGCCCGAGGTCAATGACGTCCAAGATGCCTTGGTCGGCAGGTGGCACGAAGTCTGGATCTGCCCACTGAGGCGGGCCTGCCCGTTCCGGTCGAGTTATTTCAGTGGCCGGTTCAACAAAAGGCGAAACCGAATCAACATTGTCCGCTTCTCTAAAGACTGGCATTCCAGGGAAGGCGTGCCCGGCAAAGGCCAGCAGCCCCGCACCTGAATAGAAGGTCTCACCCTCGCTATGCGGAACCGCGGAGCTCACATCCCACAACCAGGTAGCCCTGGCCAGTTCACGGAAGGCGCCATGATCCAGCGCGTTCACTGCGTCAATACCGTGCGCAGGACAGTAATCATCAGCAGGTATTGATCCGATCATCCAGCCGGGATCTTCATCGAGATCGTGACGCTCTGCTTCTTCCCGGCAGATGCACCCAGACGCTTTGCTGTCCCTAGGAGTTAGGCCTCCGCCGTAGGACCTCATGAGGTGCGCTGTCCAGACCGGCCCCTCTGTACCAGGTATCTGCCAAACGGTCGCTGCCAACTGCCGATGCGCCCACCAACGCCAAGCGACTTGCACCGCCCAAAGAACCGTCAGCAATGAAGCCACGCCGGCGACTGAGGCCGTCGTCGGAGCAAGGATAGTTTCAGGAGCTACCGTGACTTGACCTCCGCCGTTGGCTAACTGCACCAGGAATGTCGCCCACAATAGAAGGGCGACAACTGCCAGAACCACCACGATCCGACGACCACGGGCCAAGGCGCCGTGCTCGGCCGCCAGTGCTTTGGATCCAACATGCACCCTGCTGCCGTCCCGGAGCCGATCGGCCAGCGATCGAACCTTTCGGAGTTGCCCGAGCGACGCCCTGACTTCCCTACCTGCCAACAGCAATCCCGTTAGGGCACCTGCCGCCCATACTGGAGTGGAACCCGACCCACCTGCGGCGTGGACCAGCCAACACGCTGTGAAGATCACCGGCGACGCGAAGGCTGCTCGTCTGCCCAAAGCCCAGCCGAAGGCCGCGAAGTAAACAGCTGCAAGGGTCGCGGCGATGACAGCGACTTCCAGAGGCGCCAGGGCTACCTCCGGACTCGGCGCCGGGGCAGCTTCCCAGCCTTGGTCAGCCACGAAGGCCCCGGCCACCGTGCCAACACCTGCCAGCCAGACAGTTAACATCACCCGGATCCCGGAACCACGACTTGGCAAAGCAGCCCAATCCGACTTGCTCGGCCTGAGAAGCTCACGAACATTACTCATGGCATTTATACTGCCTGAATACCCATCCCTTGATTGACGGCTCACTGCTCATCTAACCTGGCGCCAGGGCTGCGCTACGGATTCACTGCCTAATAGCTCTGCGGTCCACAAACAATTTGGACTAGACCAAGGATCCTATCCCGGTTGAGGTTCCCGAATGCACCCAAGAATGCGAATTAGTTCTCGTGCTTCCCGCAGCGTTAGGGGCCACTAAGAAGACGCTTGAGCCATGAGGGTCGACGAGCGCCGGCCATTGGCGGCGCCTCCACTACCTCGGCACCCCACCCGTCATAATCACCGCCATGGCGCTCCACTACGGAGGACACCTCCTGAACGAACGTCTTCACGCTGTAAGGGTCGAGCGGACTCAAGTGTTGGGCTTCCAAGAGGAAGTAGTCATCCTCTTCGAGGACTTCTGCAGAGTAGCCCAAAGCAGCAAGTTCCTCGGCGGCCTGTGATGCCCCCTTCACATTTGGGAAAACAGCACTGTGGCCCACCGCGCGTGAACTTTCGAGATCGTCGCCAATTTCAAGGCGCTGCTCGATTTGTTTTGCGGAAAGCGCTGTTGGGTCGACGAGCTTGTCCAAAGGGTCTGCCATGGACACAGTCTAGGACGTCGAGCAACCGGCACTTCGCCGTCAGCAGGGGCTCCCGAAGCGCGACATGGATAGACCTGGCGAACTGTGCCGTGAAGGGTTCGGCTCCCGGTAACGACCAGCGCGAAACGAGTGCGCTTAGGGTGAGCCACAAGAGCAGCTCAGAAGAACCTTTACAGGAACTGCCAGCGGGAATGCCGAGAAGGCAGCTATTTCCAAGCGCGAGGCCAGATGCTACTACGCAGAGCAGAAAGCCTCGCCACTCTTGATGAACCATCAATGATGGTTTGCCGGCCGATCTTGCCCGGCCTGTCGGGATGTTCTACGGAGACCTCCTCACGCACACTATTCCCGCAGCCCACTGGGAAGTAGTCGAGGAGGGATACCCCTTGGTTCGTGTCAGCAGGGAAGTTGCCGTTGATGTCGTCCGAGTCGCGCTACGGCGCCTGGCTACCCCGGAGCCCACCCTCGAACAAAACTATGCCCACGTCCTCGAACTCGTCAGGCAAGAACCGTAGAGGGTTCCCATTCCGGCCGTCGATGACCGATGCAACGCCTAAGATCTTCGAAGGGAACTGACAGGAGACGGAATCTCACGCGGACGACGCCGCGCCTGCGGACGGGGAAAGGATACGAATGGAAACTGGGCAGCGCTGGAACGTGCGCTGGTGGATTCGCCTCGCAGGCATTGCTGCAGTTCTAATCCTGATCGCCCAGCAATTCTCGACGACTGATTTCGTTGATCGCGGAGAAATACCGGCTTCTGAAATCCGCTGGGCTGGACCACAGTCTGCGCACTCGCTTTGCTCGTTGTGCTGTGCTACTGAGCTTTCGGCCCTACATAGAACTCCGGGCCACTGGCCAGCTCGTGCTGCAGGGACCGATCCGCAGACACACTTTTCATCGCAACCAGGTCAGTGATGTGCACCCGACAGAATCGAGACTGAGGTTTACCCTTAGGGACGGCTCCCATAGGACGAGCATCGTCTGCCAGAACACTTGGTCCCGCAACGAGCCGCGGTGGCTGGACGTGACTCAAGCAGTTACGGGGCGCCGGCCATTCCTGGACCATCGCGACGGCCGGTCCGACGACACGGCTGACGAAGGGAGCCTGTGAAAGCACTGCGCAGAGCCTTCGATTTACGGTTCGGCTTAGGGCAGCCACCGGACCACTCTTGCAGTCGAGCCGTCAGTTGACCTTAGTCGTCGTCCCATTCATCGCGCAGCGACTTGCGCAGCACGTCCACCTGCACGGTTAGCGCCCCAAGCAATTCCTCACGACTGAGTCGATTAGTGGTTCGGTATGACCACGCCACGTCGCCGTCTCGGTCCAGAACTTTGAGGAGGATGAAGGCCTCCAGCACAGTCTCGCCTGGCTCGAGCGCATGCACTTCGAGCCCGTTGAGTACTTGCTCGACGGGTACTCTTTGTTCTCCCTCAGCCGGGGCTCCTGAATGACTTCCCATGAGAGGAAAGACTACACGCGGAAACGAGGGGGTCTCGCGTTGAAAACGAGTCCCCGTAAGGGTTACCAAAATGATCCGTAGCTGGGGAGAGAATTCGGGATGCTAGAACGCTTGCTGAGATAACCTAGGCGTGCAGTAGGCGCAATCATTGGGGATGAAATATGGCTTACGTACTTCCTGGGTCTGGAATAATCCGGGTGATTTACCGCGCCTCCCTCGCTACTAATGCGCTGCTGTTTCTGGGAGGGCTCTTCTTGACTGTGGCTGTTTCCATCCAATTCGCCAGATACATTGCCACATATCAAGGCCCCGTGGACGGTGACGTCACCCGGGGCCCGGGTATCGTCATCGCTACTGGCCTCATCGCCGCGGTCCTCGCTGGAAGCGCCTTCCTGCTGCTCCGAATCGGCCAGAGGTGGGCAAACTGGTTTGACGTCCTGATCTGGTCCGTTGCATGGTTGCCCGCAAGCATCAACTTGAGTGGCATCATTCGAGACCCTGGCATTGGGTACGCATTGACCTCGACAGTTTGCCTGCTAGGCATCATCCTTGCAGTGGCCACATTCTTTCTTATGCCGCCATCCCCTGGAAACGAACAACCAGGGCATAACAAACCAGCCGACAGCTAGACCGGTAGCGGTTCGACTTACTAGATGAGAACGATCTCTGGAGTAGCGGCACCGAGGGTCCTTGCGCCTATCGGCGGGACGCCGGCGTCAATAGGATGAGGCATGAGCAAGACGATGAAGCGCGCGATATGGGTGGTCTGGTCCCTGCTTATGTGTTGGATTGCTTACCAGGTCCTCGGATAGCTTGGCGTTCTCTTCCTTGTAGGGGGCGGAGCAATTGCAGGCGTCTTAACAATCTTCATCAATCGGAAGGTGAAGCGAGACGAACAAATCGCACAATTCCGAAATCAAACCGATACCTAAAATGGCCTGCTGGCCTTAGCGCTCGCGATTGGAAACTCGGCAGCGGTGGAACGTGCGTTGGTGGATTCGCCTCGTAGGCGTCGCTGCGGTTCTAATCCTTTTGGCGCAGCAATTCTCCACTATCGAATTTGTTGCACGCGGAGAAATGCGGGCTTCCGAAATCCCTCTTGGCTGGATAGCCATCGGCGCTCTGGCTTTGCTCGTCGTGCTGCTGACCTTTCGTCCCTACATCGAGCTCCAGGCCGATGGTCGGCTCGTGCTGCAGGGACCGATTCGCAGACACACTTTTCAGCGCGAACAGGTCAAGGATGTGCGCCCGACAGAATGGGGGCTGAGATTCACGCTCGAAGATGGCACCCAAAGGACTAGCATCGTCTGTCAGAACACTTGGTCCCGCAACGAGCCTCGGTGGTTGGATGTGGCTCACGCAGTTACCGGCGGCAGGCCAGGCTTGGAACATCGCGGCGGTCGGTGAGACCCGGCGGAGGGCGAACGGAACCTGTGACGCATGTGCGCGGAGCCTTCCCGAGGGGAAATGGACCAGACCCAGCGACCTGTACCGTGAAGGGTTGGTTTTTTGATTGGCTGTGCGCCATCGGCGGGTTAGCCCCTTCTGGCTCGAGCAACATGCACGAGGTGCCGCGCGAAGTAGATGACGGCGGCAACGCTCACCAGCACAAAAATCCACGTGCCATCCATGTTGAGTGCGGGGCCGCTAGTACACGCGCCATCGATTATGGGGCCAACGCACTCGCGGCTCTTATACGCCAGAAGAATTAGGTTCACGATGATCACAAGCAGGATGGCTAGGGCCCAGGGCCACCTTCGCAGTGAACGGAATCGCGGCGTTTCATCCATGCAGTCACCATATCGACGGAGCCGACTAATGTCTGCCCCTTGAAGGTTCGCGAATGGCGTAAGTTCCAGCTTTGCGCTTTCCGATGAAGTAGCCGCAGAGCAATAGAACGACGCCACCAAGCACGACCAAGTACGCCCAGATGTTGTTCGCCGTGGACTGAAGGACCAACATGGCCCCCGGTTAAGGCGTTCACGGCACCCACACAATGTACGGCGATTCCAAGCCATCTAGGCGTCATGCCGCCACCCTAGAGTTTCCTGATGGGAATAGCCAGACAATAGGCTGCTGTTCGCTGGTGATGCTCAATGCGGCGCTGTCCCACGAAACATGAGGTATGCCAACCGTAGGGTGTTCCCTGCAGGGACCACCGCCGCGGTGCCTCCTGAATGACTTCCCATGAGAGGAAAGACTACACGCGGAAACGAGGGGGTCTCGCGTTCAAAACCCGTCCCCGTAAGGGTTCCCCACGCGGGTGCTGCCGCTCCTACCTGGGGTCGCGTCTGACACTCTGCTGAATCGCTCCATCTGCAAGACTGTCACCCATGATGCAGACCGTGCACACGAGCTCCCACAACGGGATTACCTCATTATGGTTGGACCGCGATGGCCTCTGCACTGGCACCTTAATATTCGGCGTCGGAATGCGCGATGAACCGTCCGCACTTGCCGGGATAACGCACCTGGTTGAGCACGTGCTTTTGCGCCTTGTGCAGCCCGCAGCGGTCGTGCACGGCGGTACCGTGACCACCGACTCACTCCAGTTCTACGCCGTGGGAAAACCGGAGGATGTTGCCGGCTTCCTGAATGCGATCGCGGTCGCCGTTTCAACATTCGAAGCTGTAACAGACGAAGTTATCGCCCTTGAAAAGTCGGTCCTCGAGGCCGAGGATCCGCACAAGTTCAGCACTGTCTCCAGCGGCTTTCAGCACTGTCTCCAGCGGCTTATTGACCTACCGGTACGGAACGAGCGGCGTGGGCGCCGCACATTTCGGGGCACCGGCCACGACCGGTCTGACCAAAGCTGAACTAACCGAATGGGCCTGCCGGTGGCTCGCCGCCGGCAATGCCGCCCTCACCTTCACCGGCCCCGTGCCCTCCGCTCTGGACATCCCTCTGCCAGCGGGTGAACCCGTAAGTCATCATCAGGATCCACCACTCATCACGGTTCCGACCCTGATCAAGTCCCAGAAGCAGGGCGTCGCGCTGTCTCTTCTGGTGCCATCCCCCGACGCCGATCTTCTCTGCGAAGCACTGCGCTACGAACTGCTGGCCCGGCTCCGCCACGACTCCGGAATCATCTATTCCGTGGAGAACTTCACAACCGCGATCGATAACGACCAGAGCCAACTCGACCTCATTCTCGATCCGGTCAGGCAGAACACCGTCCCGACTTTCAGGGAAGGCATCAACACCCTCCGCGGCGTTGTCGATGCCGGGTTCAGTGAGGACGCTGTCCAGTCGGCACGGCACGCCCTGATGACCGAGTTGGGATGGGACGACTACATTCCCCAAGACCATCTGGATCAGTTGGCGATAGACACTCTGTTCGGACGAAGCAGTCGGGACCGGCAGGAACTCCTGGACCGGGCGACAAACGTCGCCTCCGGCGAACTCACAAAGATTCTGCGAGCCAGTATCGGGTCGCTGATAGTCGCTTTCGATAAGTCGGTGGAGCTTTCCAAGGCAGACGTGCGAGGTCTCGGGCTCGCGATGGATCGTTACGAGATCTGGCAGCGGAATAAGGATCCGAAAAATGCTAAATCGGCAGCAGAAGTCGACGCTGAGAGTACAACATGGCGCCACAAGTCCACCCAGGCGAGGTTAACACTCACCCCAACGCGCCTGATGACCCAGACCTCCGGCAAAACGAGGACGATATTGTTGGCCGACGTCGACGTCGTCGGTGACCACAGCTGTGGCGGCATCTCCCTGATGGATTATCGAGGCAGAACCTGCGACCTCAACATGGATGAATGGAAAGCCGGCAAGAAACTCAGGAGGAAACTGCTCGAAGCGTTCCCGCCTGAGATCATCCGATCATTTTCCGAAGAATAAAGCCTGGAACTCCGGTCGTGGTGAAACGAGAACTGGTCGCTACGGAAAGCGGGTGAATTGCCTCTACGGAACTGCGTCGGCCGCAGACACGTTGGGTTTGCGCCGTAGGAGCCTCAGTGTTTGAACGGCGATGCCGAGGTAGAAAAATAATGCGAAAGCGCTTGGGATCCTTCCCGTCGTCATAACGGCCTCCAAGACGTTGGTGACGGCAAACACAAGTCCGATTGCGGATAAGGCCAGTGCCGCAATAAGCGGAGCCAGGGAATTCGTGGAACGTGCTGCAATGTTCCAAATTCCGGCCACGAGTAGGGCGAGTGCGCCTGGCGTATTCAGCCTCGGCTGCCATGGCTGTGGCGCTTGCATATGGATAGTCAGTGCCCATGCGAGTCCCCCTGAGAGTGTGCAGGGGGTTGTCGATGTCCCCCGGCTGGGAATAACGTAGCAGGCCAGACGGCTGATGTGCTCCGCTACTGGACCTCATCCGCCAGCCTCGGTAGCGTGCAACCCATGACCATCAGACTTGAGAACGTCGGCATCGCTGTTCGTGACCTCGAAGCAACCATCGCCTTTTTCACTGACCTCGGTCTCACAGTTGTCGGCCGTGACACCGTTAGCGGCGAATGGACCGACACCGCCGTCGGACTTGACGGCAACCACGCCAAGATTGCCATGCTCCGGACGCCGGACGGTCACGGCCAACTGGAGCTCTTCGAGTACATCCACCCCGCAGCGATCGAGACGGAGCCTACCCGTCCCAACGAGATCGGCATGCACCGCGTCGCGTTCTCCGTCGACGACATCGACAAGGCCCTGGAAATAGCGGCGCGGCACGGCTGCCATCCGCTTCGCGGTGTGGCGACCTATAAGGACATCTACAAGCTCTCGTACGTCCGCGGTCCCAGCGGCATTATCGTCATGCTCGCCGAGGAGCTGAAGAAGAACTGACGGCCGGGCCGGGCCCCGACAAGTGATTGCTACTTCCGGGTGATCCGGGCGTCGTGTGCGCCTGGGCCAGGGCGGCGAACTCCGCGCTAGGTGCCTCGAGCTCCGCGGACAATGGGGCAAAGGTGTCGGCAACGTAGCGGCTTGCGCCGTCTGCCGGGACGCCCCGATGAGACAGCCAACCTGCGATCGTTCCGAGGTAGCGAAAGTTCGCCGCGACCGTGGCCGATGCTGCGGACACCGATTCAAACGCCAATTCGTCCGCGATCTCCAGGCTCCCGCCAAGCCGGTTATACAACCCCGTTGCCGCCGGCGTTGCCGGGTGGACCGGTGTCACGCTCCCACGGGTCGCCGCGGCGGGGAGCGGGATGCTTCGTGCGACGTCCGTCGCGGGGGCACCCAGTCCGGCCACCCGCCCGACAGGGAAGCCGGCTATCGCGCTGAGCACGGCGTGGTCAGCGCGGAACTGCAGTCCAGCTGGTACCTCCGCGGCGTGCATGGGCAACAGGCAGACGACCACGACGTCGCCATCGTCCACGACCTGCTGGTTGTCCATCGCCACCCGAACCGACGGGAACCCAGCCGCGGCCTAACTGGCGGGGTCGTATGCGAAAGCGCGCACCTCCTGCGCGCAGCGGCAGGCGACTGCGATCTTCGCGGCCCACTCTAGCGCCGCATCGTACGAAGGCAGCTCCAGCACCGAGTAGCCGCCCTCGAGGTGCGCCGTCTGCGGGTAGGTGCCCTGGTTCACGGTCCCGTCGCCGTCGACCATGACCGGCGGGACGCTCTCATCGATGCCGCCGCCGAACACCCACACGCCGGCGTCCTTCGCCTCCTGGACCACGGCGTGGGACGCGTCCGAAACGGCCTCCAGGTCTCCGTCAGGCAAGACCATGGCGGCAGCGGGAAATGAGATCAGATACTTGGTCATCGCTTTAGCTCCTTCCTAGCACTACGAGAGACTGCATTGATCGAATCCGTCACCAACCGCCCCGCGTTGGAGTATGCCCCTTGCGGGCGTCGTCGGGCATTGTCATTTCGGCCCGCAGACCCAGGAGCCGGATGGGACGGCCGGCTTCAATAGCGGTCGCGAGGTCCAAGGCGCGCGCAAGGACCTCGTTTCGGTCGAATGTCTCGGGAATCTTCCTCGCATGGGTCGTGGTGAAGAACGGAGCGTACCGAACCTTGAGGGTCAGCCCCACAACGGGCCGTCCCTCGGCCGCAACATCCTCAAGGACATGCGCCGTCAGTTCCCTCACAGCGTGGTCCACCTCGGCCGGCTCGGTCAGGTCGCGCTGGAACGTGGTCTCCCGGCTATGCCCGCGGGCAACCCACGGCGTGTCATCCACAACACTGGAGCCGTCCCCGCGTCCAAGCGACGCGTACCACGGACCCATTCTGGGGCCGAACTCCGGGACCAGGGCTTGCGGATCGGCCGCGGCGAGCTCGGCGACGGTTTTGATTCCGAGTTTGGCAAGCCGGGCCGATATCTTGATCCCGACACCCCACAGCTCCCGCGTGGGCCGGTTGCCCATGACGTCGAGCCAGTTCCCGGCGGTGAGGCGGAAGACACCGGCCGGCTTGCCAAATCCGGTGGCCACCTTGGCCCGGACCAGGGTGTCGCCGATGCCCACGCTGCAGTGCAGCTGCGTCCGCTCCAGCACAGCGGCCTGCATCTGCCGGGCGTAGGCTTCCGGATTCTCTGACTCAATGCCCACAAACGCCTCATCCCAGCCCAGCACCTGCACCGTGGCGTCCGGCTGCTCCCGCAGGGTTGCCATCACCGCTTCAGACGCCTCGAGGTAAGCCTCATGATCGACGGGCAGGATCACAGCGTCGGGCACTTTCCGGGCCGCGATGCGCAGGGGCATACCGGAACCCACACCGAACGCCCTGGCTTCGTAGGATGCGGTCGACACCACGGCCCGTTCCGTCGGGACACCCCGGCCACCGACAATGATCGGCCGGCCCGCAAGCTCGGGCCGCCGCAGCACTTCGACAGCCGCGATGAACTGGTCGAGATCGACATGCAGCACCCACCGGATTCCGCTCACGCCAACAGTCTGCCCTAAACATCCCCGGGGAGCATCGGTCCGCCCCAAGTTGGGCCGCGGAACCTGATTATCCGGCTGAGGCCAGGAAATGCCTCCGTGGTTTACTGAGAAGACGGTGACCGGCCCAAACGGGCCAAAAACCGCCACTCGTCGTTTTGGGGAAACATGAGATCGCTTCGGTTGTCCATGTCATCGTTACTGGTGACAGTCGCACTCTCAGCATGCACGTATATGGATGCCCCGGGAGGCCAAGCCGGCACCCCCACCTCCTCCCCCGCTGTATCAACGTCAGCATCGGCGCCGGGCCATTGGACGGAGGTCTACGAGGGTGAGTTCGTGTCGCAGGCCTCTCCGACCCGTGGCAGGGCGGTCCTCACCGTCGCCCCCAGCAAGGTGGAGCTGAAACTGTCCGATTTCTCCACGGGCGACGGCGGCAACCTGTATGTGCACCTCAATCCGGGCAAGCTGGGTCCCAACGCTGCCGGCGAAGTGGGCCTGAGTTCCACACAGACGTTTGTGCTGGCGCCGCTCAAGGCACGGCGCGGCGCCCAGTCCTACGATCTGACCCCGATGTGGAAGCATCTGCCGGAGGTCCAGAGCGTCACAATCTACCAGTACAGTTCCCGGGTCCGGCGCGCGTACGGCACGGCCAATCTGGTCAGCCGGTATTAGCCGGAAGCCACCACCGTCCCGGCGCTGCCGTCCACAATGACGCGCTGCCCCTCGGCCAGGACACCCGTCCCCGTGCCGGTTCCCATGACAGCCGGGATGCCGTACTCCCTCGCCACAATCGCGGCGTGAGAGCCGAGGCCGCCCATATCGACGACGACGGCGGCCGCCCGCTGGAACAGCGGCGTCCAGGACGGGTTGGTGTAGGGGCACACGAGGACATCGCCGCTGCTCAGCCGGCCAAACTCCTCCGGGCCCCGGATGATCCGCACCGGCCCTTCGGCGAGGCCACGGCTTGCCGGTGTGCCGGAGACAAGCACACCGGCCGCACGACGGCGGTCCCTAAACAGCAGCGCCGTGTCCAGCAGCGGAATCCCCTCGAGTTCGCGGCGCCTGGCCGCCCTGGCCAGCACGAGCGGCCGGTAACGCTGGCGGACAGAAGGAGGCAGCGCCCCGCCGTCGTCCGTTATTGCCTCCAGTTCCTCGAACCGCAGGTGGTAGACATCCTGGACATCGTCGATGACGCCGGCGGCAACCAGGCGCCGGCCGAGCTCCCGGTACGCGCGGCGCATGGGCGGGATGACCTTGGTGGCGTAGAAGTGGCTGTCCTCGCGGAACGCCATTCCTGCCCGGGCGTCGTCGACGGCGGTGAGCACCTGCCGCCGCACCGGGCCGAAGCGAAGGAGCGGGTGGCGCTTCAGCTCTGCCAGCGCCGCGCCGGTCTGGTCGGCCGGGCCGGGCCGCTGGCCCAGCAGCGCCTTCACCAGCCCCAGCACCACCTCGGGGGCGTCGGACCAGGTGGGGGAACTGCTCAGCACCACGCTGACGGTTTCGCGGTTTCCGTATTCGCGCAGGAACCGGTCGAACGCTTCGCGGAAGGCGGCATGAGCCGGGTCCTCCAGAAGCTGCAGCAGGGCCGGCCCGTAGGAGGAGGAGGAGGCGAACGCTCCGGCCAGCCCCGGATCCGCCCGGACCATCGCGGCCAGCTGCTCCAGGGACCGGTTCGCCTGGCTAGTCCTGGTCTCCGCACCCGCGATCAGCGCGGACGCCAGCTTCAGCCGGCCGAGCAGCAGGAGCATCAGGCGCAGCCTCAGCAGCGGCAGGAAGATTCCGGGCAGGTAGGACATCCGCAGCTCTGTGATGCCCCGCATCGTGGCGAATGACTCCCGTGCCAGGCCCACAACCTCCGTCCAGCGCAGGGCTTCCGGATCCCGGCTATTCAGCCGGTCCACCTGCTCCAGGAATACGGTGAACTGGGAATCGCTCTTCCAGCCGGCCATCCTGAACTGCCTCGCACGGAGGGCCAGGCTCAGCGGCGCGGCAAGGACACGGAGCGTCAGCCGCGGTGACGGCGGCACCAGCTGCACCACTACGCCGTCCTCCTCGGGCAGCAGCTCGTCAACCGCGGGAAACCGCACCCCAACGCTTCCGCCCATCCGCTGCAGCATGGCCAGGATCCCCTGTTTCATCCAGCCGGACACGTCCAGCGGGTAGGGCCGCTCCTGGAACATTTCGATGAAGAACGGCACCACCCGCCGCTGAACCGCGTTGAGCCGCAGTGGCTGGGGCGGCAGCGCCGTCATGGGCCGCGACTGCAGCACATGGATCCGGCCCCCGGCCAGCGCCCACTCCATATCCTGCGGCCGGCCAAAATGAGCCTGCGACTTGCGGCCCAGATCAGCCAGCTCACGCAGCTGGTCAGCGGTCAGGGAAGGATCCGAGCTGCGTCTGCCCGGCTGTTCCCGGGTGCCGCCGCCGGCATCCGGGCTGACCACCACCTCCCCGCCGCCCGGAGCAAAGCTGCGGAGCCTGCCCCTGCCGTCCAGCACATAGTGTTCGGGCGTCACCCTCCCCGAGACCACGGCCTCCCCCAGGCCCGGGCTGGCGTCCACAACAGTCTCGCTGCGCTCACCCGTGACCGGGTTCGCCTTGAACATGACTCCTGCGGCGTCTGCCGGCACCATCTTTTGGACGACGACGGCGATGGCCACCTCATGCGGGTCGATCCCCTGCCGCCGCCGGTAGGCAATGGCCCGGTCCGTCCAGAGGGACGCCCAGCAGTCAGCAACCGCTTTGGCGACCGCCTCCTCGCCGAGGACGTTCAGGTATGTGTCCTGCTGGCCGGCGAACGCCGCCCCGGGCAGGTCTTCGGCGGTGGCGCTGGAACGGACTGCCACCGCCCCACCTCCCAGTGCCGCATAGGCGTCCGCTATCTCGGCCCGCAACCCCGTGGGCATGTCAAAGGAGGCGAACAGCGCGCGGCGGGTGCCGCCGTCGTCCGTGTTTTGATCACTGCCGTCCAGAGCCGCCCCGAGCCCGGTCCCGGCGAGAAGCATACGGTAGGCGTCCGTGGTGATGATGAAACCCGGCGGCACCGGAAAGCCCTGCCGCACCAGTTCACCGAGCGCTGCGCCCTTCCCGCCGGCAGCCGCAAGATCTGCGCTGCCGAAGTCGCCAAGCGGACCGACTGTCCTCCGTGTCATTCGAGACTCCTCAAAGGCCGGGACCAGTGTGGTCGGTGGCGGTCGCCGCACGTTCGTCCGGGCGTGTAAAAAGTACTCCACTGCCACTTCCCACGCATAGGGTCTCGCCACCGGGAAGGGCATTCGCCCTCGGGTTGCGCGACGTTACGCATGCCTCTTGACCCCTCCCGGCAACGGGACCAGACTTTTTACTGATTGGCAATTTAGAGATTCGTAAATCCGTGAATTCCAAGGTGTGGGCAGTGTGTTGGGCGGTTGCTGCACCTCCTGCGTCCCCGGGAGACCCAAGTCCGGCGGCCGCTGTCATTTATGTAGGTCTCAACTCCGAGGAGCACCTCATGGGCCAACGTCCGATTGTTCAGTGGTGGGACGAGCTTGATGACGCCACGAAGAAGTGGCTCGTTGAAAATCCCGGCTGCGTAGTTCTTCCGCGGACCGTGGCAAACGTGGTTCACCAGGTCTCAGGGGGCAGCGTTGCCCAGGACCAGCACGGCGAACACCAGCTTTCAGAGGCGGAGCAGTCCTTCATCCGGGCGAAGTGCAAAGCTGCCAGCGTCTCGACCGTACGGCACGCATAACGCGAGGAGGCTCCCTGCGCCAGCCGCCGGGACACGCTGTCGCGGCGGCACAGCCCAGTGCCCACGGAGTCGGCTCATTTCCGGAGCCTCAGCGCCAGAATTCGGTGAGTTGCCCGGCAAGTACTTTGCCTTGGTCATAGCCGGCGCGGGCAGCGGGCGGACGCAGCGACGGATCCATCGCGTTGGCGCCGAACATGTGCTCCGAGCTGCCATCCGGAAAGACCGTCTCCACCCTGCTGCCGGACCCGCGTAGCTCGTCGACCTGTGCTGCAAGCTGCATGCCCCAGGCCAACGGCATCCGTGTTCTGCCGCCGAACGGCGACAGCACCAGCACCCGTCCGTAGCCGGTAGCCAGATCGGCATTCTCGTTGCGACGGTAGCCGCCGTCGATGTACCGCTTGTCCCCGATCCTGTAGGCGGAGCCACTGGAACAGCTGGCCGCGACGGCGTCCACCAGGTCCACTCCGCTATCGCAGTCGAACACTGCGGCTTCACCGGTCTGGGCGTCGACCGCAGTGACGAGCATTGTTCGGTGTGGCCAGCGCTGACTGGGCAGCCGCGCGGCCACGGTTTCGCGCCACCGCGATTGCCATGCACCGTCCGACCCCGCCTCCCTCCCGAGCGCCGCCGCGCCCATTCTGCGGCGCATGTCGGCCGCGTCCCCGGCGGCGGCGATGATCCTGTCCGTTCTCTCAAGGTGGTCCGAGACCGGCCTGGCAGTAACGCGGCCGCCGTCGGAGCCGACCGGAGCGGTAGGTTGCCGGGAAGCCGTGGCAAGGATGGCGGAAAACAGTTCAGTCGGGCTCGCGCCGGCTATCTGGGCCGCGGCGGTCGATCCGGCCGAGGTCCCGATGACAAGATCGGCCGCGGTCATATCCAGCCCGGCATCGAACAGGCCGGCGATGACGCCGATCAGCCACGCATTGCCTGTTGAACCGCCGCCGCCGAGGACCAGTGCCCGCCCGTGCAAGGATGATGAAGAAGGTGTTGTGTTCAAGGGAGTCGCCTTTCGCGAATTGCCTGTTCGGCGCTCCCGGTGGCGGCTACTTAAGACGCGCGATCGTGGACTGCTGGGGAGCACCCATTACGGATACTGCGTTCATGGGTCTCACCTCCTGCCGTCGGATCACGATCACCCGAATAATCGCACACCGGCGGCGCGGTGCGCAATCGGTACACGCTCATCTCTGATGGGCTTTTAGCGCCTGATGGTCAGGGGCTTCACCGGCATCACGCACGATGCCCGCTCAAAGAGAACGACGGCGGCCCCCGCCACCCGGTTGTTCCTGCCAGTGTCGTCGCACCAGTCAATGTTGTACGGCACTGCCGTGACCGCGGCCTGGCCCGGGACCGCCCGGGCCGGGACGGTGAAAGTGTAAGCAAAGCCGCCGCCGTCGTTCATTGCCGAGGTCGTGTTGATGACCTTCGCGCCTGAGGAATCGGTCACGCTGATCTGGATCCTGGCGTTCCCGCCGTAGCGCGGATTGCAGCCCGCGTCCGGCGCCGTCACGGTCACGCTCTCCCCGGGCCTCGCCACTGAGGGGCTGACGGAAAATGCCGGCGGGAAGCACGGCGGTGCTCCTGGCGACGAGGGAGCGCAGCCCGCAGCGGCCATCATCACCAGCGCGCCGGCCGAAGCCACGGCGGCGAGTCCCCTGGACCGCTGAACGGAAGCCACACCGCCATTATGGCCGCCTGGCCGCACAACGAAAACGGGGACCGCCTGCAAACAGGCGGTCCCCGCATCCTTGGTTATTGCGGATCAGTGGCTAGGCCAGATCACCGCGTTCCGGTGGTGAAGGTCCAGCTCCGCGGGACGAACGGGTTGCCGGCCAGGTCACGTACCGACGAGATCGACATCGTGTAGGTCCGGTTCGCCGCCAGTGTGACCGACGGGTTCAGCGTCACTGTCCGGGTGGCGTTGTTGTAGCTCACCGCTGCCGGAATGACCGTCGTGCCGAGCCGCAGCACCACCGTTCCCGTGCTGGCGCCGGTGATCGCTTCGCTGAAGCGGGCCGTCACGTTCGCCGTCCGGGACACGCCCCGTGCCGAGATGGCCGGGCTGACCGAGACCAGGGTGGGAGCCGGTCCGGTGGTGAACTGCCACGAGGTGGACGCGATCGCGTTTCCTGCCGTGTCACGGACGGAGGAGACCGCCACGCTGTAGTTCCGGTCCGCCACCAGGTTCGCGTTCGGGTTCAGCGTTGCTGTCCGGGTGGCGTTGTTGTAGCTGACCGTTGCCGGGACCACGCTGGTTCCGAGCCGCAGGACCACCGTTCCGGTGCTGACGTTGGCCACCGGCTCACTGAAGGTGACAGTCAGGTTGTTGCTCTGGCTGACCGACTTTGCTCCGGCTGCCGGGGTGCGTGCGGTGATCGTCGGTGCGACGAACTCCGTCCGCGGCGTGGTGACTGCCGTCCGGGCCGACCTTGCGCCGGTGCCGGCCGAGTTGATCGCCGCCACATCGAAGGTGTACCCGGTGGCGTTGATCAGGCCGTCCACGACGGCGCCCGTGCCGGTTCCGACCGTCAGGGTCCTTGCCGGGGTGGTTGCCGTGCCGACGAACGTCCGGATTTCGTAGCCGGTGATCTGCGCGCCGCCGTCGGAGGCCGGAAGGGTCCAGGCCAGCGTTGCCGCCGCGTTGCCCGCCGCTGCAGTCACACCGGTGGGAGCACCGGGTGCGGTGGCTGCAGGTGGCGGTGGGACTTCGACGGTCGCCGCCGGAATCACCACGTTGGACGCCACCGAGAACGGGCTGGTGCCCTGGGCGTTCGTTGCCGACACCTGGAACACATACTTGTTGCCGTTGGTCAGGCCGGTCACCACAAGGCTGGTGTCCGTACCCGGTGCCGTGAGCAGTCCGCCCACCTGGACTCCGGCCGGGTTCGTCGTCACGTCGAGCGTCTTCACATTGAAGCTGCTGGCGACGCCGACGGTCGGTGCGGTCCAGGTAACCGTGGCCCGGGCGTTGCCGGCGGTTGCGACGCCGATGACCGGCGCGTTGGTGACCACCGTGTCAGCGAAGGCGAGTTGCTCGATGTTCCGCAGCGTGTCGGTTCCGTCGGCACCGACGTTGTCGGTCACCGTCGTCGTCGAACCGGGTGAGCCGAGGGTGCCGTCGCCGCCGGTGGTGGTGACGGTGTAGTTGGCCTCGGGGCCGGAGAACACTGCGACGTCAACATTGCCAGCGGTCTGCTCCGCCGTCGGCGTGATGACTTCACGGACTGCCACCAGGTTGCCGGGGTCGATGACGCCAGCGGCGACGTCGGCCTCCAGGGTGTGCGGGTTGCCCGCCTGGTAGGTGTGCTCCATGAGGTCGGTGCTGCCGATTTCGGTGGCGGGATCGGCCGGGTTGGTA
This sequence comes from Arthrobacter sp. NPDC056727, assembly GCF_042790555.1. Lineage (NCBI taxonomy): Bacteria > Bacillati > Actinomycetota > Actinomycetes > Micrococcales > Micrococcaceae > Arthrobacter > Arthrobacter sp. NPDC056727. The sequence continues at coordinate 364,721 of NZ_JBHTZA010000001.1, read as the reverse complement.
CGGACGCTGATCCGGACCTGGACATACCGGTCGCCGTCGAGGACGTCGTCTGCGCCGCGGCCTTCCAGCCTGTCGCTGCCGAGGCCGCCGAGCAGGATGTTGCCGTCGCCCCAGACCGGCCCGGTGAGCGGGCAGGCTCCCATTGCCGAAGCTGCCGCGATGGGTTCCAGCGGGGTGGAGGGTGCCGGGAGGATGGCCCCCAGGCCGGCGATCCTGTCGATGCCTGCCTGGTCGAGGACGTCGCAGCCGCTGAAGCCGGCGCCGCCCACGGTGCTGGGCGCCCGGTCGTCACCCTTGATCACGTCGTCGAACGCGGAACCGGAGTTGGCTTCCGTTTCCTGCCAGCGGTCGCGGTTGACCACAATCTGCAGCGGCAGGCCGCCCAGGTTCTGGTTGATCTTCATGTCATCGTTGGCGCCCACCGTGTCGTACTGGTGGATGGCCCAGTCGAACCCGGCCGCACCGGCGAACCGGTCGATCGCCGCGTTGGCAGCCATGATGTCGTCGCCGCCTTCCGCGTCGTAGTCGTTTTCACCGACCTGGCCGACCATGATGTCGTTGCCCGGCTTGGTCTGCGCCGGGTCGTCGAAGAACGGAGCGCCGTGGTCGCCCTGGAGCAGGTCCTGGCCGGAGCCGCCCTGGATCCAGTCGTCCCCGCCGTCGCCGAACACCGCGTCCGCACCGTCACCGGCCCGGATGAAGTCGTTGCCGGGGCCGGCAAACGTCTCATTGTCGTTGGCGCCGCCGTCCATGAAGTCCTGGCCGTCGCCGCCCATCATGATGTCGTCGCCGATGCCGGCATTGGTGTAGTCGTTGCCGGGTCCGCCCTTGAGCACGTCGGCTCCGGACAGGTCAGTGATCCGGTCATTGCCGTCGCCGCCGAGCGCCACGTCGTCGCCGCCGTTACCTTCAATGACGTCGTTCCCGGCGTTGCCCCAGAACGTGTCGTTGTCGTTGCCGCCGGTGACCCGGTCCACTCCGTCAGTGCCGTTGTAGACGGACTGGCCGTTGATGCCGGAGGGATCGACGGTGTTCTTCTCCTGGTACTGGATGGTGCCGTCAGGCTTGCGCAGGAGCAGGGCATTCTCGTTGCAGTCGGTGGTCGTGGGGTCATCTGCGACCGTCGGGCCCGACGCGGTGAAGCCTGCCGGCGTGCCGGCGAGGTTGCCGAGCTGGAACTTGCAGTCCGCGGTCGCAAACACGTCAGCCTTCAGCGTGTTCACGCCGTCGGTGTTGCGCATGATCATCTCGGAGAAGCTGTTGCCCTCGAGCTGGGTGCGCAGGTTCATGCCGGGCGTGCGGGCCAGGTAGTAGAGCCGGTCACCGTTCTGCAGGTCCGTCAGCTGGTTCTCGAACACGTAGTTGAACGTGCTGCCGAGGAGTCCGCCGAAGAGGTTGGTCTTCTCAGCAAGGCCGCCGACCCACAGGTCAACCTTGTTCAGGCCCGTCTCCTGGTTGGCCCAGGCGCCGGAGCTGTTCATGAAGTCGATCATGTCCGCCGTGGGAGGCGTGGCACCGATACCCGGGTCCACAATCGCCTTGGCTGCTGCCCGCTTATCCGCAAGCGTGGTGGCGTTCACGATCGTCGGGTAGGTGCCGTAGGCGGCCACGAAGTTGATCAGCGACTCGGGGTGCTTGATGTTCTGCCCGTAGTCAGCCCAGCTGGTGTAGGGGGTAAGCTGCCCGTCGCCGGTGGAGTCGTGAAGCTGGCGGCGCACCTCGTTCAGCGGCGGGACGCCGGCTTCACGGGCACGGGTCATGTTGATCGTCGCGAGGTCCAGAGGCAGGCCCAGCAGGTTGTTGCGGAGCGTGTCCGTGACGAACTCATCGAGCTCGTTGCCCGTCTGGTCGCTCATGCCCATGACGACGGCGCCCGCGGCCTGCTCTGAAGTCAGCTGGTTACCGTGGCCGTCGTCGGTGAACGCCGGCGGATTCAGGAAGCCATGCAGCAGCGGAATCGAGTTGTCCGTTCCGTCCGGGTTAGTGCGGGCGATCGTTTCGGTCAGCATCGAGTGGCCGAACCGGTACACAGCGTGCGCGAACTCGGCGTGGATCGCGCCGTTGACGTCCGTGTGGTAGACGTGGAACGGCTGGATCGCCGGCTGGACCTTGCGGGCGAACTCCTCGAACACCAGGTGCTGGTATTCCATCTCGGTGACGAACCGGGCGGCCTGGAAGAGGCGTTCGCCGTTCCAACCGCCGGCACCGGCAGCCAGCTTCCATTCAGCCAGCGCGGCCACGCCAGTGACCGAGGTGTCGTTGGTCAGCGTGTTCTTGAAGTCGTCCACGAGCCGGTCATGCTCGGAGTGGAAAATCTGGTGGATGGTGGTGAGGCCGATGTTCTCGTTGACGCGGCCGTCACCGGCGATGAAGTGCGCGTTCAGCATTTCATCGTCGTAGGTGCCCGGAGGCTGGCTGGCGAAGTCAGCCGAGGCGACGGTGTCGGCGTCGGGGGTCGGCGCAACCGGCGGGGTTGCCGGGTTGTGGTCGGTGTCCTGCGGGGACGGGTCGGCGTTGTGGGCGATGTCCGTCAGGAACGGCGTGTCAAAGTACTTGACGTTCGCCGGCACCAGGGTGCCCAGGCCGCCGTTGTCGGCGCGGTCGGCCTCAACGAGTCCGGTGTCGGTCACGAACTGCGGAAGTCCGCGGGCCGGGCCGGGAATGAACTTGCCGTAGGGGTCGACGGCGAGCTGCGGCACGTTCAGGACGTCCTTGTCCAGCAGCTGGATGCCCAGCAGGGTCTTGGCCTGCTCCTTGACGTTGGCCCAGTCGGCCATGCCCTTCTCAGCGTTGGTGCCTGCCACGCCGCCGAGCAGCTTGCCGGTGGAGACCGGTTTGCCGTCGGGGTCGTTGACGTACTCACGCAGGAAGACCTGGTGGGACGGGTGTGAGGTGTAGGTCTGGGACTGGTCCACGTACGGGGAGTCCGTGTTGGTCGCATTCTGTTCATCGTCAGCCGTGCCCATGATGCCGTCGGGGCCGGGCTGGTTCTGGGCCCGGGTCAGCACCATGAAGCGCTGGTTGGCGGGCAGGTCGTCGGCGTTGCCGAAGATGTGGTCCGGTCCGGCGACCAGCGGGTCATCGTCCCGGAGCGGCACGAACACGTTGCCGCCGCTCTTGACGGTCTGGTCCACGCCGTGGTCGAAGAACTGCCCGAACAGCGTGAACATTGAGTTGTAGGGCGGCGAAAGGCCGACGTCGGTGGTGACGTTGGGAATGAATAGCGTGTTGTGTGACGGCACGCATCCGGCCGGAACACCGTCCACCGGCGGGGTGGCCAGCGGATCCGGGTCGGTGGTGCAGGGGTGGACGCCCACGTTGCCCTGGGTGCGCACCGGGAAACCGGCGGCAGCCACGGCTGCAGGGTTGGTGGAGGTCTGGTCCACGATCAGGTTGCTGATGTCACGTGGCTTGCTGTCGAAAACGTTCCCGCTCTTTTGCTTGTAAGAGGTGGGGCCGGCGGGACCGAAACCGGCGGGCACTGGGTCTGCATCGTTGAAGACCGGAGTGGTGTAGCGCGGGAACCTCTGATCAGCGGCGCCGTAGGTTTCGCGCCCGGCCAGGAGGTTGTTGCAGGATCCGTCGACCGTGCGGAGACCGTACGAGGTCAGTGCGTCGGGGATCTGGTTGGGGCCCGTACCGATGAGGGCACCGCAGGGGCCGGTGGCCGACGTCGTGTTGGCCACGTGGGCTTCCGCGATCTTGATTTGCTTGAGGATGAAAGCCAGGTCGGACGCCGTGACGGTGAAGCCCTGGCCCACCGGGGCGGTCACCGCCTGGGCCGCGATGGTGGCTGAGTGGCCAATGGCAGCCACCAGGGACATGGCCACGCCGGCTGCGACGACGCGGTTAGGGGCGGCGAACAGGCGCCGCCGGCTTCCCTTGGCGTGCTTCGGGTGCCGCGGCGCTCCACGTGAGGCCGTCCGATCACCTCCAATGGCACTGATTGGGTGGAACACTTTCATGACGCACCTGCCTATTTTCTTGATTGAACGCCCTGATTGAACGTTGCATTGGACGGTGCAAGAGTGCGGAGGGTGCCTTGCGGAAACCTTGGGCCGTTTTTGCCAATAACGACGCCGATTGGACCGGCGGTAGGGGCTGTTCCCGGTGCTGCCAAGGGCTTTTTGCCCTCCTGGCGCCGAGAACCTCCCCCCGATCAGGGGGTGGACCCCGTCAGGCGGCCGGTCCGGCCGGGGCTTTTCTGCAAGTGGCACTGCCTAGGCTCCCCCGGCCGGACAGGCTGGCCCGCGGTGTGCGGCTGACCGCGGTGAAGCGGGGGCGTGTGACTCTCAGGGAATTCCCAGTCATTAACAAGCCTGTCCGAAGGATGGCCGGATTATCTTGTCCCCAGTTGCCACGCAGAACGTGCAACTGCCGCTAGGAAGGCCCCGCATCATCCCTGATCAGGGTGTGCGGGGCACTCTCCTGTCCACGTCAAAGGAAGGGATGCCCACTGATCAGACCCAGCATCCGTCTGCGCACCTAACCCCTACTTTTCGGTATACCTAAATCTCAGCTATCCTCGTCTTATCGGTACCCCCAATGACGAGGATGGATGATGGCTGTTTCGACCCTTTCAGAACGCACCGCGCCCGCACGGGTCTGGTCGCGCCTGTTGCTGCTGGGTCCGGCCTTCGTGGCGGCCATCGCCTACGTCGACCCGGGCAATGTTGCAGCGAACCTGACGGCGGGAGCGAACTACGGCTACCTGCTGGTCTGGGTGCTCGTGGCAGCCAATGCCATGGCCGTTCTGGTCCAGTACCAGTCGGCAAAGCTGGGCCTGGCCACCGGCATGAGCCTCCCGGAAATTCTGGGCAAGCGACTGGGAACCCGCCGCCGTCGGGCGTACTGGGCACAGGCCGAGATCGTGGCCGGAGCCACCGACATGGCCGAGGTGATCGGCGGTGCCGTCGCACTGAACCTGCTGTTTGGGCTTCCGCTGCTGGCCGGCGGGATCATCATCGGCCTCGCGTCCATGCTGCTGCTCTCGCTGCAGTCGAACCGGAGCCAGAAGTCGTTCGAAGTGGCCATCCTGACCCTGCTCGGCGTGATCGCCGTCGGGTTTGTGTCCGGCCTGTTCGTCAATCCGCCGGACGCCGGCAATGCGCTGACCGGCCTGGTGCCGCGCTTTGAAGGAACGGACACCATCCTGCTCGCCGCGAGCATGCTCGGCGCCACCGTGATGCCGCACGCCATCTACCTGCACTCCGCCCTCGCCCGCGACCGGCACGGCTTCTCCGAGAACCCTGCCATCAGGACCCGCCTGATCCGGGCCACCCGGTTCGACGTCGTCGGTGCCCTGCTGCTGGCCGGCGTCGTTAACATCGCCATGCTCCTGCTGGCAGCCTCCAGCCTGCGCGGTGTGGAAGGGACGGACACCATTGCCGGAGCACATGCGGCCGTGACGTCCGCACTCGGCCCGGTGATCGGCGTCGTGTTCGCGATCGGCCTGCTCGCCTCGGGCCTGGCGTCCACTTCAGTCGGCTGCTACGCCGGCGCCACCATCATGGGCGGCCTGCTCAAGGTCCGCGTGCCGCTGCTGACCCGCCGTGTGATCACCCTGATTCCGGCGCTGATTATCCTGGGCGCAGGCATCGAACCGACGCTGGCCCTGGTCCTCAGCCAGGTGCTCCTGAGCTTCGGCATCCCGTTCGCACTGATTCCGCTGATCCGGCTCACCGGCAAGCGCGAAGTCATGGGAATCCACACCGACTCGACGCCGCTGAAGATCGCAGGCTGGACCAGCGCCACGCTCATTGTTGGCCTGAACTGCGTGCTCATCGTCCTCACCGCGCTGGGCGCGTCCTGACGGTCCTGCCCAGCCTGATCTGTCTCAGGGAGATCAGTCGCGCAGTAAACGGTAAAACGCCCGCACATCGCCCAGCAGCATTTCTGGTTCCTCGAGAGCGGCGAAGTGTCCGCCACGGTCTTCGACGTCGGTCCAGCGCACGATGTTGTTCGCTTTCTCCTCCGCGAAGCGCAGACCCACGTCATGCGCGAACACGATCACAGCGGTGGGCACGCCCGAGCTCTGCGGCTGCGCATTCCAGGCCGCATCCTGGGCGTAGCCGACGTATGCCGATGAGCCGCCGGTTTCGGTGAACCAGTAGAGGGATGCGTTCTCGATGATGAAGCGTTCGCCGATGATCTCCATTGCGGGCATTTCGGCCGGGTGGGTCCAGGCCTGCAGCTTGTCGAGGATCCACGCGAACAGCCCCACTGGACTGTCCGCCATCATCGCGCCGATGAGGCCGGGGCGGGTGGACTGGATTGCGATGTAGCCGAAGTCCTTCTGCATGAATTCTCCGACGCGGCGAAGGCGGTCCTGTTCCAGCGGGGTGAGCCCCGCCGCTGTCTCGTCATCGATCCCGCCGACGAATGTCCCGAGCGAGCCGTTGACGTGAACACCGATGACGCGCTGCGGAGCCAGCCGCGCGATCTCCGGTGCGACGCCGGCGCCGACGTCGCCGCCCTGCACTGCAAACCGCTCGTATCCGAGCCGGCCCATGAGCTCGAGGAAGACGGCTGCGATGTCCGCCCGCTTCCATTCCGCGCCCACCAGCGGCGTGGAGAAGCCGAATCCGGGATGCGAGACGATGACAACGTCGAACGCGTCGGAGGCCACGCCGCCGTGCGCGGCAGGGTCGGTGAGCGGGCCGATGAGCCCTTCGAACTCGAGGAACGATCCCGGCCAGCCGTGCATCAGCAGCAGCGGCATCGCGTCCTTTTCACCGGAGCGCACGTGGACGCCATGGATGTTCTGTCCGTCGATGTTCGTGATGACCTGCGGCAACGCGTTGAGCCGCTCCTCCGTGGCGCGCCAGTCATGTGCAGCCCAGCGGGCAATGACGTGGTCCAGCACGGACACGGGGATGCCGGTGTCCCAGCCAGTGCCGGGGAGCGGATGCGGGAGGCGCGCGTTGCTGAGACGCGAGCGGAGATCCTCCAGTGCGGAATCGGGGATCTCGATGCGGAAGGGGTGGACGCGGGCGTCGATCTGGTTTGCAGTCATGTCTTCATGTTCCGGGTGTATCAGGACAGAATGTGTCCTAATACGGGAAAAGGATGATGGCATGACGCGCACCACCGGGCGAACACTCGCCCTCCTCGCGCTGCTGCAGATGCGCAGGGAATGGAGCGGATCCGCGTTGCGCGAGCGGCTCGAGGTGGGCGACCGCACGCTGCGGCGGGACATCGATGACCTCCGCGAACTCGGCTACGGCATCGATGCCACACGCGGGCGGCACGGGGGCTACCGGCTCGGTGCGGGCGCAGCGGCTCCTCCTCTGATGCTGTCGGCGGACGAGGCGGTGGCCATCGCAGTCGGACTGCGCGCGGCTGCGACCAGCGTACTGACCGGAATTGAGGATGCCTCGGCACGCGCCCTCGCGAAGCTTGAGCAGTCGCTGTCTCCGGCGGCGCGGCGGCAGATCGCCGAGGTGGAGCAGGCGATGTTGCCGCTGGCGTCCCCGCACGGTGACATTGACCTGGACGTAGTGACAACGGTCGCGGCCGCAATCGCCGCGCGCCGCAGGCTCCAGACCGACTACACCCGCCACGACGGCGTGGAGGGACGCCGCACCATCGAGCCCCACCGCATCGTGCACACGGCCGAGCGCTGGTATCTCGTGGCCTGGGACGCCGAACGCGGGGCCTGGCGGACACTGCGGGTCGACCGGATGCGGCGGCCCACAACCCTCCGCGACGAGTTTCCCCGCCGTGACATCCCGGATGAGGCTCTCCGCCGGTTCACCACCCGGAGCATCACCACATCACCACACCCGTACCGGGCGCGGATACTCATGCACGCGTCGGCCGACGTCGTCTCCCGCCACTTCGGCGCCACGATTGCCGAAGTGGCCGACAACGGCGACGGCACCAGCATCCTCACCGCCGGGTCCAGGACGCCCGAGGAGTTCGCGCTTTACATCGGCATATCGGGCATCGAGTTCGAACTCCTTGAGGGTGAGGACGTGCGCCGTGCGCTTGCCGAGGTCGGCGAGCGGATGCTGCGCAGTGCAGCGTCAACCCACCGGCACTGATTCATCACCCGCTAACGTCAGCATCGCCGCCGTCATATGCTGCTCCTGTTCTTCCTCAACCGTTGTGAAACCTGCCGCGCCCGGGTTGCGTGCCGGGGGTACTGCCGTTACCTGTATTAACAGCCACTCCCATGCCCGCCGGGTGTGCGGTTTTCTGGGTACACCCGACTTCGTCCTGGACCGAATAGCGAACAGAAGGAAATCCAATGACCACATGGATCATCACAGGCTGCTCCACCGGACTTGGCCGGGCCCTCGCCCAGGCGGTACTCGCCCACGGCCACAACGCCGTGGTCACCGCACGGAACGTCAACGCGGTGAAGGACATCGTGGCCGGCTTCCCCGACACGGCACTGGCACTCCCCCTCGATGTCACCGACAAGGAGCAGATCATCTCGGCGGTGCAGCAGGTCCAGGACCGGTTCGGCGGCGTCGACGTCCTGGTTAATAACGCCGGCTACGGCTACCGTGCCGCTGTGGAAGAAGCGGACGACGCCGACATCCGCCAGCTGTTCGACACGAACCTTTTCGGCGCCGTCGACATGATCAAAGCAGTCCTGCCGGACATGCGCGCGAAGCGGGCAGGGGCGATCCTGAACATCTCGTCCATTGGCGCGCGCATCTCACCCGCCGGTTCCGGCTACTACTCCGCCACCAAGGCGGCCCTGGAGGGACTGTCGGGTTCGCTGCACAAGGAACTCCAGCCGCTCGGCATCAGTGTCACCACCATCGAACCCGGCGCGTTCCGCACCGACTTCGCCGGCCGTTCGCTCACGCAATCGGCGACGGCGATTCCGGACTACGCGGAGACGGCCGGCAAGCGCCGCAAGGAGCACGACACCGTCCACGGCACCCAGCCTGGCGACCCGGTCAAGGCAGCGGAGGCGATCATCGCCGTCGTCGAAAGCCCCCACCCGCCGTCGCTGCTGGTCCTTGGCCAGGACGCCTACGGTGCGTTTGCCGCCGTCGCAGACGCCCAGCGCGCGGAACTGGACCAGTGGCGCGAGGTGAGCCTCAGCACGGGCATCGACGAGTAATAACCGGCGCGGCTCGGGAGGCTGCCGGCTCCCCATGCAAGAATCAGCGGATGGACGATCCGCAGGCCTTGCCAGTCGATTGGCCTTCGCTGCTTTTCGCTCTCCTTGCCGATTCCGTTCTCGTGTGGGGGCCAGCAGCGGCCATGTACTTTCTTGTACCAGGACATCAGGTCCCGGCTGCCATCGCTCTTGTAGTGGTGTTCTGGGCCATGAATTGGGCGCTCTACTCCCGCGGCACCACACTCGGCACCTATCTCGGCGGCTTCCGTCTCCGGACGCGGCGGCGGCAGGCGCCGGGGCGGAAGTATGGCCTGGCGCTTGCCACCGTCAACCTTGGTTCCCTGCCCGCCCTGGCCGTGCTGGCAGCGATCTGCTACACACCCCTATCTGATGCCTCAGGCCCGCTGGGACGGGCCGACAGCTATCCCCTGTTGGGAGAACAAATCCGCCGGCGCCGGTTCCTGCAGGCCGCCGACGATTACTGGGAGAGGTGGAGCTGACGGGCCGTCAGGCTCCTGACCGGCCGCCTACTCGGCGTCGAAACCGAGACGGTCCCGCACAAGCTTCGCAACCACGGCAGCGTGCTGGTTCTTGTCCGACCGTGCCTCCGATTTCAGCATCGCCAGATAGGCAACGTACGCGGCAGTCCGGGTGTCATAGGCCGCTGCCCGCGTTTCGAGCGCGAGGGCAAGCGTGGCGTGGGCCTGGGCCAACCTGATCTGGAGTTCGGCGTCGACATCGGCGCCCGAGAGTGCTTGCTCGGCGGCGGCGAGCAGGGACCGGGCGACGTCGGCGTGCTCGTTCGCGGCGCGTTGGCCAAGGTCCGGCTGCATTGGCTCTGCCTCTCTTCATCCAGCCCGCGACGCGGATGCGTGCTGTGGAGTAAGCCTAAATCACCCTGCGCACTTCTGTTATGCCTCCTGCCCGTCCGCCCGGGGCAGCCCAGCCGCGATGTCTTCGACGGCGTCCACCAGTGCGGCCAAGGATTCAGGGCCGCCGTGCCCGTCGTTCTCGACGACGGTGAGCCGGCTGCCTTCCCAGCGCTGATGAAGGGTCCAAGGCGTGATCACGGGCCCGCTCACGTCTTTCCGTCCATGGATGAGATAGCCGGGAATTCCATTCAGTTCGTGGACTCGTTCCATGATGGCCTGCCCGTCCGGGAGGAAGGCGTCATGGGACCAGTAGTGGGTGACCAGAATGGCGAAGGTCATCCGCTTGCGGTCGTCGTCGAACATTGGGCCCGGCTGCCACAGCGGATCCAGCGAGATGTGCGTTGATTCCCACCGGTCCCACCCAAGCGCGGCAGCCTCGGCGTCCTCCCGGTCAGGGCCGGCGAGCCGACGGGCGTACGCATCCACCACCCGCTCCCCCGGCCGGAGTTTGGCTTGGCTTGAGAACTCCGCCCACGCTTCAGGAAAGATCCGGCCCACGCCCTCGGTGATCCACTGGACCTCGTCACGGCTCGTCGTGGTGACGGCCATCAGCGCGACCCCATGGACCCGGCCCCTATGCTGAAGGGCATAGGCCAGCGCCAGCGTGCTTCCCCACGACGCCCCTGTGACGATCCACTTGTCGATCCCGAGAGTCCGGCGGACGGCCTCGATGTCCTCGATCAGGGCCTGGGTGGTGTTTGCCGGCAGGGAGCCCAGATCGTCCTGGACAGTTGGCACGCTCTTCCCGCAGCCGCGCTGGTGAAGACCGATGGTCCAGAACTTTGAAGCATCATGACGGGTCCGGTATCCCTGCCCCAAGCCGGCGCCCGGACCGCCGTGCAGGTACAGCACCGGCGTCCCCGCCGGGTTCCCCGCAGTCTCCCAGTAGATCTTCGCGCCTGACACCCTGACCCAGCCTGCAGTCTCGCCCGTCATGCAGGAAATGCTACGTGGACCGCTTCGAGAACACGATGTCGGCCTTCGAGGAGGTCACCGAGCCGCATCGCCTGTTCGGATCCCCTACTTCGTCCGTATCAAGGTCGCGGATCTTCCGGCCTACGAGACCTTCCTATGTGACAGGTTTGACCATCCCCGGCATCCAAGAGGTCCGTTCGCGGTTCACCATGAAAACCACCAAGGGCTGAATCCGCCGATCCAGGAAAAGTGACACGTAGGCTGGAGCCTGCCGGCGGCCCGCCGGATGGGCGCCGTCGAATCCATGGCCCATGACGCTGACAATTCCCGAGAGGAACCACATGGCCCACGCTGAAAACGAAGTCACCATTCACAGCCCCGCGTCCGAGGTGTACGCATTCCTGGCCGACGGGCTCAACAATCCAAAATGGCGCTCCGGCGTGCAAAGCATTTCCCTCAAGGAAGGCGCCTCCGGTGAATCGGGCGCCGTCTACAGCCAGACGCTCACCGGGCCGAAAGGGCGGCCCATTCAGGGCGACTACAGGATCACCGATGCCGAGCCCGGCAGGCTTCTGGGTTTTCAGGTTGTGGCTGGCCCGGCGCGGCCGTCGGGTACATACGCGCTGGCCGAACAGGCTGACGGCACACGGGTCCGCTTCAGCCTCGACCTCAAGCTGCCGGTCCTCATGCGGGTTTTCGACTCCCTGGTGACGAGAACCATGGAGTCCGAGGTTGCCCAGCTGCGGAACCTCAAGGACGTCATCGAGGCCGGCTAGTTCCGTCCGGCTCCGGCGGCCAGGTTTACAGCCGGATGTGGCGGAACAGTGCAGCCGTGCCCATGCCGCCGGCGATGCTGATCATGGCGAGGGCCAGCTTTTCCTGGGCAGGGTCCGCCTGTTCCCGCCGGGCCTGTGCCAGCAGCCGCGTGACCAGCACGGCACCGGACGCCCCGTAGGCATGGCCCAAAGCCAGGGCGCCGCCGTCGGCGTTGGCGCGGAGAGCGTCAATCCCCAGGTGGTCCAGGCACGCAAGGGTCTGCGAGGCGAACGCCTCATTGAACTCCACCAGGTCCAAGGCCGCGGCAGCCACCGACTGTGCAGCCAGCAGCTTAGAGGCGGCCGCCGCTGCGCCGATGCCCAGGAGCCGCGGCTCCACCCCCGCGGTCTCCGTGCCAATCACGGCCAGGCCATCTCCGGCGCCCAGTTCCCGTGCCCTGGCCAGGGACGTGATGACGACGGCGGCTGCACCGTCCGCGTCGAAGCACGAGTTCCCGGCGGTGACAGTGCCGGACTCCACGAACGCCGCCGGGAACCGTGCCATCAGGGCCTCGCTGAGTTTGGGGCGGGGCCCGTCGTCGGCGGTTACTGACATTTCATCCGCACCCGGTGCGGCGGGCAGCGCAACCGATTCCCGGGCAAACGTCCCGCTGGCCTGCGCGGCCACCGCCCTGCGGTGGCTGCGGAGGGCAAACTCGTCCTGGCGTGCCCTGCTGATGCCGTACTCGCGGGCCACGTTTTCGGCGGCGACGCCCATGTCCGGATCACCATGGCGATGGGGTGCAAACTGGGCGCGGCTGAAAAAGGCGGGTTCGCCGTCGGCGTTCCGGTGCGCGCGCAGCGGTGCGGTACTGATGCTCTCCACCCCGCCCGCAAGATAAGTGCCCCCGCCGGCAGCCACGAGCCGCGACGCGAGGACGATGGCATCGAGCCCGGAGCCGCACTGCCGGTCGACGGTGAGGCCGGGGACCGTGACGGGGAGGCCCGCTTCAAGGGCCGCGAGTCGCGCGACATTGCCGCCCGCACCCACCGCGTTGCCGATGACGACGTCCGCCACCTCGGCAGCCTCCACGCCAGTTTCGGCGAGCAACGCCGTGAGGACCGGGGCCAGGAGCTCGTGGGAGCGCAGGTGCTTCAGCGCGCCGTTCGCGCGGCAGACGGGCGTGCGCAGCGCGGCGATGATCACGGGCTGCCGGTCCTCCGGCAGCCCGTGCACCGAGCCAGAGGGTGCCGCGTTAGACAAGGTGCCGGACCCGGCTGTCCCGGGCCGCGATCCAGTCCAGCAGCAGGCGGCGGCTGACCTTGCCGCGGTCCGTCACCGGAAGCTCCTCGAGCGCGTAGTACTGCAGCGGCCGCTTGTCCTTGGCCAGCACGTCTTCCAGGCCTGTCTTCAGCTGGGTGGCAGTGACTCCGCCGTGCGAAGGAATAATGCCGGCCACCACGCGCTGGCCGCGGAGGTCGTCATCCATGCCCGCCGCGATCGCCGAGGCGACTCCGGGGACGGATGACAGCGCCAGCTCCACCTCATGCGGGTAGACATTCTTTCCGGCCGTGATGATCATGTCGGCGCGCCGGCCGAGGATGTGGAGCACGCCGCCGGACAGGTAGCCCTGGTCCCCCACGGTGAACCAGCCGTCGAAGCAGCGCAGCGCCTGGCCGTCGTCGCCCCAGAGGTAGCCGTTGCTGACCATGCCGCTTTGGACGCTGATGTTCCCTGCGCTCCCGTCGGGAAGCTCGGCGCCGGTATCGTCCAGGATCCTTACCTCGACGCCCGGGAACGGCCGGCCGATCGCGGTGCTGCCGGCAGCGAACGGCTCGCCCGCAGCCAGGCCGGCGCCGGAGACGAAACTCAGCTCCGACGCGCCGTAGTACTCGTAGATGGTGGAATGCGGGGCCCAGCGGCGGGCCGCCTCCAGCGTGCGGGCGTCCAACTTTGAGCCGGCACAGATGATGGTCCGGACGCTGGAGGCGTCCACGCAGCCCAGCAGCCCGCGTTCGCTCAGCAGCCGCAGCATGGTGGGCACCAGCACCAGCCGGGTGATGCCGTCGTGGGCGATGGCGGCGTGGACGTCACCGACGTCGAACGATTCCAGCGTGTGGAACTCGGAGCCGGCGTAAAGGCACTCGGCGAGGGCGTACAGGTTGAGGCTCGCGGCCAGCGGGCCGGGGGCGAGGGTCCTGTCGTCCTGAGCGAGCCTGAAGAACTCCATGGACGCATCGAAGGACAGCTGCCAGGAACGGCGCGAGCGGGTGAACGCTTTGGGCACCGAGGTGGTCCCCGAGGTCAGGCCGATGAGGAACGAAGCTTCGGGGTCCCCGTCCGCCAGGTCAACACCGGTGCTTCCAGACACCGGGTGGACACCGCTGCCCAGCCGCTGGACGATCTCGTTCTGCAGCGCTTCGGGCCAGGTGGGGTCCAGGACCGCACACTCACGGTCACCGGCCACAGCCGCGGCGAAGTCAACGGCGAACCGGGTGGAGTTGGGCTGGGCGAGGACCGTGACGGGCGCCGTGCTGCGGCTGGCCGCGGCGTGCGCGGCGTCGCGCAGTTCCGCCCAGCTGAGCCGTTTTCCGGCCACGACGACGGCGGTGTCATCGGGGCGTTCATCGGCCCAGCGCTGGAGGTTGTTGAGAAAAGGCATCGGATCAACTTTACCGGCCTGAACCCGCCACTGCCCCGCGGCGGCGACTATTGTGACAACATGAGCTTCAACGACGGGGTCGAACTGGACCCATCCCAGGTGGAAGACCGGCGCGGCGGCGGAATGGGCCGCGGCACCAAGATCGGCGGAGGCATCGGCGGCGGCGTGGTCCTGCTCCTCGCAGCCCTGTTCGGCATCAACCCGCAGCTGCTTGGCGGCCTCCTGGGCACCGGGCAGGAGCAGCCGGCCCAAAGCACGGGAACACCACTTACCCAGTGCAAGCTCGGTTCCGACGCGGACAAGGACCTCGACTGCCGGATTGCCGGCACGGTGAACAGCCTCAACGCGTTCTGGCCGGCCTACCTCGCTGACTACAAGGTGAAGTATCCGCGGCCGAAGGCTGTGCTGTTCGAGGGCGCCACCCGTACCGGCTGCGGTACGGCCTCGTCCGAGGTGGGCCCGTTCTACTGCCCGGCAGACACCACGGCCTACTTTGACCCCGGCTTCTTCCAGGAGCTCGTGACACGCTTCGGTTCATCGGGCGGCCCGCTGGCACAGGAGTATGTGGTGGCCCATGAGTTCGGCCACCACGTGCAGAACCTGCTCGGCGACCTGGACAAGGCGCAGCAGGATCCGCAGGGCGCTGAGTCCGGTGCCGTCCGCGTGGAGCTGCAGGCCGACTGCTACGCGGGCCTCTGGACCCGCTACGCCACCACACAGAAGGATCCGAAGACAGGGCAGCCCTTCCTTGAGCCGCTCAAGCAGAAGGACCTGAACGATGCGCTTTCGGCCGCGTCGGCCGTCGGCGACGACCGGATCCAGAAAGCCGCCACCGGACGTGTCTCGCCCGAGGGCTGGACGCATGGCTCCAGCGCGCAGCGGCAGAAGTGGTTCTACCAGGGCTACAGGACTGGCGACATCAACCAGTGCGACACGTTCAGCGCCGCCACGCTGTAACCTGGGCCGGTGGGGACGACGACGGCCGGTCACCTTCGCTGTGAAGGTGACCGGCCGTCGTCGTACTTTTGGATCTAGATGTTGAAGCCGAGGGCCCGCATCTGGTCCTTGCCGTCGTCGGTGATCCGCTCCGGACCCCATGGCGGCATCCATACCCAGTTCAGGCGCCACTCGTCCACGACGCCGTCAAGCGCCTTGCCCACCTGCTCCTCGAGCACGTCGGTCAGCGGACAGGCGGCCGTGGTGAGGGTCATATCGATCAGCAGGGCGCCGTCGTCCTCCGAGTACTTAAGGCCGTACAGCAGGCCAAGGTCCACGATGTTGACCCCGAGCTCGGGGTCGATGACGTCCTTGAGCGCCTCTTCGACATCCTCCAGCCCGGTGCGGGCTGCGTCGATTTCGGTCATGGTCAGTCAGTCCTAACTAGGCCTGGACCGCTGCGGCAGCCGTGGCGGTGCCGGCGGCCCCGACGTAGCGGTCGTAGCCTTCTTCTTCCAGGCGGTCGGCGAGTTCCGGGCCGCCCTCTTCCACAACCTGGCCGTTCACGAAGACGTGGACGAAGTCAGGCTTGATGTAGCGCAGGATCCGAGTGTAGTGCGTGATGAGCAGCGTGCCCATGTTGCCCGTGGCGTGTGCACGGTTGACGCCTTCGGAGACCACCTTGAGGGCGTCAACGTCCAGGCCGGAGTCGGTCTCGTCCAGCACGGCGAACTTCGGCTTGAAGAGTTCCAGCTGCAGGATCTCCACGCGCTTCTTCTCACCGCCGGAGAAGCCTTCGTTGACGTTGCGCTGGGCAAAGTCGGCGTCGATGCGCAGCTGCTGCATGGCAGCCTTGACGTCCTTGGTCCAGGTGCGCAGTGCCGGTGCTTCGCCGTCGATGGCGGTCTTGGCGGTCCGCAGGAAGTTGGTCATGGTGACACCCGGAACCTCAACCGGGTACTGCATGGCCAGGAAAACGCCGGCGCGGGCGCGCTCGTCAACGCTCATGGCCAGCACGTCTTCGCCGTCCAGCGTGATGGAACCGCCGGTGACGTTGTAGCGCGGGTGGCCGGCGATGGTGGACGCCAGGGTGGACTTGCCGGAGCCGTTGGGGCCCATGATGGCGTGGGTCTCACCGGTGCGGATGGTCAGGCTGACGCCCTTCAGGATCTCCTTGGTGCCCTGCTCGGTGTCGATGCTGACGTGCAGGTCCTTGATCTCAAGAGTAGACATGTGTCTTGTTCTCCTCTGCACCGTGCCGTTCAGGCGGCGGTGCGGTCTTTGGTCTGGAAGTTGTTAAGTTCTGGGACAGGCCCGGCCGGTTTCTCCGGCCGAAGTTGCCGGATCAGGTGAAGTTCGGCGTTTCGGCGCCGTTCAGGACATTGGTGAAGTCCACGTAGACGTCATCTCCGTGGATCTCCACCGCGAACACCGGAACGGGATCGTAGGCCGGCAACTGCAGGGGTTCACCGGTGCGCAGGTCGAACTGGGAGCCGTGGCCCCAGCATTCGATGGCGCAGCCCTCCACCTCCCCCTCGGAGAGCGAGATGTCGGCGTGCGAGCAGGTGTCACCGATAGCGTGGATTTCTCCCATGGAGTCCTTGACGATCGCGACCGGGTAGTCGTCGATCAGGATCCGCAGGGCCTGCTTGAGCTGGATCTCGTTCGCCTTGCAGACGAGTTCGCCCTTTGGCTGTTCTGTCATCCGTTGTCCTGTGCTGTAGTTCCGGCTGGCTGGGCCGGGCCTGTTTCCGTACGGTCAGTTCTCGTTGGCGGCGAGCTCGCGCTCGACTTCCTCGGTCAGCCGCTCTTCGAGGGCCGGAACCTTGATCTGCTGGATGATCTCGTTGAGGAAGCCGCGCACCACGAGCCGCCGGGCGACGTCTTCGGGAATGCCGCGGGCCATCAGGTAGAACAGGTGCTCGTCGTCGAAGCGTCCGGTGGAGCTGGCGTGGCCGGCACCCTCGATCAGGCCCGTCTCGATTTCGAGGTTAGGCACGGAGTCCGCGCGGCAGCCGTCGGTGAGCACCAGGTTCTGGTTCTTCTCGTACGAGTCCGTGCCCAGGGCCTGCTTCTGGATCAGCACGTCGCCCACCCAGACAGTGTGCGCGTTCTTACCCTGCAGGGCGCCCTTGTACAGCACGTTGGACTTGCAGTTGGCCACGTTGTGGTCAACGAAGGAACGGTGCTCGAGGTGCTGTCCGGCGTCGGCGAAGTAGAGGCCCAGGAGCTCGGCCTCGGCGCCCTCGCCTGAGAAGCGGACGTTGGAGTTCAGGCGCACCACGGAACCACCGAGCGAAACCGCGATGTGCTTGTAGACGGCGTCCTTGCCCACCTGGGCGTCGTGCTGGCCAAGGTGGCGGGCATCGTCTTCCCAGAGCTGCACGGAGATCACGGTGAGCTGCGCGCCGTCGCCGACGATCACTTCCACGTTTCCGTTGTGGTCAGCGGCACCGGTGTGCTCCACGATGACCACGCTGCGCGAGTTGGCGCCGGCTTCCAGCACGAAGTGTGCGTTGGAGCGGCGGCCTGCGCCCGCACCGTTGACCAGGATGCGGAGCGGCTCAGCCGGCTCGGCGTCGGCCGGGATGACCACGTGCAGGGCCTCGTCCGTGTTGGCGGAGGCGACGACGGCGGCCCGGTCGGCCGGGGTCAGGACGGTGCCGCGCGGGGCGGCTCCCTGTGCCAGGCTGCCGCGGACGTAACCTTCGGGGGCTTCGACGGTGAACGCTGCTGCGTCGCCGTCGGTCGCGGTGTCGGAGAACAGGTTGGCCAGCCCGCGGACCGGGGTGAAGCGCCATTCCTCCTCGCGGCCGGTGGGCAGCGCGAAGTCGGCCACGTCGAAGCTCGTGAGCCGCTCGGCGCGCGAGGACATGACGGTGACGCCGTGGTTGTGGCTGTGGTCCACCTTCGCGGGGACCAGAGCCTCGCCTTCCTCCGTGAACCCGGCGATGGAAGGAGCCCCGATGCGGGCCTTTTCAGTAGTAATTTCGGCAGTCATTAACCGACGGATCCTTCCATCTGGAGTTCAATGAGGCGGTTCAGCTCGAGGGCGTATTCCATCGGCAGCTCGCGGGCGATCGGCTCGATGAAGCCACGCACGATCATGGCCATGGCTTCGTCTTCGCGCATGCCGCGGGACATGAGGTAGAAGAGCTGCTCTTCGGAAACGCGCGAGACGGTGGCCTCGTGCCCCAGCTGCACGTCATCCTCGCGGATGTCGATGTAGGGGTAGGTGTCAGATCGGCTGATGGTGTCCACCAGCAGCGCGTCGCAGCGCACCGTGTTCGCGGAGTGCTTGGCACCCTCGCGGACCTGGACCAGGCCGCGGTAGGCCGCACGTCCGCCGCCACGGGCCACGGACTTGGAGATGATGGAGCTCTTCGTGTTCGGTGCGATGTGCACCATCTTGGAGCCGGTGTCCTGGTGCTGGCCTTCACCGGCGAACGCGATGGACAGGGTCTCGCCCTTGGCGTGCTCACCCGTGAGGTAAACGGCCGGGTACTTCATGGTGACCTTGGAGCCGATGTTGCCATCGATCCACTCCATGGTGCCGCCCTCTTCGCAGATGGCGCGCTTGGTCACGAGGTTGTACACGTTGTTGGACCAGTTCTGGATGGTGGTGTACCGGACGCGGGCGCCCTTCTTGACCACGATCTCGACGACGGCCGAGTGCAGCGAGTCCGAGGTGTAGATCGGCGCGGTGCAGCCTTCGATGTAGTGGACGTAGGAGTCCTCGTCGGCGATGATCAGCGTGCGCTCGAACTGGCCCATGTTTTCCGTGTTGATACGGAAGTAAGCCTGCAGCGGGATGTCCACGTGCACGCCCTTGGGCACGTACACGAAGGAACCGCCGGACCATACAGCCGTGTTCAGCGAGGCGAACTTGTTGTCGCCCACCGGGATGATGGTGCCGAAGTATTCCTGGAAGATCTCCGGGTGCTCGCGCAGCGCGGTGTCGGTGTCCAGGAAGATGACGCCCTGGGCCTCAAGGTCTTCGCGGATCTGGTGGTAAACCACTTCGGACTCGTACTGGGCCGCCACGCCGGAGACCAGGCGGCTGCGCTCGGCTTCCGGGATGCCGAGCTTCTCGTACGTGTTGCGGATGTCCTCGGGCAGGTCCTCCCAGGAAGCGGCCTGCTTCTCGGTGGAACGCACGAAGTACTTGATGTTGTCGAAGTCGATGCCGGAGAGGTCCGCGCCCCAGGTGGGCATGGGCTTGCGGTCGAAGTACTTCAGGCCCTTGAGGCGCAGGTCCAGCATCCATTCCGGCTCACTCTTCTTGGCCGAGATGTCGCGGACCACGTCCTCGTTGAGGCCGCGGCGGGCGTTAGCGCCGACGTCGTTCTTGTCGGCCCAGCCGTACTCATAGGTGCCGATTCCGTGCAGCTCGGGATTCTTTTCCAGAATCTCCGCGATAACACCAGGCTCGGCAACCTTCTTCTCTGATAGTTGGTCCGTCATCACGGCCTTTCTTGCAGATGGTTGGATACTTCGTCCAGGGTGTCCGGCGCGTAGCCGGTGGCCGGAGCCACCGTCAGGGCCGGACGGCCTGTGGGTATGTGGGTAGTGCAGACGTGTCCCCCGCGGGCGAGAGTGGAAAGCCTGCGGACATCGACACCGACAAGGCGCGAAAACATTTGCGTTTCCGCGTCACAGAACACGGGAAACTGGGTGGCCAGCTGCTGGATCGGGCAGTGGCCCTGGCACAGCTGGACGCTGGACAGCGCGGCAGGCAGCGGAGCCTTGGCTTCGATGCTGGCCGTGGAGGCCACGAAGCCGTCGCGGGACAGTGCGGCGGACAGGGCCTGCGCGCGGGCGGTGATGTCCGCTCCGGCCGCTTCCACTTCGGGTGCGTAGCGGCGTTCCATCTCGGCGAACCGCTCGACGGCGAACTGGCGGACGGCTTCGTCCCCCGCCACCGCGCCGAGCTGCTTGAGCGCCAGGGTGGCGATGTTCAGGTAGTCATCGCCCAGCGAGGACTGGCCCTGGGAACTGAGGACGTAGCGGCGGGCGGGGCGGCCGGCACCGGCGCCTGCGCGCGCAACGCGCTTGACCTCGATCACACCCGCACGGGACAGGTGGTCAAGGTGGCGGCGGACGGCGGCCGGGGTGAACCCGAGCAGGTCGCCCAGTTCCGCGGCGCTGACCGGCCCGTGTTCCAGAACGGCGCTGAGGACGCGGTCGCGCGTGCGCTCGTCGGAGTCGGCGGCTGCGGCCGGCACGGACGCCAGGGCAGCACGTTTTCCACCGCGCAGCGCACCTTCAGGCGCGCCCTGTCCGGCCAATGGCGCGGAAGTGGTCTTGGTCATGGAATACACAACACAATCATGTCGTAATTTATTGCGGCCTTCCAGTAAGGCAAGGCTGACCTGAGCCCGGCATCCGGCCCGAGCGTGACAGTACTACTTCACGTAGAATACTGGGGTGCGATCCCCCAAATCCCCCGTACTGACCATCGACGGGCTCATCAAGGACGTCGGTCCGCTCCCCACGCTCGATGGCAAGATGCTCCGGGTGGTGAGCGACGTCTCACTCGTCGCCGGCCGCGGCGAGGTCACGGCGCTGCTCGGAGCCAACGGTGCCGGCAAGACTACCACCATCGAATGCGCCCAGGGGCTGCAGAAGCGAACGGGCGGGACTATTACACTGCTCGGCGCCGATCCCGGCACTGCCGGCGCGGAACTGCGCGCCCGGGTAGGCGTCATGCTCCAGGACGGCGGCCTCCCGCCGTCGGCCCGTCCCATTCCCCTGCTCCGGCACATTGCCGGCATGTACCGCAATCCCCGGCCGCTTGATGAGCTGGTGGAGCGGCTGGGCATTGACACCTTCAGCCGGACCAATGTCCGGCGGCTGTCAGGCGGGCAGAAGCAGAGGCTGGCCCTCGCCGCCGCGCTGATCGGCAATCCGGAAGTCCTGTTCCTGGATGAGCCGAGCGCCGGACTGGACCCGCAGTCCCGTCAGCTGGTCTTCGACCTGATCGGCGAGCTCCGGGACGCAGGCATGGGTATCGTCCTCACCACCCATCTGATGGATGACGCGCAGCGGCTGGCCGATTACGTGTACATCATCGACGCCGGCAGGAATGTTGCCGAGGGCACCGTTGCCCAGCTGCTGCAGCACAACATGCCGGAGACGCCCCACAAGGATCATGTCCGGACGCTGCACTTCGAGGCAGTGCCGGGACTGGACTTCACCGGTGTCCTGCCTGCCGAGGTCGAGGTCCGCGAGACGCGTTCCGGCAGCTACACGGCCACCGGGGCGCTGACCCCCGAGGATCTTGCAGCGCTGACCGCCTGGTGGGCGCAGCACGGCGTCATGCCAGGGTCCCTGAACATGGAGGCACGGAGCCTCGAAGACGTATTCCTAGACATTTCCGGAAGGGAAATCCGATGACGACAGCCGCGGGCAGCACTCCCGCTCCCCTGCTCCGCCGGATCCTGCTGCAGGGCAAATACGAGGCCGCGACCATGCTCCGGAACGGCGAGCAGCTCATCCTGGCCGTTGTCCTGCCGCTCCTTGCCCTGATTGGACTGACAGTCACTCCGCTGCTCGACGGCATCGGGGACAGCCGGGTCAACGTTGCTGTCCCGGGCATCCTCGCGCTGTGCGCCATGTCCACTGCGTTCACCGGACAGGGCATCGCAACCGGCTTCGACCGGCGGTACGGCGTGCTGCGGTTCCTGTCCACCACGCCGCTGGGCCGGGCAGGCCTCATCGCCGGCAAGATCCTGGCGGTACTGGCTGTCCTGGTGATCCAGGTGGTCATCGTCGCCGCCGTCGCCTTCCCACTGGGCTGGCGGCCCAATGTTCTGGGCGTGCTGCCCGGCCTGGGCCTGCTTGTGCTGGGCGCAGCCGCGTTCACGGCACTGGGCCTGCTGGTGGCCGGCACCGTGCGGCCCGAGGCCACGCTGGCCATCACCAACCTGCTGTGGATCCTCCTGGGCGCCCTTGGCGGCATCGTGATCCCCATGCAGCGGCTGCCGGAACTCGCCCAGAACACCGTGCACCTCCTGCCGTCCGGGTCCCTTGGTGAGGGGCTGCGGGACGCGTTCCTGCACGGCGCCGTGAACGGCAACGCCGTCCTTGTCCTGCTGATGTGGACGGTTCTCGCCGGCGCAGCAGCCATCCGCTGGTTCAAATGGAATTGAGAAAAAAGTGAGCACGGCTTCGCGCCTCCCCCAGTTCGTCGGCCGCCTGGCATCCAAGCTGCCCGTCACCGTCGATTCGACCATCCGCCGACTTGCTGTGCTGTCCCTGATCGGGCAGACGGTCCTGGTGGTCACCGGCGGCGCCGTCCGGCTGACCGCCTCGGGCCTGGGCTGCCCCACCTGGCCCCGATGCACCAGCAATTCACTTGTGAACACGCCGGAGATGGGCATTCACGGCTTTATCGAGTTCGGCAACCGCCTCCTGACGTTTGCCCTTGCCGCCGTCGCCGCGTTGATGCTCGTGTACCTGTGGAACCTGCGCAAGGAACGCAAGGACCTGTTCCTGCTGGCGCTGGGCCTGCTGGCAAGCATCCCGGCGCAGGCCATCATCGGCGGCATCACCGTGCTGACCCAGCTGAACCCGTGGGTGGTCGGCCTGCACTTCCTGGTGTCCATGGCCCTGGTGGTTTTCGCCACGCTGCTGGTCAACCGGGCGTACGGCAGGACGGGCGGTTTCCGGGCCCGTCCCCTGGCCGCGCTGCCGGGCGTTCTGCGGCCGGTGATGACCGCCGTCGCCCTGTTTTCCGCCGTGGCCGTGATGCTGGGCGTCGTGGTAACAGGCGCCGGACCGCACGCGGGCGACGCCAACGCGCCCCGCAACAACCTCGACTGGGACCTTTTCTCGCACATCCATGCCGTGCCCGCGTACCTGGTCACCGCCGGCACGCTGCTCGCCGTGTATTTCGTGTTCCGCCGCGGGATTGCGGGGACTTTCCGGACGGCCGTGCTGCTGCTCCTCGGTGTCACCGTGCTCCAGGCCATCATCGGCTTCACGCAGTACTACAACGGCATTCCGGCGCTCCTTGTCGGCGCGCACATGCTGGGTGCGGCCCTGCTGATGAGTGCCGCCACCAACGCCGCCGACATCGCCCGCTCCAGCCCCGTGGCGTAGCCCTAAACCCTCCCTCACCTCCTGACGGGTTTCCCCTGACGCGTCCTCACCTCCCGTCGGGTTTTTCCTGACGCGTCCTCAGCTCCCGTCGGGTTTTTCCTGACGCGTCCTCAGGTCCTGTCGCCCACGGGGAAGCGCCCGGGGCGTGTCGAAAGGGATCACCGGCTACTTGGGGGTCATTGCGTCTGCCCGTCCATGGGTGACCATGGTGGCCTGGCAAAACACACGCGGACACAGCAGCCGGCTCCGCACCTCAACATCGATAGCGATAAACGGAAAGGGCTCCCTCATCTGAAATGAGGGAGCCCTTTCTGCTGAAGACGCGAGGACGCGTTTCGGTTTAGGCGACAGGAGGTGAGGACGCGTTTCGGTTTAGGCGACAGGAGGTGAGGAAGCGACCTTGGAAAGGCGGCAGGAGGTGAGGAAGCGACCTTGGAAAGGCGGCAGGAGGTGAGGAAGCGTCCTTGGAAAGCCGACAGGAGGTGAGGAAGCGACCTTGGGAAGCCGACAGGAGGTGAGGAAGCGTCCTTGGGAAACCTGCAGGAGGTGAGGAGGGGTCCTTAGCCCATGATCGGCAAGCCGACGAAGGGGTCGACCGCCAGAGCGATGAACAGCAGCGTCAGGTAGCTGATGGAGCCGTGGAAGACCTTCATGGCGCCCTTGTCGGAGAGGTCGCCGCCCTGCGCCCGGCTGTAGAGCGCGTGGGACTCGTAGAGGAACCAGGCGCCGGCCAGCACGGCGACGGCGGTGTAGACCCAGCCCGCGTTGCCGGCCGGAATCATGAGCAGCGAGCACGCAACCATGGCCCAGGCGTACAGGACCACCTGCACGGACACGACCCTGGCGCCGGCGATGGCCCCGAGCATGGGTACGTTGGCGTTGCGGTAGTCCTCGCCGTAGCGCATGGACAGGGGCCAGTAGTGCGGCGGGGTCCACAGGAAGATCACCATGAACAGGATGATGGCCGGCCACTCAACGGTGTTGGTGACCGCGGACCAGGCGATCAGCACCGGGAAGCAGCCTGCAGCGCCGCCCCAGACGATGTTCTGGGCGGTACGGCGCTTAAGGATCATCGTGTAGATGACGACGTAGAAGACGATGGCGCCCAGTCCGAGCCAGGCGGAGAGGGGGTTCGCGCCGAACCAGAGGATGGCTATGGCTGCAGCACCCAGCAGCCACGCAAACACCAGGGCCTCGCGCGGCGTCACCTCACCGGTCACCAGGGGGCGCTTCTCGGTGCGGTGCATCAGCTTGTCGATGTCGCGGTCGATGTAGCAGTTGAAGGCACCGGCGCTGCCCGCGGCGAAGGCGCCGCCGACGAGGGTGGCCATGATGAGGCCGAGCGACGGGAAGCCGCGCTGTGCGTAGATCATGGTGGGCAGCGTGCTGACCAGCAGGAGTTCGATGACCCTGGGCTTGGTGAGTGCAAGGTACGCCTTCGCCTTGCGGGCTAGTCCGGCTCTTCCGTGGACCCGGGAAGAGGTCAGCGGCGTATCTGTTGTGCTCACGTGGCAGTCACTCTGTTTCTGTCTGGCTGTTCATCTGATCAGTCCGTCTGGACGTCATGGTCCGGGCTGATCCCTCAACGGCGGTCGACGGGGGCGTCACGTGTGTACTTGAGCCCGCACTGTCCGCCGGTGGCCTCCCGATATCATACCGCGGACCCGCATGGATCGTTGGCATCGGCGTGTGACGGCAAATCACTGAAAATGATTCGTTTGTGCTTGCTTCAATCACATTAACGCAGCCTCACGGCACGAGTGATTCACAAAAGAGAAATTGCGTCCAACTGGTGAGATTTTGGCCGCTCGAAGTGTGGAATAGAGCTAAGCTGTCTGCAGATCAGCGCACGCTGGGAGGCGGGCAAGAAACCGCATTCCACCCGTTGGGCGACTGAATGAAGATCAACGTTTCAATGGTGAACGGCTGGTACACAATAAATGCAGCGGGCACCAATTATGCCCTGCCGCTGTGTGTCATTACCGTCCGCCGTTAACACAGAGAGGGGCCCGGTTTCGTGGCACATTTGACAGAGCAAGAACTGAGCTGGACCGACCTCGACAAGCGCGCCGTTGACACTGTGCGTGTCCTGGCCGCCGACGCCGTCGAAAAGGTGGGCAACGGCCACCCCGGCACCGCGATGAGCCTGGCTCCCGCCGCATACCTTCTGTTCCAGAAGCTGATGCGGCACGACCCGAAGGACCCGAACTGGATCGGCCGCGACCGGTTCATCCTCTCCCCCGGCCACACGTCCCTGACGCTGTACATCCAGCTGTTCCTCTCCGGCTACGGCCTGGAACTGAAGGACCTGGAAGCGCTGCGCACGTGGGGCTCGCTGACCCCCGGCCACCCCGAGTACAAGCACACCGCCGGTGTGGAGATCACCACCGGCCCGCTGGGCCAGGGCCTGGCCTCCTCCGTGGGCTTCGCCTACTCCCAGCGCCGCCAGCGCGGCCTGTTCGACGCCGATGCTGCCGCCGGCGAGAGCCCGTTCGACCACACCATCTGGGTCATCGCCTCCGACGGCGACCTCCAGGAAGGCGTGACCTCCGAGGCTTCCTCCCTCGCCGGCCACCAGGAGCTCGGCAACCTCGTTGTCATTTACGATGAGAACCACATCTCCATCGAGGACGATACCGACATCGCCTTCACCGAGGACGTCCTGAAGCGCTACGAGTCCTACGGCTGGCACACCCAGCGCGTGGACTGGACCAAGACCGGCGACTACGTCGAAGACGTCCAGGAGCTCTACTCCGCACTGCTGGCTGCCAAGGCCGAGACCTCCAAGCCGTCCATCATCTCGCTGCGCACCATCATCGGCTACCCCGCCCCGAAGAAGCAGAACACGGGCAAGATCCACGGCTCCGCCCTGGGATCCGAAGAAGTGGCAGCCCTGAAGAACGTCCTCGGCTTCGACCCCGAGAAGTCCTTCGAGGTGGACCAGGACGTCCTGGCCCACGCCCGCTCCGTCGTCGACCGCGGCGCACACGCCCGCAAGGAATGGGAAGAGACCTTCTCCGCCTGGCAGTCCGCCAACCCCGAAGCCGCAGCCCTGCTGGAACGCGTCGAAGCCCGCCAGCTCCCTGCCGAGCTAGACGGCGCCCTGCCGGTCTTCCCGGCCGGCAAGGACGTCTCCACCCGCGCCGCCTCCGGCAAGGTCCTGAACGCGATCGGCCCGGTCATGCCGGAGCTCTGGGGCGGCTCGGCTGACCTCGCGGAGTCCAACAACACCACGATCGAGGGCTCGCCGTCGTTCATCCCGGCCTCGCGCTCCACCGACGCCTGGTCCGGCAACCCCTACGGCCGCGTCCTGCACTTCGGTATCCGCGAGCACGCCGCCGCGTCGATCGTGAACGGCATCAGCCTGCACGGCAAGACCCGCGCGTTCTCCGGCACGTTCCTGATCTTCAGCGACTACCAGCGTCCCGCCATCCGCCTCGGTGCCCTCATGGGCGTGCCGTCGCTGTACGTCTGGACGCATGACTCCATCGGCCTGGGCGAAGACGGTCCGACGCACCAGCCGGTGGAGCAGCTCGCATCGCTGCGTGCGATCCCGGGCCTGGACGTCGTCCGCCCGGGTGACGCCAACGAGGTGGCTGCAGCGTGGAAGACCATGCTGGAGAACCACGAGAACCCGGCAGGCATCGTCCTGACCCGCCAGAACATCCCCACGTACGAGCGTGGCCAGGGTGCAGCGGAAGGCGACACCTTCGCATCAACCGCCGGCGTGGCCAAGGGCGGTTACGTCCTGGCCGAGGCTTCCAAGGACGGCAAGACGGTGGACGCGCAGGTCATCCTGATCGGCACCGGTTCCGAGGTCCAGCTGGCCGTCCAGGCCCGCGAGGCACTGCAGGCCGAAGGCATCGCCGCCCGCGTGGTTTCCATGCCGTGTGTCGAGTGGTTCAACAAGCAGGACGCCGCATACCGCGAGTCCGTGCTTCCCGCAGCCATCAAGGCCCGCGTTTCGGTTGAGGCGGGCCTGGCCCTTGGCTGGAAGGAATTCGTCGGCGATGCCGGCCGCTCCATCAGCCTCGAGCACTTCGGCGCTTCCGCCGACTACAAGCGCCTGTTCCAGGAATTCGGCATCACGGCAGAAGCAGTTACCGCCGCCGCCAAGGAATCCCTCGCCGGACTCCAGTCCTGACAGACTCCCCCACAGTTCAAGGAGATTAGAAATGACTAGCACTCCCACCCAGCAGCTTTCAGACGCCGGCGTTTCCATCTGGCTCGACGACCTCTCCCGCGGCCGCCTGAAGACCGGCACGCTGCAGAAGCTGATCGAAGAGAAGAACGTCGTCGGTGTCACCACGAACCCGTCCATCTTCCACGCCGCCATCACCTCCGGCACGGACTACGACGCCGTAATCGCCAAGGAGGCCGCCGCCGGCGCCTCCATCGAAGAGACCATCTTCGAAATCACGACGACGGATGTCGCCGACGCATGCGACCTGTTCGCACCGATCGCCGCGGCCACCAAGGGCGTCGACGGCCGCGTCTCCATCGAGGTTGACCCGCGCCTGGCATGGGACACCGAAGGTACGATCGCCGAAGCGAAGCACCTTTACAAGAAGGTCAACCGCGACAACGTCCACATCAAGATCCCGGCCACCCTCGAGGGCCTGGCGGCCATCACGGCCACCCTGGCCGAGGGCATCAGCGTCAACGTGACCCTGATCTTCTCGCTGGAGCGCTACCGGGCCGTCATCAACGCCTTCCAGAGCGGCCTGGAGCAGGCCAAGGAAAACGGCCACGACCTCTCCAAGATCCACTCCGTCGCCTCGTTCTTCGTCTCCCGCGTGGACACCGAAATCGACAAGCGCCTTGACGCCATCGGCACCGAGGAAGCCAAGGCCCTCAAGGGCAAGGCCGGCGTCGCCAACGCCCGTCTGGCCTACCAGGTGTACGAGGAGCTCTTCTCCACCGAGCGCTGGGGCGTGCTGGCCGAGGCCGGCGCCCTGCCGCAGCGCCCGCTGTGGGCTTCGACCGGCGTGAAGGACCCGGCCTACCCGGACACCCTGTACGTCACCGAACTCGTTGCCCCCGGCGTCGTGAACACCATGCCGGAGAAGACCCTGGACGCCACGTTCGACCACGGCGTGGTCACCGGCGACACCATCACCGGCACCTACGGGGAAGCGAACGCCACCCTCAACGCCCTTGATGCGCTCGGTGTTTCCTACAACGAGGTCGTCGCCCTGCTGGAATCCGAAGGCCTGGACAAGTTCGTGGCCAGCTGGAAGGAACTCCTGGCCGACGTCGAAGGCGCTCTCGCCACTGCACGGAAGGCTTCCTAGTCCACAATGAACACACTCAGCTACGACGCCACCGGTGCCGCCCGGAAGGCTCTTGAGCAGCACTTGCCCGCCCTCGTGGAAGACCGCGTTGCCACGCGTATTTTCGCCAAGGACCACACGCTGTGGGGTCCGGATGCGGAGTCCGAGTCGGCCATCCGCCTGGGCTGGGTCGAGGCGGCCACCGTCTCCCGGTCCCTGGTGGACGGCATCCTGGAACTCCGGGATGCCCTGAGGGCCGAAGGGGTGACCCGGATTGTCCTGTGCGGCATGGGCGGTTCTTCCCTGGCTCCCGAGGTCATCGCCGGGACCGCTGGCGTCGAGCTGACTGTGCTGGACAGCACCGACCCCGAACAGGTCGGTGCTGCCCTGGCGGACCGTCTGGCGGAAACCGCCATCGTGGTGTCCTCGAAGTCGGGGTCGACCTTGGAGACCGATTCGCAGCGCCGGATCTTTGAGCAGGCGTTCACCGAAGCCGGCCTCGATGCCCGGAGCCGGATCATCGTGGTGACGGATCCCGGTTCCCCGCTGGACAAGGCGTCCCGGGACGCCGGCTACCGCGCCGTGTTCAACGCGGACCCGAACGTGGGCGGCCGCTACTCGGCCCTGACCGCTTTCGGGCTCGTCCCCTCCGGCCTGGCCGGCGTGGACATCGCGGCCTTGCTGGACGAGGCGGAAGAAGCAGCCGAGGTCCTGAACGAGGACGCACCGGAGAACATCGGCCTGGTCCTCGGTGCCGCCCTCGGCGGCACCAGCCCGCTGCGCGACAAGATCGTGATCGCGGAGGATGGCTCGGGCATCGTGGGGTTCGCTGACTGGGCCGAACAGCTCATCGCCGAATCCACGGGCAAGCTCGGGACCGGCGTCCTGCCGGTGGTCGCCGGTCCGAACGCTCCGGAGGTCATCTCCGGCGCCGAAGACGTCCTCGTGGTCCGGCTGGTCAGCACGGACGCCGACGTCGAGCTGGGCGAGAATGAGGTTGCCATTGCCGGCGGCCTCGCCTCGCAGATGATGGTGTGGGAATTCGCCACCGCCGTGGCCGGACGCCTGCTGGGCATCAACCCGTTTGACCAGCCCGACGTCGAGGCCGCCAAGGTGGCAGCCCGCGGCCTGCTGGACGCGCAGCCGGAACCGACGCCGGCGAACTTCACCGACGGGGCCATCGAGGTCCGCGGCGGGGAGTGGCTGGGCGGCGCCACCACGGCTGCCGACGCGGTCGCCGCCCTGCTGGCGCAGTTGGGTACCGATGGGTACCTGAGCGTCCAGGCGTACTTCGACCGACTGGCCTACTCCCAGCTCGAGGGCGTCCGGGACGAACTCGCCGCGGTGAGCGGCCGTCCGGTCACGTTCGGCTGGGGTCCGCGGTTCCTGCACTCCACCGGGCAGTTCCACAAGGGCGGCCCCGCGATCGGCGTGTTCCTGCAGGTGACGGCGGCGTCCGCCACGGACCTGGCCATTCCGGAGCGCCCGTTCACCTTCGGCGAGCTGATCGCGGCCCAGGCCGCCGGCGACGCCCAGGTGCTCAGCGAGCACGGCCGGCCGGTCCTGCGCCTGCACCTGACCGACCGTGCGGCGGGCGTGGCCCAGCTGCAGGAGATCGTTTCGTCGCTGGCCAGCAAGGCAGCATCCGCCACTGAGAGCTAAGGCACCGATATCACCATGCCAGATACTTTGAACGGCAAGAGGCCAGCTGGCCGGTCCGGGAACCCTTTGCGGGATCCGCGGGACCGGCGGCTGAGCCGGATCGCCGGACCGTCCTCGCTTGTGCTCTTCGGAGTCACGGGGGACCTTGCCCGCAAGAAGCTTATGCCTGCCGTGTATGACCTTGCCAACCGCGGCCTGCTGCCGCCCAGCTTCGCGCTGGTGGGTTTTGGCCGGCGGGACTGGGACAACGAGGACTTCGCCGCCGAGGTGAAGGACGCCGTCAAGTCCTACGCACGCACGCCCTTCGATGAGGCGGTCTGGAACCAGCTCTCCGAGGGGATCCGGTTCGTGCAGGGCGCGTTCGACGACGATGCCGCCTTTGAGCGGCTCGGCGAGACGATCAAGGAACTTGACGAGAACCGCGGCACCCGCGGCAACCACGCGTTCTACCTGTCGATCCCGCCGAAGGCTTTCGAGCAGGTCTGCCGCCAGCTGTCCAAGCACGGGCTGGCGCAGGCCGAGGGCGAGAAGTGGCGGCGCGTGGTGATCGAGAAGCCGTTCGGGCACGACCTGGAGTCTGCCCGGCAGCTGAACGACATCGTGGAGTCGGTGTTCCCGCAGGACGCGGTGTTCCGGATCGACCACTACCTGGGTAAGGAAACGGTCCAGAACATCCTGGCTTTGCGTTTCGCGAACCAGCTGTTCGAGCCGCTCTGGAATGCCAACTATGTGGACCACGTCCAGATCACCATGGCCGAGGACATCGGCACCGGCGGCCGGGCAGGATACTACGACGGCGTGGGCGCAGCCCGCGACGTGATCCAGAACCACCTGCTGCAGCTGCTCGCGCTGACCGCGATGGAGGAGCCGATTTCCTTCAACGCCGATGACCTGCGTGCCGAGAAGGAAAAAGTCCTCGCCGCCGTCCGGCTGCCCGAGGACCTCTCCACCCATTCGGCCCGCGGGCAGTTCGCCGGCGGCTGGCAGGGCGGCGAGCAGGTCCAGGGATACCTGGAGGAAGAAGGCATCCCGGCCGACTCCACCACCGAAACGTACGCGGCGATCCGGGTGGACATCAACACCCGGCGCTGGTCCGGAGTGCCGTTCTACCTCCGGGCGGGCAAGCGTTTGGGCCGGCGGGTCACGGAAATCGCGGTGGTGTTCAAACGGGCACCGAACCTGCTGTTCCGGGACCACGGGGATGACGACTTCGGGCAGAACGCCGTCGTGATCCGGGTCCAGCCGGACGAGGGCGCCACGATCCGCTTCGGCTCCAAGGTCCCCGGCACGCAGATGGAAGTCCGGGACGTGACCATGGACTTCGGCTACGGGCACTCCTTCACCGAGTCCAGCCCGGAAGCCTACGAGCGGCTGATCCTGGACGTGCTGCTGGGCGAGCCGCCGCTGTTCCCGCGGCACGAGGAAGTGGAGCTGTCCTGGAAGATCCTGGACCCCTTCGAAGAGTACTGGGCAGGCCTGGGCGAACAGCCCGAGCCCTACGCGCCCGGCAGCTGGGGCCCTGCCTCGGCTGACGAGTTGCTGGCCCGCGACGGACGCACCTGGAGAAGGCCATGATTGTAGATCTTCCGAACACCACCACCTCCAACGTCTCCAAAAAGATTCAGTCCCTGCGCGAGCAGGGCGGCGTGATCGCGCTCGGCCGGGTCCTCACCCTCGTGGTGGTCACCAAGTCCGGGCTCGAGGAGGAAGCGATCGAGGCGGCCAATGAGGCCAGCCGCGAACACCCCTGCCGGATCATCGTGCTCGCTGACGCCGGCTCCTCCGCGCCTAACCGGCTCGATGCGCAGATCCGGGTCGGCGGGGACGCCGGCGCGTCCGAGGTCATCGTGTTGCGCGGCTACGGGGAACTCGCCGAGGAAAGCGAGTCCCTCGTGGCGGCGCTCCTGCTGCCCGACGCCCCGATCGTGGCATGGTGGCCGCACGGCGCACCGAAGAACGCCTGCGAAACCTCCATCGGACGCATCGCACACCGGCGCATCACCGACTCCGCGAACGAGGCCGAACCGCAGGTGGCGCTGGAGAACATCCGGAACACCTACAAGGCCGGTGACACCGACCTCGCCTGGACCCGCCTGACCAACTGGCGGATCCAGCTCGCGGCCGTCCTGGACCAGGTGGACTCCTCGCCCGTCACCGCCGTCGCCGTTGAAGGTGCTTCGGACTCGCCCAGCACCATCCTGCTGGCGGCCTGGCTGACCCTGTCCCTGGACGCTCCGGTAACGATCGTGGCCGACCCCGCCGGGACCGGTATCCGGCGGGTCCGGCTCACCCGCGCCAGCGGCGACGTCCAGCTCTTCCGCCCGGGACTTTCCGTGGCCGAGCTGACCCAGCCAGGGCAGCCCGCGCAGCGGATCTCCCTCCCCCGGCGCAGCCTCCGCGACTGCCTCGCCGAGGAACTCCGCCGCCTGGACCCCGACGAAGTCTTCGGCGAAGTGATTACTATTGGACTGCCACGTACCAATCTAAGGAGTGTCCGTCCCAGTGAGCGCTGAGCCCAGAGTAAGCATCCATCCTGACTCTTCCGTACTCATGGCCGCGATTGCGGCCCGCCTGATCACCAAGCTCGTGGATGTGCAGGACCGATTCGGTGAAGCAACGGTGGTGCTTACCGGAGGCACGGTGGGCATCGGAACGCTGAAGGCCGTGGCCGATTCACCGGCCGCGCCCGCCGTGGACTGGGCCAAGGTGAACTTCTGGTGGGGTGACGAGCGCTTTCTCGGCTCCCAGGACGCTGACCGCAACGCGGTCCAGGCCCATGAGGCGCTTTTGAAGCATATCGACGTCGATGCCGCGCGTGTCCACGTGCCCGGGTCGACGGACGACTTCGAAACACCGGAACTGGCCGCTGAGGACTACGCACGCCGCCTCAGTGAGGCGGCCGCGGCCGAGCACGCCGCTGACGCCTCGGATGACCGTCCCGAGGAGCCGGGCCGGCTCCCGCGGTTCGACGTCGTCCTGCTGGGTGTGGGTCCCGACGCGCACGTGGCGTCACTGTTCCCCGAACAGGGTGGCATCCGCGAGAAGCAGCTGACCGTGGTGGGGGTCCGCAACTCACCCAAGCCGCCGCCGGAGCGCATCTCCCTGACCCTGCCGGCCATCAACACCTCCGCGGAGGTGTGGATGGTGGTCGCAGGCGAGGATAAGGCCGGTGCGGTGGGCCTGGCCCTGGCCGGGGCCAATCCGGTGCAGGTACCCGCCGCCGGTCC
Organism: Arthrobacter sp. NPDC056727; assembly: GCF_042790555.1. Classification (NCBI taxonomy): domain Bacteria; kingdom Bacillati; phylum Actinomycetota; class Actinomycetes; order Micrococcales; family Micrococcaceae; genus Arthrobacter; species Arthrobacter sp. NPDC056727. The sequence continues at coordinate 331,173 of NZ_JBHTZA010000001.1, read as the reverse complement.
CGCGGGACGGTCCCGGACCCTGTGGCTGATCGACGAAAACGCAGCCTCGCGCGTTCCTGAGCAGCTAGTCAGGAAGGCGCCGGCTGGCTCTTAGCCGCTGCAGCGCTCCAGCCAGAACGTCCTCGGCGTCCTGGCTGGAGCGTCTTTCTTTAACGTATTCCAAGTGGGTCTTGAAGCCTTCTTCCAGCGCTTCGCCGGGCACGCCCGCGCCGGGATTGCGCGACGCCGGCCGGCCGCAATGGCGGCAGTCCCACACGTCCGGAATCTGGTCGTCCGGCAGCTTAAGAAAAACAGGCCGCGTCTCATGTCCCATGGCGCACCAATAGGAGACACAAATACGCGGCAGGGGCTCCCCGAGAGGATCATCCCCCTGGTTCTTCAATCCGGCCCCTTGAATGACACCCACGCGGGTGCCGCGGAATCCTGAAGAGGTATGCACCATGGGAACTCCCTCGCTACTAATGGCGGCGCTGCCGTTAGATCCGATAGCGACAAGTTTAGTGCGGAGTTCGCCCTGGCGGCAGGGAAAAGCCCGGCCCAATCAGGAATGGATCCTGACTGGGCCGGGCTCTTTGTGCCTGGCTGGACGGACCTGCGTTAGGAGTCAGCCACGCCTGTGAAGCGCATCAGCAGGCCGAGCGCAATGATCACAACGCCCCAGGTGACACCGAGGATGATGGTGAACCTGTTGAGGTTGCGCTCAGCAACGCCTGAGGACGCCAGCCCTGAGCTCATTCCGCCGCCGAACATATCCGACAGGCCGCCGCCGCGTCCCTTGTGGAGCAGGATGAGCAGGGTCAGCAGAAGGCTGGTAATGCCCAGCAGGATCTGCAGAATCACATGAAGAACGTCCACGACGGCCTTTCCGAAGTTAGTGGATGCGGGAGCGTGCCAGCGGAACGGATCAGTCCGTTACGAGGTGGCTCTCGAACTTGACAATATTAGCAAACTCAGCGGGATCGAGGCTGGCACCGCCCACCAGCACGCCGTCGACGTCGCGTTCCTTGAGGATCGCGGCAACGTTGCTCGCCTTGACCGAACCGCCGTACAGCAGGCGGACCTTGGCGGCCACATCGGCGTCGAACAGTTCGGTGAGTTCGGCACGGATGGCCGCACACATTTCCTGGGCGTCCTCCGGACCCGCAACCTCCCCTGTGCCGATGGCCCAGACGGGCTCGTAGGCGACGACGAGTTCGGCCGCCTGCTCGGCGGTCAGGCCTTCGACGTCGGCCCGAAGCTGGTCCAGCGTGTGCTGGACGTGGGTGCCGGCCTGGCGGATCTCCAGGCCTTCCCCGATGCAGAGGACGGGGACGATGTTGTGGCGGTATGCCGCCTTGACCTTGGCGTTGAGGACTTCGTCCGACTCACCGTGGATTGTGCGGCGTTCGCTGTGGCCCACGAGGACGTACTTGCAGCCGAGCTTGTTCAGGAACTGGCCGGAGGTGTCGCCGGTGTAGGCGCCGGAGTCGAACTGGGACAGGTCCTGGCCGCCGTAGGCGATGTCGAGTTCGTCGCCCTGGACAAGGGTCTGCACACCGCGCAGGTCCGTGAAGGGCGGGAACACGGCGACTTCCACGCGGCTGTAGTCGTGCTTGGCGTCGGACAGTGTCCAGGCCAGCTTCTGCAGCAGGGTGATGCCCTGGACGTGGTCCATGTTCATCTTCCAGTTGCCTGCGATCAAAGGCGTGCGGTCAAAGGTGCCGTTGGTTGACGTAGTCACGTGTTCTCCAATAGATGTGGGCAGCCGGCAGGGCTCCTCCGGCGCACTTCACGTGAAGCACGGTGCGAAAGGTGCCCTGCCGGCTGGTGTGGCTGTTAGCGGTCCAGAACGCTCAGGCCGGGAAGTTCCTTGCCTTCAAGGTATTCCAGGCTGGCGCCGCCGCCGGTGGAAATGTGGCCGAACTGGTCATCTGCGAAACCGAGCGTACGGACGGCAGCCGCGGAATCGCCGCCGCCGACGACGGTGAACGCGTCCGTCTCCGTCAGCGCCTGGGCGATTGCCCGGGTGCCTGCGGAGAACGCCTCGAACTCGAAGACGCCCATGGGTCCGTTCCAGAACACGGTCTTGGCGGCCTTGATCCGCTCGGCAAATGCCTTGGCGGAGTCCGGTCCGATGTCCAGGCCGATGCCCTGCGCACCGAAGCTGCTGCTTTCGATGGCGTCGGCACTGACCGTTTCGTGATCGGCGTCGGCTGCGAACTTTGCGGCGACCACAACGTCCGTGGGAATCACAAACTGGGTGCCGGCCCCGGCTGCGCGCTTGAGGTAGTCCTGCACCACCGGGATCTGGTCCTCTTCCAGCAGGCTGCCGGCCACCTTGTGGCCCTCGGCTGCCAGGAACGTGAACAGCATGCCGCCGCCCACCAGGATGGTGTCAGCCTTGCCCAGGAGGTTATCGATGACTGCGAGCTTGTCCGATACCTTCGAACCGCCCAGGACCACGACGTAGGGACGCTGGGTGTCGGCGGTCAGCTTGCGGAGGACTTCCACTTCGGTTCCCACAAGGTCGCCGAGGTACGACGGCAGCCGGGTGGCGACGTCGTAAACGCTGGCGTGCTTGCGGTGCACGGCGCCAAAGGCGTCGTTCACAAACGCACCGTTGGTGCCTGTGAGCCCGACCAGTTCGTCGGCGAAGGCGCCGCGCTCGGCCTCGTCCTTGCTGGTCTCGCGTGCGTCGAACCGCACGTTCTCGAGCACCAGGACCTGGCCGTCCTGCAGCGCAGCGGCCTGCTCCTTGGCCGAGGGACCCACCGTGTCCGCCGCGAGGGAGACCGGGAAGGACGCCAGCTCGGCCAGACGGGCAACCGCCGGCTTGAGGGAGTACTTGTCTTCAGGGGCGCCCTTGGGGCGGCCCAGGTGGGCTGTTACCAGCACGCGGGCACCGGCGTCCGTGAGCTTTCCCAGCACTGGCAGTGAGGCCCGGATGCGGCCGTCGTCAGTCACTGTAGAGCCGTCGAGCGGCACATTCAGGTCACTTCGAACCAGAATGTACCGCCCGCGGACACCTTCAGCGATCAGTTCGTTGAGGGTGTGAGATGTCATGTAGCTAACCCTAGCCCAGCTTTGCCGCGACAAGCTCCGTGAGGTCAACGAGGCGGTTGGAGTAGCCCCATTCGTTGTCATACCAGGACACAACCTTGACCTGGTTGCCGATGACCTTGGTCAAACCGGAGTCAAAGATGGACGAGGCGGGGTCGCCGACGATGTCGGAGGAGACGATCGGGGCGTCCGTGTAGGTCAGGATGCCCTGCCACTCGTCGGACTCTGCAGCCTTCTTGAGCGCTGCGTTGACTTCCTCGACGGTGGTTTCGCGGGAGACGGTGACGGTGAGGTCGGTGGCGGAGCCGGTGGGGACCGGAACGCGGATGGCGTAGCCGTCCAGCTTGCCCTTGAGCTCCGGCAGGACCAGGCCGATGGCCTTGGCGGCACCGGTGGAGGTGGGAACCATGTTGATGGCGGCGGCGCGGGCACGGCGGAGGTCGTTGTGCGGGCCGTCCTGCAGGTTCTGGTCCGCGGTGTAGGCGTGGACGGTGGTCATCAGGCCACGCTCGATGCCGAAGGTGTCGTTAACGACCTTGGCCAGCGGGCCGAGGCAGTTGGTGGTGCACGACGCGTTGGAGATGATGTGGTGCTTCTCGTTGTCGTACAGGCCGTCGTTGACGCCCATCACGATGGTGATGTCCTCGTCCGAGGCGGGGGCGGAGATCAGGACCTTCTTGGCGCCGGCCTCAATGTGCTTCTTGGCCGCAGCAGCCTTGGTGAAGAAACCGGTGGACTCGATGACGATGTCGACGCCGAGGTCCTTCCAGGGCAGGTTGGCGGGATCGCGTTCGGCGAGGACCTTGATGGCGTTGCCGTTGACGACGAGGTTGCCTTCCTTCACCTCAATGGTCTCGGCCAGGCGTCCGCCGACGGAGTCGTACTTGAGCAGGTGGGCCAGCGCTTCGGGGCTGGTGAGGTCGTTGACGGCAACGATTTCAAGGTCCGCACCCTGTGCCAGTGCTGCGCGGAAGTAGTTGCGGCCGATCCGGCCAAAGCCGTTGATACCAATACGGGTCGTCACTTTTCAGTCTCCTTTGTGCTTGGGTAGCACAACTAGTTGAGCGGGCTTATAAAGCCAACTAACAGATCCCGCACGCCATTGGGCAAGATTTTTTTCAAATCGGAGGGCGACCAGCCTCATTGCTGAAGGCTAACCGCCTTCCGTGATCTATCTTACGTTTAACTTGGTCTGCCCCCGCAAGTGCGGGGGCAGACCGTCCATGATTTGGCCCTAATGACGCCGAATGTGAGCTTTGTTACTGCAATGTGTACTTCCGGTCACACATTCGGGTATTGCACTTAAAGCGTGATCAGGCCGGTTGCGTTGGCGCGTGCCGCAGCGAAGCGGGCCGAAACGTCGGCCCAGTTGACGATGTTCCAGAACGCCTTGACGTAGTCGGCCTTGACGTTGACGTAGTCCAGGTAGAAGGCGTGCTCCCACATGTCCAGCATCAGCAGCGGGGTGGTGCCCAGCGCGACGTTGCCCTGCTGGTCGTAAAGCTGCTCGATGACGAGGTTGCCACCGATGGGCTCGTAGGCCAGGAAACCCCAGCCCGAACCCTGCAGGCCGAGGGCGGCTGCGGAGAACTGGGCGCGGAAGGCATCGAACGATCCGAAGGCGTCGTCGATGGCGGCGGCGAGCTCACCTTCAGGCTTGTCGCCTCCGTCCGGGGAGAGGTTGTTCCAGAACACGGAGTGGTTGATGTGGCCGCCGGTGTGGAAGGCCAGGTCCTTGGAAAGCCGGTTGATGTTGGCGAAGTCGCCCTTTTCGCGTGCCTCGGCCAGCTGGGCCAGCGCGTTGTTGGCGCCCGTCACGTACGCGGCGTGGTGCTTGCTGTGGTGCAGCTCCATGATCCGTGCAGAGATGTGGGGCTCCAGCGCTGCGTAGTCGTAGCTGAGTTCGGGCAGAACGTACTCGGTCACAAAATCCTCCAATGTCGTGGACAGGTTGTCCGGTTTTGCTAACTCTCGGATTTGCATCCCGGATGACGGGTCATCCGGAAAACTCCGGTGGCGGCAATGTCCCCCACCTGGTCTTGATTCTATGGGCGCCGTTTACTCGTCGAGCATTTCAGGCGTCACATTGGCATCCGTGCCCGGGATGCCCAGATCCACGGCACGTTTGTCCGCCATGGCCAGCAGCCGGCGGATGCGCCCGGCGATGGCGTCCTTGGTCATGGGCGGATCGGCGAGCCGGCCAAGTTCGTCGAGGCTGGCCTGCTTGTGGGCCACCCGGAGCTCACCGGCGTACTTGAGGTGGTCCGGGACGTCGTCGCCGAGGATCTCCAGGGCCCGGTCCACGCGCGCCCCGGCTGCCACGGCGGCCTGCGCCGAGCGGCGGAGGTTGGCGTCATCAAAGTTGGCCAGCCGGTTCGCGGTGGCGCGCACTTCCTTGCGCATGCGCCGCTCCTCCCAGACCATGAGGGCGTCGTGGGCGCCCATCCGGGTGAGCAGCGCGGCGATGGTGTCGCCGTCGCGGATCACCACGCGGTCCACTCCCCTGACCTCACGGGCTTTCGCCTGGATCCCGAGCCGGCGCGCCGCGCCGACCAGGGCGAGGGCCGATTCCGGCCCGGGGCACGTGACCTCCATGGATGAGGAGCGGCCCGGTTCCGTGAGGGATCCGTGGGCCAGGAAGGCGCCGCGCCACACCGCTTCGGCGTCGGCGGCTGAACCATTGACGACGACGGACGGCAGCCCGCGCACGGGCCGTCCCCGGCCGTCCAGGAGACCGGTCTGACGGGCCAGCGCCTCGCCATCGCGGACGACGCGCACCACGTAGCGGCTGCCGCGGCGCAGGCCACTTCCGGACACGACGATGATCTCGCTCTGGTGCCCGTAGACCTCGGCAATTGCGGCGCGCAGGCGCCGGGCGGTGGAGGCAAGATCCACCTCGGCCTCGATGACGATCCGGCCCGAAATGATGTGCAGTCCCCCGGCGAAGCGGAGCATGGCCGAGACCTCAGCCTTGCGGACTGATGACTTCTTGATGTCCAGGCGGGAGAGTTCTTCCTTGACTGATGCTGTCAGTGCCATGGCACCTTTCCTAACTGTTCCCGAAAATATCCTGGTAGGCCGTAGCCAGCCGCAAGGGATCGTGGACCGGACGCCGGCCCGAAGCCCCTACTCTACCCAAGACAACCTCGGCACCGATCATCCCTGCGGCCCGCTCAAACTCGGCAAGGTCCGAAACCGACGCCGGGTCCGCGAGCACCACGTCCGCGCTGAACTCCGGCGCATAGTCGCGCAGGACGTGAAGGTGGTCGGCGGCAGACATGCCGGACGTTTCCTTGGTGTCCATGGCGAGGTTCATGGTGAGGCAACGCTTGGCGGGCGTATCGCAGAGCGCCTGCCGCATCTCCGGCAGCAGCAGGTGCGGAAGCACGGAGGTATACCAGGAGCCCGGGCCCAGCACCACCCAGTCGGCGAGCTCAATCGCGGTCAGGGCCTCAACGCAGGCCGGCGCCCGTTCCGGGAGCAGCCGGACGCTCTCCAGCGACCCCGCCACGGCGCAGCGCGCCTGGCCCGTGATGGTGGTGACAGTGCTGCTGCCGTCAGGGGCGGTAACGCGCACATCGCCTTCGATGGTGAGCGGAACGGTGGACATGGGCAGCACCTGGCCGCGTGCGCCGAGCAAGGCACCGGCCCATTTCAGGCCTGCCACGGCGTCGCCGAGCAGCTCCCAGAGCGTGACAATCAGCAGGTTTCCCATGGCGTGCTCATCCAAGGAGGCGCCGCCGCGGGCGGACCGGAAACGGTGCTGCATGACGTCGCGCCAGGTGCGGCCCCAGTCCGTGTCGTCGCAGAGGGCGGACAGTGCCATCCGGAGATCACCGGGCGGGAGGACGCCGTACTCCTCGCGCAGACGGCCGGAGGAACCGCCGTCGTCCGCCACGGTGACCACAGCGGTCAGCTCGGACGTGAGCAGCCGCAGCGCCGAGAGGGAGGCCGACAGGCCGTGGCCGCCGCCAAGCGCGACGACGGTGGGTCCCTTGGCCTGTTGGGAACCGGTCAGGCCGGCCGGCGGAATCAGGGGCAGCGGGCCGGTAAGGACACCCATTACTCGCGGCCCAGGTCCCGGTGCGTCGTGGTCACCGTCACCCGTGGATATTGTGCAAGCCGCTTGGAGAGCTCCATAGCCACGGCAACCGAGCGGTGCTTGCCGCCCGTGCAGCCGACGGCGATCGTGGCATAGTGCTTGTTTTCCCGGCGGTACCCTTCCAGGACAGGTTCCAGGGCAAGGACGTAGCGTTCCACGAAGTTCGGCACGCCCTCGGCTCCCAGGACGTACTCGCTGACATCCTGGTCCAGGCCGGTGTGCGGCCGGAGCGCGGGCACCCAGTGCGGATTCGGGATGAACCTGACATCCGCCACGTAGTTCGCGTCCACGGGAAGGCCGTACTTGAAGCCGAAGCTCATGATGTTCAGGCGTATCGCGATGGGGCCGGTCTCGGTGAACAGCTCGGTGATCGCCGTGGCGAGCCCGTGCACGTTCAGGGCCGAGGTGTCCAGGACGAGGTCCGAGGAGTCACGCAGCTCCTTGAGGAGCTCACGCTCCGCGGCGATGCCGTCCAGGATCCTTCCGCCGCCCTGCAGCGGGTGCGGACGCCGGCCCTGCTCGAAGCGGCGCACCAGGACATCGTCGCTGGCGTCGAGGAACAGCACCCGGAAGGTGACGCCGCTGGCTTCCAGGGCACGCAGCGCCGCGCGGATGTCGGCGAACAGCGCCTTGCTGCGCACGTCCATGACCACAGCCAGCTTGGGAATGGACTGCGGCGCGTGGGAGACGAGTTCGGCCAGGGTCCCCAGCATCTGCGGCGGCAGGTTCTCGACGACGTACCAGCCGTGGTCCTCCAGCGCATCGGAGGCGGTGCTGCGGCCGGCGCCGGACATGCCGGTCACGATGAGCAGTTCCGCTTCGGCGGGCTTGACCGGTGTCAGGCCGTCCTCTTCCGTGCTGGACTCCGCCGTCGACTCTGCCATTGATTCCAGCCTCATTCCTGTTTGCGGCACACGCCGATTTCCCGTACTTACCCTAACCAAGTTTCCGGGCGCGGGCTAAGTTTCCAGCACTTCACCGGTGGTCATATTGATCGCCGGTACTGTCTCCGCCGATTCACCGCCCGGGCTGAAGTGCGTCACGATGGCCGCGGCCAGCGCCGGCCCGACGCCCTTGGCGGCCTTCAGTTCCTCCGCGGATGCCGCCTTGATCTTCTTGACGGAGCCAAAGTGGGCGAGGAGCGCCTTCCGCTTGGAATCGCCCAGCCCGGGCACGCCATCGAGGGCGGAGACGGTCATGGCCTTGCCGCGCTTTTGCCGGTGGAACGAGATGGCGAACCGGTGCGCTTCGTCGCGGATGCGCTGGAGCATGTAGAGCCCTTGGGACGCACGGGGCAGGATGACCGGGAAGTCGCTGTCCGGCAGCCAGACCTCCTCGAGGCGCTTGGCGAGCCCGACGACGTAGACGTCATCGACGCCGAGCGCTTCGAGGGCCCGGGCGGCGGCGTTGACCTGGGGCTTGCCGCCGTCGACCACCACGAGGTTGGGCGGGTAGGCGAACTTGGCTTTGGGAGCCGGCGTGGTGGTGTCGGAGAGTGCGGCTTCCGCAGTGGTGATGGGAACTGTTCCGTTGGATCCGTTGGCGCCGGCCGCCGCCGGGGTGGCCACCAGCTCCGCGGCGTCTACCTGGGCGGTCTTGTCCACGAGGTAGTGCCGGAAACGCCGGGTCAGCACATCGTGCATCGCGGCCGTGTCGTCCGTGGCCGCCGACCCGGTGATGGAGAACTTGCGGTAGTCGGACTTCTTGGGCAGCCCGTCCTCCACCACCACCATGGAGGCCACCACGTTGGTGCCCTGGACGTGGGAGACGTCGTAGCACTCGATGCGCAGCAGCGGGACGGGAAGTTCCAGCGCCTCCTGGAGCTCCTGCAGCGCCTGTGACCGGACCGTCAGGTCGCCTGCGCGCCGGGTCTTGTGGAGCCGGAGCGCGTGCTCGGCGTTTTCCCGGACCGTGGACATCAGGGCCGCCTTGTCGCCCCGCTGCGGTACGCGGATGTCCACCCTGGCCCCGCGGATGCCGCCAAGCCACTCAGCCAGATCCTGCGGGTTGCTCGGCTCGACGGGCACCAGGACTTCGCGGGGAAGCCGGCCCTGGATCTCGGCGTCCTCGCCGTAGACCTGCTGGAGGAGGTGCTCGACGAGGTCTGGCGTGGTGAAGTCCTCCACCTTCTCGACCACCCAGCCGCGCTGGCCGCGGACCCGTCCGCCCCGGACGTGGAACACCTGGACGGCGGCTTCGAGTTCGTCCTCGTGCAGGGCGAAAACGTCGGCGTCGGTGTCCTCGGCCAGCACCACGGCGTTCCGCTCGAAGACCTTCTTGAGGGCTGTGATGTCGTCACGCAGCCGCGCGGCGCGTTCGTAGTCAAGGACGGCGACGGCGGCCCCCATCTCCTTTTCGAGCCGCGAGATGAACCGCTTGGCCTCGCCTCCCATGAAGGCACAGAAGTCCTCGGCGAGGGCGCGGTGTTCCTCGGGCGTGACGCGGCCGACGCAGGGGGCCGAGCATTTGTCGATGTAGCCCAGGAGGCAGGGCCGTCCGCTGGCCTGGGCCCGCTTCAGCACGCCCGGGCTGCAGCTGCGCACGGGAAAGACGCGCAGCAGCGTGTCCATGGTTTCCCGGATGGCCCCGGCCGTGTACGGGCCGAAGTATCGGGTGCCCTTGCGCCGCTCCCCGCGCATGACCTGCACGCGCGGCAGCTTCTCGCCCATGGTGACGGCGAGGTAGGGGTAGGTCTTGTCGTCCCGGAACACCACGTTGAACCGCGGCTTGAATTCCTTGATCCAGGTGTATTCCAGCTGGAGGGATTCGAGCTCGCTGCCCACCACGGTCCACTCGACGCTGCTGGCCGCATACACCATGGCGTGGGTCTTGGGCAGCAGCCCCGCCGGGTTCGCGAAATAGGAGTTCAGGCGCGACCGGAGGTTCTTGGCCTTGCCGACGTAGATAACCCGCCCATGGGGATCCCTGAACCTGTAAACACCCGGATTGGTCGGAATCTCACCCGTCTGGGGTCTGTAACTCGATGGATCTGCCACGTTTCCAGTCTACTGAGCCGGGGAGCTGCGGATTGCCGCCGGCCGTGCGGGGGAACCGGAGGCCGGGGGCGGGGGGAAACCGCTGCCATGGAAGGCAGGGCCTACTCGATGACCTTGCTCTGGTTGTAGCTGGTGGAGCGCTCCTGGCCGCTGAGTTCGGCGATGGCGTCCATGATCTTGTCAGTCACCTGGCGCCGCGCAGGCAGCGAATGGTCGGGTCCGGTCTTATCGAAGTAGAGCGGCTCCCCCACCTTCATGGTGAAGTGCTGGGGCTTGACGGCGTTGCGGCCGGCGGGCTGCAGCTTTTCGGTGCCGATCAGCCCCACCGGGATGACCGGGGCGCCCGTGGTGAGGGCCAGCCAGCCGACGCCGGTACGGCCGCGGTACAGGATGCCGTCGCGGGAGCGGGTGCCCTCGGGGTAGATGCCGATGCCCCTGCCGTCCTCGAGGATGTCCAGCAGCGTCTTGAGGGCCTGCACGCTCGCGGCCTGCTCGCCGCGCTCCACCGGAATGGAGCCGACGGCGGTGAAGAAGGACTTCATCACCCGTCCCTTGAAACCCTTGGTGGTGAAGTACTCAGCCTTGGCAAAGAACGCGACGGGCCGGGGCATGAGTGCCTGGACGATCACGCTGTCCAGGAAGGACAGGTGGTTCGGCGCCACAATGAACGGCCCGCTCTTGGGCACGTTTTCCAGCCCGATGACGGTGGGCCGGCAGCTGCCGGAGATAAGGGTGCGGGTGGTCCAGCGGACTCCGTCAAACAGTTCCATCGTTGCGCACCTCGCTCATGGCTGAGGTACGAACGTTCTCCAGCTCCTCGACCTTGGCCTGCAGGCCGGCGGTATCGTGCACGACGGCGACCGCTCCCGCTTCTTCAAGTTCACCGTCGGGCGCAAAGCCCCAGCTGACGCCGATGCAGTCGAGACCGTTGGCCAGTGCTCCGGCCACGTCCTGCGCACGGTCCCCCACCATGACAGCATGCTGGGTGTGCAGGGACGCCATGGCGGCGGCGATGATTCCGGTCTTGCCGACCGGACCGGCCGCAGCCGCTGTTTCGTCCGCAGCTGATCCCTTGATGGTGAGGAACCGGCGGGCGATCCTGTGGTGTTCAAGCACGATGTGGGCAAGAGCCTCGGGCTTTTGCGTCGCCACCGCTACGGGCCGTCCCGCCTCCACGTATTCGTCCAGCAGCTCGACGATGCCCGGGTACAGGCGGCTCTGGGCGATGCCGACGTCGAGGTAATGCATCCGGTAGGTCCGGATGACCGCCTTCAGCATCGCCGGAGGAACAGCCGCGACGTTCAGCAGTGAATCGCTGAGCTTGGGCCCCACCATCGCGTCCAGAAGGTCCTGGCTGGGCACGGCAAGGCCATGTTCCTTGAGGGCCGCGGCAATTCCGTCTGTAATCCCGCCGGCCGGATCGACAAGAGTGCCGTCCAGGTCGAAGATCACGGGCACTGTTGTTGAAGTCACCGGCTTAGTTTCTCACGATGGCACGCCTGCTCAAACTCGTATGCCCTCCGAGGCATACTTCTACCCCCAATGAGGAGTTTTTGTCCACTTGTCGCGACTTCCGGGGCGTTTAGCGGCCATTATCTGTACAAAACTCCAAATGAGCGGAGGGCGACGGCGGATCCGGGGATACGACGGCGGCCCGCCAGTTGCTCTGGCGGGCCGCCGTTACTGCCGCGAATGGGCGCTGTGCGCGCGTTAGCCGAGGATTTCGGCCAGGAACTTCGCGGTGTGGCTTTCCGATGACTTGGAAACCTGCTCGGGCGTGCCGGTGGCCACGATCCTGCCGCCGCCGGAACCGCCGTCGGGGCCAAGATCCACCAGCCAGTCGGCGCTCTTGATGACGTCGAGGTTGTGCTCGATGGTGATGACGGTGTTGCCCTTGTCCACGAGGCCCTGCAACACCATGAGCAGCTTCCGGATGTCCTCGAAGTGGAGCCCGGTGGTGGGCTCGTCCAGGACATAGACGCTGCGCCCGTTGGACCGCTTCTGGAGCTCCGCCGCGAGCTTGACGCGCTGCGCCTCGCCGCCGGACAGCGTGGTGGCGGGCTGGCCCAGCCGGACGTAGCCGAGGCCGACGTCCACGAGGGTCTTCAGGTGCCGCGCGATCGGGGAGAAAGCCGCGAAGAACTCGGCGCCCTCCTCGATGGGCATGTTCAGCACGTCGGCGATGGTCTTGCCCTTGTAGTGCACCTCGAGGGTCTCCCGGTTGTACCGGGCACCGTGGCAGACCTCGCACGGAACGTAGACATCCGGCAGGAAGTTCATCTCGATCTTCAGCGTGCCGTCGCCGGAGCAGGCCTCGCAGCGGCCACCCTTGACGTTGAAGGAGAACCGCCCGGGAAGGTATCCGCGGACCTTGGCCTCGGTGGTCTCGGCGAAGAGCTTGCGGATGTGGTCGAACACGCCCGTGTACGTGGCCGGGTTGGACCGCGGGGTACGGCCGATCGGGCTCTGGTCCACGTGCACCACCTTGTCCAGGTGCTCGAGGCCCTGGACGGTGCGGTGCCGCCCGGCCACCTGCTTGGCGCCGTTGAGCTTGTTGGCCAGCACCTTGTACAGGATCTCGTTGACCAGGGTGGATTTGCCGGAGCCGCTGACGCCGGTCACCGCGGTGAACAGGCCCAGGGGAAAAGCGGCATCGACGTTGACGAGGTTGTTCTCGCGGGCGCCGACCACCTTCAGCTCGCGTTTCTTGTCGTACTTGCGCCGCTTCTTGGGAACGTCGATGCTCTTCCGGCCGGAGAGGTAGTCGCCGGTGAGGGACTTCGTGTTCGCCAGCAGCGCCTCGTAGGAGCCGGAGTGGACCACCTCTCCGCCGTGCTCGCCGGCGCCCGGGCCGATGTCCACGATCCAGTCCGCTTCGTGGATGGTGTCCTCGTCGTGTTCGACCACGATGAGGGTGTTGCCCAGGTCCCGGAGCCGGGTCAGGGTTTCGATCAGGCGACGGTTGTCGCGCTGGTGTAGCCCGATGGACGGCTCGTCGAGGACGTAGAGGACACCGACGAGGCCCGAGCCGATCTGGGTGGCCAGCCGGATGCGCTGGGCTTCGCCGCCGGAGAGCGTTCCGGACGGGCGTTCCAGGTTCAGGTACTCCAGGCCGACGTCCAGCAGGAAGGTCAGGCGGGCCTGGATCTCCTTGAGGACCTGGTGGGCGATCTGCGCCTCCCGGCCGGTCAGCACGAGGTTGTCCAGGAAAGCCGCGCATTCGCGCATGGGCAAGGCCGCGACCTCGGCAATGGACTTGCCGTTGATGAGGACCGAGAGCGAGGCCGGGTTCAGCCGGGCGCCGTTACATGCCGGGCAGGGGATCTGCCGCATGTACTCCTCATACCGGTCCCTGGCGAAGTCGGACTCGGTTTCGGTGTGCTTGCGGTGCACGTACTGCACCACGCCCTCGAAGCCCGTGCTGTACTTGCGCTCCCGGCCGAACCGGTTGCGGTACTGCACCACAACCTTGTGGTCCTTGCCGTGCAGGACAGTCTGGCGGACGTCCTTGGGAAGGTCCTGCCAGGGCGTGTTCATGGAGAACCCGAGTTCCAGGGCGAGTCCGCCGAGCAGCCGGTTCCAGTATTCGGTGGTCGCGGTGCCGAGGGACCACGGGGCGATGGCGCCGTCCTCGAGCGCGAGCTCCGGGTTGGGAATGATGAGTTCCTCGTCGACTTCCAGCCGGGTGCCGATGCCGCTGCAGGCCGAGCAGGCGCCGAACGGGTTGTTGAACGAGAAGGACCGGGGTTCGATCTCATCGATGGCCAGGGGGTGCTCGTTGGGGCAGGCCAGATTCTCCGAGAAGGCCCGCGTGCGGTGCGCGTCGTCGGCGTCGAGATCGACAAAGTCGGCCAGGACGCGGCCCTCGGCAAGGCCCAGCGCCGTTTCGATGGAGTCCGTCAGCCGCTGCCGGATGCCTTCCTTGACCACGAGCCGGTCCACCACCACCTCAATGGTGTGCTTGAACTGCTTGCCGAGCTTGGGCGGATCGCTCAGCTGTGTGAGGTCGCCGTCCACCCGGGCGCGCGAATAGCCCTTCGCGGTCAGCTCCTTGAAGAGGTCGACGAATTCACCCTTGCGTCCGCGCACCACCGGGGCGAGGATCTGGAAACGGGTGCCGTCCTCCAGCTCGAGGAGCTGGTCCACGATCTGCTGCGGGGTCTGCTTGATCACGGGCTCGCCGCACACAGGACAGTGCGGACGGCCCACGCGCGCCCACAGGAGACGCATGTAGTCGTAGATCTCGGTGATGGTGCCCACCGTGGATCGCGGGTTCTTGCTGGTGGACTTCTGGTCGATCGAGACCGCCGGCGACAGGCCCTCAATGAAGTCGACGTCGGGCTTGTCCACCTGGCCCAGGAACTGCCGGGCGTAGGCCGAGAGCGATTCGACGTAGCGGCGCTGGCCCTCGGCGAAGATGGTGTCGAAGGCCAGGGAGGACTTGCCCGAGCCGGACAGGCCGGTGAAGACAATCATGGCGTCGCGCGGCAGGTCGAGGTCGACGTTGCGCAGGTTGTGCTCGCGCGCGCCCTTGACCACCAGCCGAGAAAGGTCCGGGCGCGCCGGTATGGCGGGATTCAGGGGGACGACGGCGGAAGGGGCAACGGCGGTTTCTTCAGCTACGGCTTTAGGCACCCACTAATGCTAGTCGAAAACTTCTTCGAATATCCACGCGGGTGTGCTGCGCCACTTCGCTACTCGGCGTCGTAGGCCGCCGCCAGCAGGTGGACGGCCTGCGCGAAGGTCGCTCCCTGTGATTTTGCCGCCGCGGCATAGTCTGCCGCGGCCTCGGACAGCGCCACCCACCGTTCGTCCCGGGCGCAGACCACCGTCCCGTTCCGGCCCTTGGTGGCGACGACGCCTGCCGCCTCGAGTTCCTTGTACGCCCGTGCCACGGTGTGGGGTGCTACGCCGAGGGTTCCGGCAAGGCTCCGCACCGCCGGCAGCCTGGTGCCGGGGGCAAGCTTTCCCTGGTCCGCCTGTTCGATCACGTGGAGCCGCAGCTGTTCAAACAGGGCCACCGAGCTGCTTGTGTTCGGCTTCCACTGCCCCGGAAACGTATCGCTGGCGGTCACAGGCCGGACTCCCGGTAGCGCTGCTGCCCGGCGGCGTGCCGGCCGTGGTGCCGCCGGTTGGCGCCAAGTTCGCGGTCCGTCCCGCTAAACTGCGCCTCATACAGATGCCGGTAGTGGCCGTCCACGGACAGCAGGCTGCTGTGCGTCCCCTGTTCAACAATGCGTCCGTGATCCATGACGAGAATTAGATCAGCGTCGCGCACGGTGGACAACCTGTGGGCAATGATGAAGCTGGTCCGGCCCTGCCTCAGCCGGTTCATCGCGAGCTTGATCTGCACCTCGGTCCGGGTGTCCACCGAGCTTGTTGCCTCGTCCAGGATGAGGACGCTGCGGTCGGCGAGGCGGGCCCGGGCGATCGTGATGAGCTGCTTTTGGCCCTGGCTCAGCGAATCGCCGTCGTCGCCCAGGACCGTGGCGTAGCCGGCGGGCAGCGACCGCACAAAGTGGTCCACGTGGCTGTCCTCGGCGGCGGCCAGGATGCGGTCATCGCCGGCCCCCGGCTGGCCGTATTCGATGTTGTCGCGTACCGTGCCAGTGAACAGCCAGACGTCCTGCATGACGACGGCGAAGCTGGACCGCAGCGAGTCCACGGGCACCGTGGCGATGTCCGTGCCGTCGATCGTGATGCGTCCGGAATCGAGTTCGTAGAAGCGCATGAGCAGGTTCACCACGGTGGTCTTGCCGGCGCCGGTGTGCCCGACGATGGCCACGGTCTGCCCCGGGAGGACGGAGAAGGACAGCCCGCTGACAGCCGGAGACCCGGGGGTGTACGCGAAGGTGACGTTTTCGAACTCGATCCGGCCGCGCAGATTGTCCCGGCGGGCAGGAACACCGTCCCCGCGGGGGATCTCAGGCTCGTCAAGGAGGGCGAAGACGCGCTCAGCCGAGGCTGCGCAGGACTGCATCAGGGTGAGCATGCCGCCGATCTGCCCCATGGGCTGGGTGAACAGGCGGCTGAACTGGATGAACGCCTGGATGCCGCCAATCGTCATGGCTCCCGCCGCCACCTGCAGCGCGCCGACGACGGCCACCGCCACGTAGTTGACGTTGGCCACGAAGACCATGAGTGGCTGCACCGCTCCGGAGACGAACTGGGCGCGTGCGCTGGCGCGGGCCAGCCGGTCGTTGCCGTGGCCGAAGATGGCCGACGCAGTGTCCTGCTGCCCAAACGCCTTGATGACCTCGTGTCCTGTGATGAATTCCTCGATGTGGGCGTTCAGTTCCCCGGTGGAGGCCCATTGGGCGGCGAAGTAGGCCTGGGACTGGCGCGCCATGAACACCGTGATCAGCGTGGAGACTGGAACAGACACAATGGCGATGGCCGCCAGCAGCGGAGAAATCCAGAGCATCATGGCCAGCGAACCGCACAGCATCAGCACTGACATGATCAGCTGCGTCAGCAGCTGGTTGAGCGCCTGGGAGATGTTGTCGACGTCGTTGGTGGCCCGGCTGAGGACATCGCCCCTGGCCTGCTCCTGGAAGTGCGACGACGGCAGCCGGTGCAGTTTGTCCTCGACGGCGGCGCGGAGCCCGAAGACAAGACGCTGCACCGCCTGCGCGGTCAGGACTCCCTGGACCCAGTTGAAGACGGAGGTGCCGACGTACATCAGCGAGACCACGCCGAGCAGCATTGCCAGCCGGCCGGCGTCGAACGTGCCGTGCATGAAACTGTCGACGACGACGTCCGTGGCGTCGCCGAGGAGCTTGGGAGCCGCCACGTTGAGGGCGGCGAAGCCGCAGGTTGCCGCGACTGCCAGTGTCATCCTCCCCTTGGAGGGGCGCAGCAGGCCGAGGAGGCGTTTGGCCGCCGGCAGGAAGCTGCCGGTGGTGCGTTTCGCTGCGTGTGTGCCCTTCATGGGCGCCCGCTTCTCACGGCTGCTCATCCAGGGCCAGCTGAAACTCGGCGATCTCCCGGTAGGTGGGCGACAGGGCCAGCAGTTCGGTGTGGGTTCCCTGTGCCACCAGCCGGCCTTCCTCGAGCACCAGGATCCGGTCCGCGCCCATGATGGTGGGGATGCGTTCGGCCACCATCAGCACCGTGGCCGCTTCCAATATGGGCGCCAGCGCCTGCCGGACCGCGGCCTCGGTGGCATGGTCGAGGGCGGAGAAACTGTCATCGAAGAGGTAGAGATCCGCGTCGCGGAGCATGGCGCGGGCGATGCAGAGACGCTGGCGCTGCCCGCCGGACAGCCCGGCGCCGCCCTGGGCAACGGCCGCCTGGAGACCCTCGGGGAGCCCGCGGACGAAGTCCTCGGCCTGCGCCAGCTGCAGGGCCTGCCACAGCTGGTCCTCGGTGGCCTCCGGCGCGGCCATCCGCAGGTTACTCGCCACGGTGCCGGAGAACAGGTAGGAGTGCTGCGGCACCGCCGAAATCCGTTGGCGCAGCTGGTCCGGCGGCAGCGTCCGGACATCGGTTCCGCCGAGCCGGACCTCACCGGAGGTGGCGTTCAGGAACCGCGGCAGGAGGTTCAGCAGCGTGGTCTTGCCGCTGCCCGTGGCACCGATGATGGCCGTGGTTGTGCCGGGGCGGGCCGTAAATGAGATGTCGGCCAGGACCGGCGACTCCGCACCGGGATAGGCGAACCAGACGTGGCTGAACTGCACTCCCCCGCCATCCGCAGTCGACGGCGCGGCAGTCGGCGCCGGCGCCACGGCTGCCACGGCCGGCGTCACGTCCAGGACGTCCTGGATCCGTTCGGCGCAGACGGCCGCGCGGGGTGCGGTGCTGAACACGTACATGGCCATCATGATGGCCAGCAGGATCTGCAGGATGTAGGCAATGACGGCCGTCAGGGCACCCACCTCCATGCTGCCGCTGCTGATCAGGTGCCCGCCGAACCAGACCACGGCCACCGAGGACAGGTTCACCACGATCATGATCATCGGGAGCATGCCCGCAACCAGGAGCGCCGACTGGAGATTGTTCCTGGTCAGCCGCCGGTTCGCTTCCGCGAAGCGGGCGGCCTCATGCTTCTGCCGGACGAAGCCCCGGATGACGTTGGCCCCGATGATCTGTTCACGCAGGATCCGGGTGATGCCGTCGATGAGTCCCTGGCCCTGCCGGTAGAGCGGGATGAGGCGGCGCACGATCAGGTACATGATGAGCACCAGGACTGGGACGATGACTATCACGACGGCGGACAGGGCCGCGTTCTGCTGGACGGCCAGGATGACTCCGCCGATGCCCATGACGGGCGCGGCGGCGAGCATGGTGAAGACCAGGACCGCGAAGGTCTGGATCTGCTGGACGTCGTTGGTGGCCCTGGTGACGAGGCTGGGGGTGCCGAAGGTTCCGATCTCCTGGGACGACATCGCCTGGACCTGGGAGAACAGCTCCCGCCGCAGGCGGTGGCCAATCTTCATGGCGACGTCGGCTCCGAGGTATCCGGCGCCCAGGGCGGCTGCGGCCTGCACCGCGGTCAGCACCAGCATCCAGCCGCCGAGTCCCAGGATCACCCCTGGCTGGTTGGCGAGGATCCCGTCGTCGATGATGCTGGCGTTGAGGGTCGGCAGCAGCAGGTTTCCCGCCGTCTGCACCACCTGGAGCGCGACGATCGCCCAGACAGCGGCCCGGTGCTCGCCGAGGAGGCGGAGCATTAAGCCAATCAGCACCGCACCTCCTACTTTGCCAGGGCGTACGGGAGCCTGGGCCGGCCCCCAATAACCGCTTGGCCATTGTAAGCCAGATCACATCGGAGTGCGCGGGACTCGGCCCGCGCGGCGCGAGCGGCGACCTTAAAGCTTGCGGGCCACCGCGAAGATCCTGCGGAACGGATACACCGTGCCGTGCGGTGTGGCCGGATATGCGTCGGCCAGCCGGGCGCCGTATTCGGCCTCGAACCCGGCGGCGTCATCCGGCGACAGGGCGGCCAGCACAGGCCGCAGGCCGGCGCCCCGGACCCAATCCAGCACCGGGTTTTCGCCGGTGAGCACCTGCTGATAGGTGGTTTCCCACGCATCTGCCGCACACCCGGCGTCGAGCATGATTTCCAGGTACCGTGCAGGCGGTGCCACGGCCTCATCGTGGCGCAGCACGCCGGCGAGTTTGCCGGCCCACTTCGGTGACTCGGCGACATCCCGCATCAGCGTGTGGGACGCGGAAGTGAAGTTGCCCGGAACCTGCAGGGCGAACCAGGCGCCCGGTTTCAGCGCCTTCAGCCAGCCCGCCAGCAGCTCAGGATGCCCGGGAACCCATTGCAGCGCCGCGTTGCTCACCACGACGTCCGTGTCAGCGGACGGCGCCCAGGATGCGATGTCCCCGAGCGTGAACTCCAGCCCCGGCGCCGACTGCCGGTGCTGTTCCGCGGTGGCGAGCATCTCCGCCGAGGAGTCCAGGCCCACCACCCGGGCGGACGGCCAGCGGGCTGCGAGCGTGGCGGTCAGATTTCCGGGGCCGCAGCCCAGGTCCACCACCTCCCGCGGCGCGTCGGCAAGGACGCGGCCGGTCAGGTCAAAGAACGGGCGCTGCCGGTAGTCGCCGAACTGGACGTATCTGGCGGGATCCCACACATGGCCTCCTCTGTCGAACTCCTTCGAATGGCCAGGACAGGTACATCTCCCGGCACGCCGAGCCTAGCGCCGGGCCGGGACGAAACCGCTCAGGGACGCGCTGGCACTAAGCTGGAAAGCAATGAAACTCGTTGAACAGCTCCCCGCCCCGTCCGCACGGATCACCACCGGAACCGGCGCGGACCCGGACACGCTGTACGAGCGCTTTGTGGAGTGGACTGAAAGCCGGGGCCTGCAGCTCTACCCGGCCCAGGACGAGGCCATCATGGAGCTGGCCTCCGGCGCCAACGTCATCCTGGCGACGCCCACCGGATCAGGCAAGTCCCTGGTTGCCATTGCCGCCCATTTCCAGGCGATGGCCCGCGGCGAACGCAGTTACTACACCGCCCCCATCAAGGCCCTGGTGTCCGAAAAGTTCTTTGCCCTCTGCGAGATCTTCGGGGCGGAGAACGTCGGCATGATCACCGGCGACTCCGGCGTCAACCAGGACGCTCCGATCATCTGCTGCACCGCCGAGATCCTGGCCAACACCGCCCTGCGCGAAGGTGCGGCGGCCGAGCTGGGCTCCGTCATCATGGATGAGTTCCATTTCTACTCCGATCCGCAGCGCGGCTGGGCGTGGCAGGTGCCGCTGCTGGAACTTCCGCAGGCACAGTTCCTCCTGATGTCCGCGACGCTGGGCGACGTCAGCCGCTTCGAAGCCGGCATGACCGAGCTCACGGGACGGCCCACCACCACCGTCAGCTCTGCCGAACGCCCGATTCCGCTGCACTACTACTACCGCGAGACGCCCGTCCACGAGACGCTCGAAGAGCTGCTGGGCACCAGGGAAGTGCCGGTCTACGTGGTGCATTTCAGCCAGGCGGAAGCCATTGAGCGCGCCCAGACCCTCATGAGCATCAACGTGTGCACGCGCGAGGAGAAGGACAAGATCGCCGAGCTGATCGCGAACTTCCGGTTCGCGGCCGGCTTCGGCAAGACGCTGAACCGCCTGGTCCGGCACGGCATTGGCGTGCACCATGCGGGCATGCTGCCCAAGTACCGCCGGCTCGTGGAGCAGCTGGCCCAGGCCGGCCTGCTCAAGGTCATCTGCGGCACGGACACGCTGGGCGTGGGAATCAACGTGCCCATCCGCACCGTCGTGCTCACCGCACTGAGCAAGTACGACGGCGTACGCACCCGCCTGCTTAACTCACGTGAGTTCCACCAGATTGCCGGACGGGCGGGCCGGGCCGGGTACGATACGGCCGGCACGGTGGTGGTACAGGCTCCCGAGCACGTCGTGGAGAACGTGAAGGCGATGGCCAAGGCCACCGCCAAGTTCGGTGATGACCAGCGGAAGCTGCGCCAGGTGGTAAAGAAAAAGCCGCCGGAGGGATTCGTGTCCTGGGGTGAACCCACCTACAACCGCCTGGTGGAGTCCGTTCCGGAACCGCTCAGCTCCAGCTTCACCGTGACCCACGCGATGCTCATGAACCTTATGGAGCGTCCCGGCGATCCGTTCGCCGCGGCGCGGCGACTCCTCACCGAAAACCACGAGAGCCGTCCCTCCCAGCTTCGGCTCATGAAGAAGGCCCTGGGTATTTACCGGGAGCTGCTCGCGGCCGAGGTTGTGGAGCGCATCCCGGCTGCCGAGCAGGGGGCGGACGGCCGTGCCGTGCGCCTGACCGTCCACCTGCAGCCGAACTTTGCCCTGAACCAGCCGCTTTCACCGTTTGCGCTGGCCGCACTGGACCTGCTGGACCCCGAATCGCCGTCCTACGCCGTCGACGTGGTTTCAGTAATTGAAGCCACGCTGGAGAAGCCGCGGCAGATCCTCTCCGCGCAGCAGAAGAAGGCGCGCGGCGAGGCCGTGGCTGCGATGAAGGCGGACGGCATCGAGTATGAGCAGCGGATGGCCATGCTTGACGAGGTCACCTATCCCCAGCCGCTCGCGGAGATCCTGGGCGAGGCCTTCGAGGTGTACCGGAAGGCAGCGCCGTGGGTGGGCGACTTTGAACTGGCACCCAAGTCGGTCATCCGGGACATGTATGAGCGCGCGATGAACTTCGGTGAGTTTGTGCAGTTTTACGGGCTTGCCCGCTCTGAGGGCATCGTGCTGCGGTACCTGGCGGACGGCTTTAAGGCGCTCAGGCAGACCGTGCCGCAGGACGCGCTCCGGGAGAACCTCGAGGACCTGATCGCGTGGCTCGGCGAACTGGTACGGCAGGTGGACTCCAGCCTGCTGGACGAGTGGGAGGAACTGACCTCCGGGGCCGCCCCGACGCCGCACGACGCGCCGCCTCCCCGGCCGCCGTCGCTCACGTCCAACATCCGGGCGTTCCGGGTCATGGTCAGGAACGAGATGTTCCGGCGCGTCGAGCTTTTTGCCGACGAGGACGCCACAGCGCTGGGCGAGCTCGATGGCGACACCGGCTGGGATGCCGACCGCTGGGAAGATGCGCTGGACGACTACTTCGACGAGCATGAGGACATCGGCACCGGCCCTGACGCCCGCGGTCCCGGGCTGCTCATTATCACCGAGGAACCCGGCGTCTGGAAGGTCCGGCAGATCTTCGACGACCCCGCGGGCAACCACGACTGGGGAATCTCCGCGGAGGTGGACCTGGCCGCCTCGGACGAGACGGGCACGGCCGTGGTCCGGGTGACCGGGGCGAACCGGCTCTGACAGGCGCGTTTGTTTGAGGGCCGGAACTGTTAGCCTGCCTGGGCCTCGTCCTGCAGTTCGTCCTGGCGGCCCATTGCCCCCGAGCCAACAAGTCCAGGGGCTTCCTCGGCCACGAGCCCGGCGGCTTCGATGGCGCCGCCCAGAATCAGGGTGGTCAGGTCAGCCACGGCCTCCATGTAGCTGCCGTGCTTGGGATTGTCTGCAAAGTCCTCCAGCCACTTCATGGCGACCCGCCCGACGAACTCCATGGTGCTTGTGTCATCGGCCATTGCGTTCTCCTAAGGTGAGGCTGGCTGACCCGTTCAGGCTATGACGCCAAACTGTAACCTCCGTGTGAACGAGCAGTGTATTACCAAACAGCGGGAGCCGTAAACAGCTTTCGCGGGGCATACCTCAGGAGCTTCAGGACCAAACTGGCCCCGTCGGACGAGAACCGCTCGCCGGTATCGGGATCCAGCCACGGTGCGGGGTCCTCCGGGTCGCGGGCCAACTCCAGGACCGGCAGGGGCAGGCTGGGCCCCTGCCCGTCAAAAGCGAGGAACAGGTCCGGCCTGGAGCGGGGATCGTAATACAGCCGGCGCCTGGGTTCACGGGTAATTTCGTAAGGGCTGTGGCAGGTGTATCCGGCCCAGTGGACGGGACCGGCCCCGGTATCAGGGCAGGCGTGCGTATCAGTGACAGAAAGCGTGTGGGTTCGCCCCGCCGCCTCCGGCGTCGTAACGGACTTTACGTATTCCACCCACTGCCCGTCGACCTCAACATAGAGCAGGTTCCGCTCGCCGCCGGGGAAGTAGACGGTGACACCTGCCTGCACGTTCGCAGCAGGATCCGTCTGCGCCGCCGGCGGCATGCTGCCGCCGGCACTCATCTCATGCATCTGGCTTACCACCGTCGGTACCGGTTTCTGATGCTTGGCGGTAGCCGGACTCAGCGGCGGGCGGGTTCCGGCAATGGAAGACGGTACTTCCACTGGGCTGGCATCTTCGTCACCGTGACACCATCCTCCGGTGCCGGTGGGAGCTGGCGTGGGACCTCCGGTGAGCATCTTCCCGCAAGGCCGCCACGGCGTCGTTCCGCCCGGCCGCCGTTGCCCGATGGCGGGGGTGCACGGCTGCCACGGCCTCAGGCTGCCGCTCAACCGGCGCCCTGCCTGTAGCCGCCCTGTCCGGTGCCTGGTTGTCGACAAGTGCCCTGTGGCGCGGGCTGGAGGAAACTTCCGGTGAAGGCGCCATGATGCGTCGCGGCGGGGTCACGTCCCGGGCCGGGTTGCCCACAAACACGGAGTCCTCCGGAACTTCGGCGCCTTTCATCAGGAAGGCGTCGGCCCCGACGGTTGATCCGTTGCGCATCGTCACTCCGTAGTGGACAAATGCCTCCACGCCGAGGCAGCACCGGTCGCCCAGGACGATGTAGCCGGACTTGAAGGTTCCGTCCTCCAGGGAATGTCCCTGCATGATGGAGCCTTCGTTGAAGGCGCAATCGTCGCCGATGGTTACGAGTGTCTTCTCCGGGATGCCGGTGCCGGCGTCGTAAAGGCGTTTGCCGACTTTGACGCCCAGCAGCCGCCAGACCATGGGCTTGAACGGTGTCCCGTTGAAGGGCGCTGCGGTCATCAGCTTCCAGAGGCGTTCGTGATGCCAGAAGTAGCGGTCGTAAATGGAACAGTACTGGGGTTTCAGGGGGCGGAAGCCCAGGATGGCGTGCTCCACGAGAGCGGAAAAAAATATCCGGAACAGCAGGAAGGCCACCATGGACAGTGACAGCGCCAGTACACCCAGGACTCCGTGGGCGGCGACGGCAACGGCGCTGCTGAGCGTGGCGGCGAATACCCAGAACCAGTTCTCGGCCAGGAAGAGCACCATGGTCACGATGTTGTGCCGGTTTTTCGCGGGGAGCAGCCGGTTCTTCGCTTCCTCGGTCTTGAGTTCGTCGAACCGGGCATCGCGCTGGACGGACCGTGGAATTTCGAACGCCGGCGAACCCAGCAGTCCGACGTCGGTCCGCACCGGCCCGTCGATCGGAACCATCACCTTCGTGGCCAGGAGGCAGTTCTCGCCCACGCGCGAACCGATGGGAATCGTGAGGTGATTTCCCAGGAAATTGCGGCCCGCGATCCGCACCCGGGACACTCGGAACGATGTGCTGGAGAAGTCGGCGTTCATGATGTTGACGGCGTCGGAGACCATTGTTCCCGTTCCGACTGTGGTCAGGAAGGGGGATTCGTGGGCGATGGCGGGGCCGAAGTTGGATCCCGTCTGCTCGATTTTGCAGAGGTTGTAACCCAGGGCCTGCAGGTAGTGCACGATGTACGAGCTGTCGCCGAAGATGTTCAGATACAGCGAGGCGTTGGAAATCCGGGAGATCATCCGCTGGATGGAAAAATGCACTCCGTAGAGCGGGTAGACCTTGTCCGGTTTGAGGAAGAGGTTGAGCAGCCGCGGAACACCGAGGACAAAGAGCATTCCGCCGATGAGACCGGTGAGAAACAGGACCAAGGTCACGGCCATGATCTGGAGCAGGAAATTCAGGTCTCCCAGGCGGAGGTTTTCGGGATCCAGATAGGGGGGCAGTAGATTGCTGAGCCCGACGACGGCGACCGGAACCACCACCACAAACCGGCTCGTCAGCTGGAACAGGCTGAAGATCACCTTCCGGCGCGTGGTGAGGCGCACAGGAGGAACGCGGCGGTAATTCGCGCTGGTGCGGGCTGCGGGGGAACCGTGCCAGACCTCACCGTCCGGTATGGACTCCGACGTCTGCAGCGCGGAGGCGTGCCCGAGCTGAGTGTCGTTGCCCATCGAAGACCAGATGTCGAGCGTGGTGTTCTCCGATAGCAGGACGTTGCTGCCGAGCGTCACGCGTCCGGTCTCGATGACGCCCGGGCGGGCGCGGTAGCAGAGGAAAAAGGAGTTCTTGTGGATCACGGTATTCTCGCCCACCGTCAGCAGGTCCGGACACGCCGGCACGTGCCGCGAGAAGATCACCGCGCCTTTGCCGATGTTTGCCCCGAGCATGCGCAGGTACAGCACATACAGCGGTGAACCGGCAAAGAACACCAGCGGGTTCGCCCGTGTCAGCGTCTTCACCAGCCAGAACCGGATGTAGTCCAGGCTCCACATCCTGATTTGCCGGGGCTTCCACCGGCCGATCAGGACCCATTTCAGCAGCACCGGGGTCAGGGAGAGCAACAGGAACATGGCGGCGCCGAGAGCGACGGAACGCAGCCAGGTGTCGAACAGGTTGCTGCCGGTGGTCGTCCAGCCAAAGCCGACAACCACCAGCCACGCGGCGTACGTGGTGTAGCCCAGGAAAATAGCCAGCTGGATGGCGCCGCACACGATGTACTGGAATGTACCCGGAAGCGGCACGGCCGGCTCACCGGGCACGTCGGGCCCGGACTGCGCGGGCCGCGCGGCACTTTCCGCTTCAGACACGGGTTCTGCGGCCGTGAGCACCAGAGCGAGCTGGCGGACTGTGGGGTTCTGGTAAACGTCCTGGATCGCCGGTGGCGTAAGGCCGGTGTTGCGTCTGACCCGGGCACAGAACTGGGCCATCAGCAGGGAGTTGGCACCGAGGTCACTGAAGAAGTGCGCGTCGGCCGACACCCGGTCCAGGCCCAGGATCGCCCCCAGCTGCTCGGCCAGCGAGAGTTCGGCCGGCGTCCCGGGAGCGGCATAGCTTCCGGTCGCGGCCAGGCTGACCCGCGCGGCCGGACGCGGCAGCCGCTTCCGGTCGGCTTTGCCGCTGGCCATCATCGGAATGGTGTCGAGCTGCTCATAGTAGGCAGGCACCATATAGCCGGGAAGCCTCGTGCGAAGCATCTGGTAGATGTCCGGTGGATCCACGGTCCCGGCGTCATGGCGCAGCGTGAAGTAGGCCGCGAGTTCCACCAGCCCGGGCTCTGGTTCGAAAGTGTCGACCACCGCGTGTGCGATTCCCGGGAACTGCAAAAGGAAGGACTCTATCTCCGCGAGTTCAATCCGGTACCCGCGGATCTTGACCTGGGTATCAATGCGGCCCAGGTACTCGATTTCCCCGTCCTTGTTGATCCTGCCCAGATCTCCGGTGCGGTAGATCCTGCCTGACGGGTTGTTGCCGATGTTGAGGAAGTCGGGAACAAAGGCCTTCGCGGTCAGGTCCGGACGGTTGACGTAGCCCCGCGCAAGCCCGACGCCGGCGAGCCCGATCTCCCCCGACTCACCTTGTGGCAGCGACCGGCTTTCGGCGGGATCCAGGATGACGGCGGAGTAGGTGGGAAGCGGGACGCCCAGGGAAACAGGACCGTCCGGGTCCACGAGGGCCCAGGTGGCCGTGACCGTCGCCTCCGTCGGCCCGTA
The DNA here is from genome assembly GCF_042790555.1 of Arthrobacter sp. NPDC056727. Lineage (NCBI taxonomy): Bacteria > Bacillati > Actinomycetota > Actinomycetes > Micrococcales > Micrococcaceae > Arthrobacter > Arthrobacter sp. NPDC056727. The sequence goes on along the minus strand of NZ_JBHTZA010000001.1, from coordinate 304,447 downwards.
AACATTCAGGAAGCGCCGGCCGGGAATGTGCCAGCGGGTCACCAGGTCACGCGGGCACGCCTCGCCTGACACCAGCAGGAATCGCAGCTCGGGCAGGTCCTCGTCGATGGTGGCCAGCAGGGTGGGCACGCAGCACAGGGCGCTGATCCGTTTCGCCACCAGGTAGGAGGCAAGATCGGTACCCAGAAGCGTGGTGCCTGCAGGCTTGGGCACCAGCGTGGCCCCGGCGAGCCAGGAAACCCAGATTTCCTCAACAGAGAAATCGAAAGCGATGGTCATCCCCTGGTAGACGCGGTCGGCAGGCTCGATCCCGTAGAGGGCCGAGGCGACCCGCACGAAGTTGCAGATGCTCGCGTGCTCGATCGCGACGCCTTTCGGCCTGCCCGTGGATCCTGACGTGTAAATAATGTAGGCGAGCTCGTCCTTGGTTCCGCCAGGCAGGGAATCCTCCTCCAGCCGGTGAGGGTCCAGTGCGCCCACGTGCTCCCGGACATCGTCCAGGCATATTGTCAGCGCGGCCACTTCCGGCATCAGGTCCCGCAGGTGCGCCAGCGAGAGGACGGCCGTTACGTCGGCGTCTTCGACAATGTACTTGAGCCGGTCCGGCGGGAAGCCCGGATCCAGCGGCACATAGGCGGCGTGGATCTTAAGCACGCCAAGCATCGCCACATAGGACAAGGATGGCTGGTCGAACAGCAGGGCGATCCGGTCCCCCGGCCTGGCACCGCAGTCCAGCAGGTAGCGTGCCAGCTGGTTGGCGCGCCGGTCCAGTTCGGTGTAGGTAAGGACCGTGTCCTCGGCGTCAACGGCGAGCTGATCCGCGCGGCCCTGCTCTGCGAGGGTGTCGCAGCGGTCCTCAAACAGTTTGTTCAGCCTTTCTCCCTGGCTCCACCGTGCCACATGGTCGGGAAAGGCCGACGTCAGGACAGGTCCTTCCCCGTTCCGGGCTGGTGTCAGGATTCCGCGCAGCTCGGCGGGCCGGAGGCCGCCGCGGCTCCGCGTCTTCACATTTTTGGTCATGGTGCTGATTCCTTCATTGGAATTGGTCCCCTTGAGGCCGGCCCTATGCCCGCCGTGTCAGCTTGGCCGGCGCGGTCCGTGACGGATGTGGATAGCTTGCAGCGCGCGGGCCGCGGGCTGCTGCGAGCCGCGTGCCTCCTGACGCCTTTGCCGCGGCCGCGTCCGGGCTGAGGCCGAAGGCTGACCGCACTGCCCGGACTGCATTCTCCAGCTGGTCTGCCCGGGTCAGCGCGCCGAGGCCGGTCTCCGATATTTCGATGAGGTCCAGGTCCACCCGGGCCGTGGACAGTGCGGTGAAAAACGTGGAAAAGACCGCAGGGGATGACCTCATGCCGAGCCCGGACAGCATGACCTTGCCGGCGAGTCCGTTGTGGTGCAGCTCCTCGAAGCCGAGATCCGCCTGCCGGGCGCGGAGCAGGGAAAGGGCACCGGTGGCCTGGGCGGCAGGCAGTGAAAATACGACGTCGGCACGCCGGGCCGTGCCAGGCCTCTTCTCGACGACCGACTCGACGCTGATTCCCGGCTGGGACAGGCTGCGGAAAAGGGCCGACATGCTGGCCGCGTCATCGGGCAGTCCGGCAACGGTGATTTCCGCCAGCGCCTCGCAGCCGGAGACCTCGGTGATCACCGCCTGCTCGGGCGCCGGCCTTTGGAAGGGGCGCCGGTCAAGGCCGGGCAGGATCAGGGTTCCCATCTCGTCGGTGAAGGACGACCTGACGTGGATGGGAAGACCGAACCGGCGGGCATATTCAACGCTGCGCAGATGCATGACCTTGCTGCCGCAGGCAGCGAATTCGAGCATTTCCTCGCTCGACAGGGCGGCGATCTTTCGCGCCGTCGGAACTATGCGGGGGTCCGCGGTATAGACACCGTCCACATCGGTGTAGATCTCGCAGATGCCTGCTCCAAGAGCGGCGGCGAGTGCCACCGCTGTCAGGTCCGAGCCGCCCCGCCCCAGTGTGGTCACCCGCCGGCCTTTCTGGGTCCTGCCCTGGAACCCGGCCACGATCGGCACGGTGTCATGGTCAAGGCAGGTCCGGATCCGTCCGGGCCGGACATCGGTGATGCGCGCTTTGCCGTGGACGCTGTCCGTTATCAGCCCGGCCTGGCTGCCGGTGAACGTCCGGGCAGCCTGGCCGCAGTCCATCAGGGCCATCGCCAGCAGTGACGACGAGACGGCCTCCCCCATGCTGAGCAGGGAGTCCAGCGCTCCTGGATTCGGCTTCTGGGAAACACCGGCTGCCAGTTCACACAGCTGGTCGGTGGTATCTCCCATGGCGGACACGACCGCCACCACCTGGTATCCCGCCTCACGCGTCTTGGCTATCCTGCGGGCGGCCCGGCAAATGCCGGCCGCGTCGGCTACCGACGAACCGCCGAACTTCTGCACGATGAGCGAGCCTCTGGGAACTGTAGGACCAGCGTCCTCATAAACGGAGCGGGTCCACTCGGCCCAAAGCGGTGCCTTGGCTGTGGCTTCGGCTGGACTTCCAGGCGGTGATGAACCGAAGGAACCGTCATCTGCCGGATGGTCAAAGGGCATGCTCATTTGGATTACCCGCGTTCCTTACGTCGTTGTACGGCGGTTTTTCCTGGTCAGGCACAATCTGGCGACGCCTGCGAAGTCAGGCGACAGTTTTCAGTACGGTCCTGCGGCCGGTGACAGCTTCGGCCGCTCCGGCAAGGATCGCCAGGCCGCGGCCCATGTCCTCGGCGCTGATGGTGAGCGCCGGCATGGTCTTGAGCACCTCATCGTCCGGACCCGAGGTCTCCACCAGAAGGCCGCGGGCAAAAGACTCGGCTGCGATCTTCCCGGCCGCCTTGTGGTCGTCGTAATGGATTCCGGCCAACAGGCCCCGGCCCCTCACGGTGGCTCCCTCGGCTCCGTCTGCAATCCGGGCCAGCCCGGCGTGCAGCTGGTCCGTGCGCGCCGCGATCCTGGCTTCGATATGGCCGTCCTGCCAGAAGTGCTCCAGCGCTGCAGCACCCGTGACAAACGCCAGGTTGTGCCCGCGGAAGGTCCCGTTGTGTTCCCCCGGCTTCCAGATATCCAGTTCACGTTTGAACAGGGTGAGGGCCAGCGGCAGCCCGAAGCCTGAAATGGATTTGGAGAGGCACACGATGTCCGGGACGATGCCTGACTCCTCAAAACTGAAGAAAGTCCCCGTCCGTCCGCATCCGGCCTGGACATCGTCCACGATGAGCAGGATCCCGTGCTGGTGGCAGATGTCGGAAAGCTCCCGAAGCCAGGCGGCGCGCGCCGCCCTGAGACCGCCCTCGCCCTGGACAGTTTCAACTATGATGGCCGCCGGCTTTTCCATGCCCGACCCACGGTCGTCCAGGGCCAGGCGGAGCCATTGGAAGTCGGGCCCGCCGCCATCGAGGAAGCCGTCGTACGGGATGCTGGATGCGTTGGCCAGCGGAACGCCGGCGCCGTGCCGCTTCATGGAATTGCCCGTCACGGCGAGCGAGCCAAGGGTCATCCCGTGGAATGCGTTAGTGAAACCCAGGACGTGCGGACGCCCGGTTACCTTTCTGGCCAGCTTCAGTGCTGCCTCTACGCAGTTCGTGCCGGTGGGCCCGGGAAACATGACCTTGTAGTCGAGATCCCGCGGTTTCAGGATCAGCTCATAAAACGTTTCCAGGAACCGGCGCTTGGCGGCAGTTTTCATGTCCAGGGAGTGGACCACCGCTCCGGACAGCAAATATTCCACGAGCGGGCGAAGAAGCGCCGGGTGGTTGTGGCCGTAGTTCAGGGCGCCGGCGCCTGAGAAGAAATCGACGTACTCGCGCCCGTCCTCGCTGTAGATCATGCTGCCGGCCGCACGTTCGAACACGGTGTTCCAGTGACGGCAATAGCTACGGACTTCGGATTCCAGGGATTCAAAAATATCCATCATGGGGGATGTTCCTGCCAGCTTGTGTGTGAAGGGTGGCGGACATCTGCGTCCAGACCCAGTTCACTTTTCAAGAAGAGCCGCGCACAGCGGCATGTATGGAACACTGCGGCCACCGCTATTTCCCCAGCAGCGAATACCTGGCTTCCCCACCGCGAGTGATTCCGGGATGCAGTTGAGGCTTCAAACCTGCTGGTTCGACAGTAGGCAGATTTCGTGGCCCACCGCAACCACTCTGAGTACCTATATCCGGGACCCGGCCAGTACCTGCTTACTCGCACACGCAGCCAATTCCGCGGCGTCCTACCTGACTGTTGACAAAGTCCTTCCGGGCGCCCGGAAGCAGGCGGTAACTTTCTATCATGGACGCGTTCCGATCGACGCGCAGATCCCGAAAAACCATGGCAGGGACCGTATTTGCTGTGGCCGTCGTGTTACTGGCGGCGTGTTCGTCACCTGCCCAGCGGGCCCCCGAGACGCCGGCTGTGACCCTGCCGGCGGATGAATCGCCCCGGTCACCCTCCCGGTCAGCCCCGCCGACGCCGACGGCTGCGCCAGAGACTGTCACGCCCGCGCCGAAGGCGAAGGCCAGCCAGGTACATGCTGCCTTCGCCGGCAGGAACCTGATGAAGGACCTCGAGGCTCTGCAGAAGATCGCCGATGCGGCTGGTGGAAACCGGGCGGCGGGCACCTCAGGCTACGAGGCATCCGGCCGATATGTTGAGGAACAGCTCCGTGCCGCCGGGTACAAGCCTGTCCGGCAGGTCTTCACGTACCGGGACGACAACCGTGAGGCAGACGTTGAAACCTTCAACATCCTTGCAGACACCGCGGGTGATCCGGCCCACACGATCGTGGTGGGCGGGCACCTCGACTCCGTGCGCCGCGGACCCGGGATCAACGACAACGGCAGCGGCGTTGCCGCCATGCTCGAAACGGCCCGCTGGATGGCTGAAACGGGAGTCAAGCCGAAAAACAGGGTGCGCTTTGCCTTCTGGGGCGCCGAAGAGGTTGATCTGCTGGGTTCCAAGCACTATGTGGACTCCCTAAGCAACACCGAAATCTCCCAGACGATGTTGAACCTCAATCTGGACATGGTTGCCTCGCCCAACGGCGGAAGGTTCGTCCACGACGGTGACGGCTCCACCTTCGGGAAGGCGGGGCCTGCCGGCTCGGACGGTATCGAGCGCACCTTCATGGACTATTTCGCACAGAATGGATTGGCGGCCGAGGCCACGGTGTTTGACGGCGGCTCCGACTATCAGCCTTTCCTGAGGGCCGGTATCCCGACGGGCGGGCTGTTCAGCGGCGATGTCGACTCAAAGACCTCAGAGCAGGTCGACGAATTCGGCGGCGTCGAGGACGACGATCTCGATCCCTGCTATCACAAGAGTTGCGACACCATTGCGAACATCGATCCGAAGCTGCTGAACGAAATGGCTGGTGCCCTGGGCTACGCCACGATGGCCTACGCGATGATGGCCCGCCCTGACTGAGGCCGGGAACCGGGGCTGCGGGCTAAAGACGAGGCTTCAGAAGAACCGCCACTGCCGCAGTGAAGGAATCCGGCAGCCCCACTGCAGCCGGGTCGACGGCGTCGACCAGCCAACGATGATGGCCGCCTTCCTGGCCCCCCACCAGAGGCATACCCGTCGTAAGACGCCCGGCCGGCGCCGGACCATCTGCTTGCGCCAGCCAATCTGCTTGCGCCTCCATAAAGGCCGGCAGCAAAGGCACCGGACCGGCAACGTCCACGAGACCGGGGTCGACGACGGCCAGCCCCCTGCCCACCGCCTTGAGCACTGCCTCTTTGCGCGTCCACAGGCGTGCCTGGGTACCCGGCCGGAGTGCGGGCTCTACCCCCCGAACGTGGTGCCGTTCTCGCTCCGAAAGGGCTACCTCACCGAAACCGTCGAAGGCGGCGGCTGCGCTCCCCTCCAGGTCGACGCCGACGCCCAGCACCTGCTGGTCTGTTGTTGCGGCCAGCAGGCACCAGTCCTCCGCCCGGCTCAGGCTCGCGAGGATGGTAGGCCCGGACGGGCCGGCCCGGTACCGGGGCATTCCGTGCACGTGGTCATCCCTCGCGCATTCCCGGCAGATGTAGTCGGCCTGCAGCGCGTCGGCGCTCACCCCTGCTGCCTCGGCGGCGTGGCGGCGCAGCGCTATGCGGCCGGCCAGGAACCTGTCCCGGTGGATCCCCGACGGAAACGAGGAGGCCAGCCGCTGCTCGGCGACGTCCAAGGTGCCGGCTTGGCGAAGATCGACGCCGGACAGTTGCACGGCTGCCAGCAGGATCCGCTGAACGCCTTGGTCCTCAACGCCTGGCTCTGCCGCCCTTTCCACACCGCCTCCGGAAGTATTGCTGCACTGTTGATAGGTCATCAGCCTATACGGCGGTGTCCGCTGCCGGCATGCCGCCGCGTCGGGACGCAGTAAGCTCGGACTCATGAGTGTAATCCGTCCCGCAACACCCGCCGACGTTCCCGTAATCCTGCAGATGATCCACGAACTGGCCGTCTATGAAAAGGAGCCGGACGCGGTCCGGAACACCCCCGGGATGCTCACCGAGGCGCTCTTTGGCAGCAACCCCCGCGTCTACGCCCACATGGCCGAGAACGAGGGCGGGGAGGTCCGCGGCTTCGCGCTCTGGTTCCTTAACTACTCAACGTGGGAAGGCGTGCACGGGATCTACCTCGAGGACCTCTACGTCACCCCGGAGGCCCGCGGCGAGGGCCACGGGAAGGCCCTTTTACAGCACCTGGCCGCGACCGCCGTCGACCGCGGTTACGCACGTGTTGAATGGAGCGTCCTGGACTGGAACGAGCCGTCCATCAACTTTTACCGGAAGCTAGGTGCCTTCCCGATGGAAGAATGGTCCACGTTCCGGCTGACCGGGTCGGCGCTGGCCGAATTCGGCAGCCGCCGCGGGGTCGATGTCCATGGCTGAGGCAGCGCTGGACGCCACTGTAAAGAATGGCACTGTCCACACAGTGCGCGCGCGGCACACGTTCCGCGGCATGCGCACGGCAGAACACTGCTTCACCGTGCCGCTGGACCATTTTGCCAGCGCGGACGGGGCCGGCGCGGCCGAGCCCATCACAGTTTTCGCCCGCGAATACGTCTCCAGCGAGCACACCGAGGCCGAGGCGGCCAGGCTTCCATGGCTCCTGTACCTGCAGGGCGGACCGGGCGGTCGCGGCAACCGCTTTGCCTCCCTGGGCGGGTGGAGCAAGGCAGCCGCCAAGGACTTCCGGATCCTGATGCTGGACCAGCGGGGCACCGGCCTCTCCTCCCCTGTTGACCGCAACACCCTGCCGCTGCGCGGGGACACGGCGGCGCAGGCCCGGTACCTTGAGCACTTCCGGGCCGACTCGATTGTTGCCGACGCCGAGCTGATCCGCGAGGCTCTCGGCTCGGAGCCGTGGACCGTCTATGGGCAGAGCTATGGCGGTTTCTGCGCGCTCACGTACCTGTCGTTCGCGCCCACCGGCCTGCGCGAGGTGCTGATCACAGGCGGCCTTGCCCCGCTGACCGGCCCGCCCGAGCGCGTCTACCGCGAGACCTTCGGGCGGGTGGCGGCGCGCAACGCGGAGTACTTCGGCTGGTACCCCGAGGACCGGGAAGCCGTGAACCGCATCGCCAGCCACCTCCGCAGCACGGAGGAACGCCTTCCGGACGGTTCCCCCCTTACGGTCGAGCGGTTCCAGATGGTGGGGTCCTTCCTCGGCGGGAACACGCGGGTGGACAGCCTGCATAACCTGCTGGAGGACGCCTTCGTGGACACACCCGGCGGCCCGCGGCTCTCAGACCCGTTCCTGGAACAGATCCGTCCCCTGGTCTCGCGGGCGGCCAACCCCCTGTATGCACTGATGCACGAGTCCATTTACGGCCAGGGCACGGCCACCGGTTGGGCGGCCTGGCGCGTCCTTGAGGAGTTCCCGGAGTTCCGCCCCGATGCTGCCGACCTGCTACTGACCGGCGAGATGGTCTACCCGTGGTACTTCGAGCAGGACCCGGCCCTCCGCCCGCTGAAGGAGGTGGCCGAACTGCTGGCATCCAAGGCTGACTGGAAACCGCTGTATGACACCGCGCAACTGGCCGCGAATATCGTTCCGGCGGCTGCAGCCGTATACCGCGGCGACATCTATGTGGACTACGGGCTCTCCATGGAAACCGCCGCGGCCGTCCGCAAGCTGAATACGTGGGAAACCGGCGAGTTCCACCACGATGGCATCGCCGACGACGGCGAGGCCATCTTCGGCCGCCTGCTCGGCATGGTCCGCTCGGCCCGCTGAGCCCTGTACGGGGCAAAGCAACCCCGGCCACCTGGTGGCCGGGGTTGCTTTTCATGCATGGGGAGACGAACCCTAGTCGACGTCGCTCAGGCTCTTGCGGGCGTCCTCTTCGAGGCGCTCGTCCAGTTTGGCCTTCTGCGCGCCGGAGCTGACCAGGCTGGCGATCACGGCGATGATGATGGTGCCGATGATCACTGCAAGGGACACGTAGGTCGGAATCTCCGGGGCCCATTCAATGTGGTGGCCGCCGTTGATGAAGGGCAGCTCGTTGACGTGCATGGCGTGCAGGACCAGCTTCACGCCGATGAAGGCCAGGATGATGGACAGCGCGTGCTTCAGGTAGACGAGGCGGTTCATCAGGCCGCCCAGCAGGAAGTACAGCTGCCGCAGGCCCATCAGGGCGAAGATGTTCGCCGTGAAGACGATGAAGGCGCTCTGCGTCAGGCCGAAGATGGCAGGGATGGAGTCGACAGCGAACAGCAGGTCGGTCATGCCGATGGTGACGAAAACGATCACCATCGGGGTGAAGACCTTCTTGCCGTCGACCGTGGTGCGCAGCTTGCCGCCGTCGAACTTCTCGGACATCGGGATGACCTTGCGGAGCTTGGCGATGAGGGCATTTTCCTTGTCCTCTTCGTCCTCACCCTCGTCCTGCGCCTGCTTCCAGGCGGTCCAAAGGAGGAAAGCACCAAAGATGTAGAAGACCCAGCTGAACTGCTCGATCACGATGGCGCCAAGCATGATGAAGATGCCGCGCAGGATCAGCGCGATGATGATGCCCACCATCAGCACTTCCTGCTGGTACTTACGCGGCACCGAGAAGCGGGCCATGATGATGATGAAGACGAACAGGTTGTCGATGCTGAGGCTGTACTCAGTCACCCAACCGGCCACGAACTGGCTGCCGTACTCGGGTCCCGTGAACATGAACATGGCACCGGCGAACACGAGGGCCAGTGCCACATAGAAGGCCACCCAGAGGCCGGCTTCCTTCATGGAGGGTTCGTGCGGACGGCGCACCACCAGAAGCAGGTCCATAAGCAGGATGATGCCGAGGACGACGAACGAGCCGACCTCGAACCAGACGGGAAGTTCCACAAAAATGCCTTTCGCAGGGTACAGAAAACCGGTGTAAGTCTCTCCGGCGAACCTGTGCACTTTGTGCTGATGTGGCTGCCCGCTACGCCCGGCAAGGCATCTGTGCCCTGCGTGTTGACGTTCGTAGCGCTTGGGATACTCCCCTACGTGAGCTCAACTTTACCCTAGAGGCACGGCCGCGCGCGCCACGTGACGCTAGGCGTGCCCAGCCGACTGCATCTGGCGCAGTTCCTTCTTCAGCTCGGACACTTCGTCGCGGATCCGGGCCGCCACCTCAAACTGCAGTTCGGCGGCTGCGCCGTGCATCTGCTCGGTCAGCTGTTCGATCAGTCCCACCAGATCCTCGGCCGGCGCCGCTGCCAGTCCGTCGGCGCGGACCATGGCGGCGCCCTTCTTGGCCCCCTGGCCTGCCCTGGGCTTGGCAGCTGAGGTAATACCGCGCTTGCCCTTGCCGTAGTCGAAGCTGCCCAACAGCGCATCGGTGTCCGCATCCTCCTTGGCCAACTGGTCCGTGATGTCAGCGATCTTCTTCCGCAGCGGCTGCGGATCGATGCCGTTTTCCGTGTTGTACGCCACCTGGATGGCGCGGCGCCTGTTTGTTTCGTCGATGGCGTGCGCCATGGAATCAGTAATGCGGTCCGCATACATGTGGACCTGTCCCGAGACGTTACGGGCTGCACGGCCGATGGTCTGGATCAGCGACGTGGACGAACGGAGGAACCCCTCCTTGTCCGCATCCAGGATGCTCACCAGCGAAACCTCGGGCAGGTCAAGGCCTTCCCGGAGCAGGTTGATGCCCACCAGGACGTCGAACGTGCCCATCCGCAGTTCCCGGAGGAGTTCCACACGGCGGAGGGTGTCCACGTCGGAGTGCAGGTACTCCACCTTCACTCCGTGGCCCAGCAGGTAGTCTGTGAGGTCCTCCGCCATCCGCTTGGTGAGCGTGGTGACCAGGACGCGTTCGTTCTTCTCCGTCCGGGTCTTGATTTCGCCGAGCAGGTCATCGATCTGGCCTTTGGTGGGCTTGACGACCACTTCGGGGTCGATCAGGCCCGTGGGCCGGATGATTTGCTGCACAAAGCCGTCAGCCTTGCCGAGTTCGTACTTACCGGGCGTGGCGGACAGGTAGACGGTCTGGCCCGTGCGTTCGAGGAACTCATCCCATTTGAGCGGACGGTTGTCCATGGCCGAGGGCAGGCGGAAGCCGAAGTCCACGAGGTTCCGCTTGCGCGACATGTCGCCCTCATACATGGCGCCGATCTGGGGCACCGTGACGTGGGATTCATCGATCACCAGCAGGAAGTCGTCCGGAAAGTAGTCGAGCAGGCAATGCGGGGCTGTCCCGCGGGCACGGCCGTCAATGTGCGAGGAGTAATTCTCGATGCCGTTGCAGAATCCCATCTGCTGCATCATCTCGAGGTCGTAGGTGGTGCGCATCCGGAGCCGCTGGGATTCCACGAGCTTGTTCTGGCTTTCCAGGACCTGCAGCCGTTCGGCAAGTTCATCCTCGATCCGCTTGATGGCACGGGCCATCCGCTCAGGTCCGGCGACGTAGTGCGAGGCGGGGAAAACGTACATCTCCTCTTCATCCCGGATCACCTCGCCGGTCAGCGGATGCAGGGTGTGGATGTTTTCGATCTCATCCCCGAAAAATTCGATCCGGATGGCCAGTTCCTCGTACATGGGGATGATTTCCACGGTGTCCCCCCGTACGCGGAAGGTGCCGCGGTGGAAGTCCATGTCGTTGCGCACGTACTGCATGGAGACGAATTTCCGCAGGAGATCGTCGCGGTTCATCTCGGCGCCCTTGCGGAGCGTGACCATGCCGGCGATGTATTCCTCCGGCGTACCCAGGCCATAGATGCAGGAGACGGTGGCCACCACGATGACGTCGCGGCGGGTCAGCAGGGCGTTGGTGGCCGAGTGGCGGAGACGTTCCACTTCCTCGTTGATGGAGGAGTCCTTCTCGATGAAAGTGTCCGTCTGCGCCACGTAAGCCTCAGGCTGGTAGTAGTCGTAGTAGGACACGAAGTACTCCACAGCATTATTGGGAAGCAGTTCGCGGAACTCGTTGGCCAGCTGTGCAGCCAGGGTCTTGTTCTGCACCATTACGAGCGTGGGCCGCTGGATCTGCTCCACCAGCCATGCGGTGGTGGCGCTCTTGCCTGTACCGGTGGCGCCGAGCAGGACCACGTCCTTCTCGCCGTTCTTGATGCGTTCGGTGAGTTCGGCGATGGCCGCCGGCTGGTCACCTGCCGGCTTGAATTCGCTGATGACCTCGAAGGGCGCAACGACGCGGTTGATCTCCTGCGCAAGACTCATGTATCTAATCTACAGCCGGGCACTGACAGGAACTGATGATTCAGCTTTGGGCTGTACGGGTCAGCTTTGCGCTGAGTTTGAGGAGACGGGGCTGGCAGAGTCAAAGCCGCGGGAGGTGGAAATGTACGACGGCGGCTGCCAGCCGCTGCTTTCGGCCCACCGTTCCATTCCTGGTACCGCGACCTCACGGAACCAGGCCTCCTTGTCTTCTGCGTAGCCTGCGGTGGTGGCGTCAGAGGCATGCTGCGCGGCCACGCGCCGTTTCTCGGCGGCGTATTCCCCGCGCGCGGCAGGGTCGGCGCGCAGCCAGTCGCGGAAGCACAGGGCAAACCGCCAGCCCGGCGAGCCTGCCACCCGCACGTGAAGATTCACCGGACGCGCAGGATCAGCGTTGCCATGCAGGCGCTTGGACCAGGCGGCGGGGTCCGGACGTCCGGGCAGCTGGCTGTCCATGAGGATGCCCGGCCAGAGCGGGAACCCGGCGGCGCCAAGCAGGGGCGCAATGCGGTCAGCCGTCGCGAGGTCAGCCACGGCGAGCTGCAGGTCGATGACGTCCTTCGCCTCGAGGCCGGGAACCGCCGTCGAACCGATGTGGTCCACGGCCAGGACGTCCTCCGGGGCCGCGGCCTGCAGCCGCCCGGCCAGGCTGGCAGCCTGGCGCTCCCAGTCGGAGTGGGGGGCCGCCAGGACGGGCGCGCCGCTGCGGGCCGCCACCGTGCCCTGGCTGATGTTCCGCGCGAACGGCAGGAGGCGTTCGTTCCACAGCCGGTCCACCGCGGCCAGCAGTTCCCCGCGTGTTCCGGAATTGGGAAGAACCACGTCCGCGGCGTCGAGGCGGTCCTGCCGGGATGCCTGGGCGGCCATCCGCGAACGGGCGTCCGCTTCGGTCATGCCGCGGTGCTCGGTCATGCGCTGCAACCGGACGTCCTCCGGCGCATCCACCACCAGCACAAGGTGGAAGGTGTTCTGCTGTCCGGTTTCCACCAGGAGCGGGATGTCCTGCACCACCACCGCGCCCTCCGGCGCGGCAGCGATCACCGCCGCGGCGCGTTCACGCACCAGCGGGTGGACGATGCCATTGAGCTCCGCGCGCCGTTCCGGCTCCTGGAAAACGATGGCCCCGAGCCGGGGCCGGTCAAGCCTCCCGTCGCCGTCGAGGATCTCCGGCCCGAATGCGGCCACGACGGCGGCAAGGCCCGGAGTGCCGGGTTCCACGACTTCCCGCGCGATAGCGTCGGCGTCGACGAGCACCGCCCCCAGTTCCTCCAGGCGAGTTGCCACCAGTGACTTCCCCGAGGCGATGCCGCCCGTCAACCCAATCTTCAGCACTCCCCAAGACTAATCCCCGCTGCCTCCCCAATCTCGCAAGCTCGATTGGGGCCCCTCGGCAGCGTGGGCCCACCCACCGCATCCCTAACCTCGCTCCGCTCGGCCAGGGAACCCTGGCGGTGTGGGCCCATCCGCCGTATCCCACTCCCGCAAGCTCGATTGGGGAACCCTGGCGGCGTGGGCCCATGTCCTAGACTTGGGCGGTGCAAGAGCAAGAGAGCAGGTTATCCGCGTACACCACGCTCGCCGCCGGCGACGGCTTCCGCCACGAGATCGAGGTCAAGCGGTCCCGTTTCATCACCGTGCTGCGGCGGGCGGACAGCGAAGACGCCGCCCGCTCCCTGGTGTCGGAGCTCCGCCGTGAGTTCCACGACGCCCGGCACCACTGCTCCGCGTTCGTGCTGGGGCCCGACCGGGACATCCAGCGTTCCAGCGACGACGGCGAACCCTCCGGCACCGCCGGGATCCCCATGCTGGAGGCCCTCATCCGGCGGGAGACCGCGCCCGGGGTGACGGACCTCAGCGACGTAAGTGCCGTCGTCGTGCGTTACTTTGGCGGCATCCTGCTCGGTGCCGGCGGGCTGGTGCGTGCCTACTCCGATTCCGTCTCGACGGCACTGGAGCTGGCTCCGATGGTGCAGCGCCGGCGGCTGCGGATCTGTGCCGTGCGGGTACCGCATGCCGCGGCCGGGCGCCTCGAAAACGACCTTCGCAGCGCGGGCTATGCCATGGCCGAGACAGGCTACGAGGCCCAGGCCACGGTGCTGCGCCTCGCCCTGCCGGACTCACCGGGTGACCTGGCGGCGGCCGCCGACCGCCTGGCCGCCATGACCGCCGGAAGCGCCGCCCTCCAGCCTGAGGGCGCGGAGTGGATTGACGTCCCGCACTGACGGAAAATCATCAGCTTGCTTATGAGTTTCGGCTTTCCTAGGGTGGACCTGTAAGGCATCACAGGAAAAGGAGGACTCATGTCAGAGCACAACATCAACGGCAAGAGGATCGCATTTCTGCTGACGGACGGCGTGGAGCAGGTTGAACTGACCAGCCCGTGGGACGCCGTCAAAAACGCCGGCGGCGAGCCTGTACTGGTGGCCCCGAAAAGCGGCAAGCTCCAGGGTTTCAAGGGCGTCGAAAAGGGCGACACCTTCGACGTGGACCTGGTCCTGAAGGACGCCAACGCCTCGGACTTCCACGCCCTGGTCATTCCGGGCGGCGTGGTGAACGCCGACCATCTCCGGGTGGACAAGTACGCACAGGCATTTGCGCGGAGCTTCTTCGAGCAGCACAAGCCGGTGGCGGCCATCTGCCACGGCCCATGGCTGCTCATTGACGCCGGCGTCGTCAAGGGCAAGAACCTCACTTCGTACCACACGCTGGCCACGGATCTGCGGAATGCGGGCGCCAACTGGAGTGACCAGGAAGTGGTGGTGGGCCAGGGTTTCGTGACCAGCCGGAAGCCCGATGACCTCCCCGCGTTCAACGCCAAGGTGCTGGAGGAAATCGCGGAGGGTGAGCACGCCGGGCAGACGGCCTGACGCCGCCCAAGCCAACCGGGGCGACCGGCACCACAAAGCCCGCCGGCAACAAAAAAGGTGGCCGCCCCCTTTCGGGGACGGCCACCTTTTTACTGCTTTTCAGCGCTGCTGGCGTTCAGCCAGCGCCGGCCGAAGAAGCACAGGCAATTAGTTGCCGGTCAGCTTCTCGCGCAGAGCGGCAAGAGCCTCGTCCGAAGCAAGCGTGCCTGCACCGGAATCGGTGGCAGCCGGCTCGGAGGAGTAGCTGGTGGTGCCGGAGTCGCTGTCACCGGACGTCGCAGCAGCGGCGTCGTCGGCAGCGTGCTGGGCAACCTGCTTCTTGTGGGCTTCCCAGCGGGTCTGGGCGTCAGCGTACTGCTGCTCCCAGGCGGCGCGCTGGTTCTCGTAGCCTTCAAGCCACTCGTTGGACTCGGGGTCGAAGCCCTCGGGGTACTTGTAGTTGCCCTCTTCGTCGTACTCGGCGGCCATGCCGTACAGAGCCGGATCGAACTCGGTGCTGTCGGCGTCAACGCCCTCGTTCGCCTGCTTGAGGGAGAGGGAGATGCGGCGGCGCTCGAGGTCGATGTCGATGACCTTGACGAACAGTTCGTCGCCAACGGAGACAACCTGCTCAGCCAGCTCAACGTGGCGGACGGCCAGCTCGGAGATGTGAACGAGGCCTTCGATGCCGTCTTCGACGCGGACGAACGCACCGAACGGAACGAGCTTGGTGACCTTACCCGGAACAACCTGGCCGAGGGCGTGGGTGCGGGCGAAGGTCTGCCACGGGTCTTCCTGCGTAGCCTTGAGCGACAGGGAGACACGCTCGCGGTCCAGATCCACTTCGAGGACCTCGACGGTGACTTCCTGGCCAACCTCGACAACCTCGGACGGGTGGTCGATGTGCTTCCAGGACAGCTCGGAAACGTGAACCAGGCCGTCTACGCCGCCCAGGTCCACGAAGGCACCGAAGTTGACGATGGAGGAAACGACGCCGGGACGGACCTGGCCCTTTTCCAGCTTGTTGAGGAAGGTGGAGCGGACCTCGGACTGGGTCTGCTCGAGCCAGGCACGGCGGGACAGCACAACGTTGTTGCGGTTCTTGTCCAGCTCGATGATCTTGGCTTCGATCTGCTGACCGATGTACGGAGCCAGGTCGCGCACACGGCGCATCTCGACGAGGGATGCGGGCAGGAAGCCGCGCAGACCGATGTCGAGGATAAGACCACCCTTGACAACCTCGATGACGGTACCGGTGACAACACCGTCTTCTTCCTTGACCTTCTCGATGTCGCCCCAGGCGCGCTCGTACTGAGCACGCTTCTTGGAGAGGATCAGGCGGCCTTCTTTGTCTTCCTTGGTGAGCACCAGGGCTTCGACCTGATCGCCAACGGAGACGACGTCTCCGGGGTCAACGTCGTGCTTGATGGACAGCTCGCGGGAGGGGATGACACCTTCGGTCTTGTAACCGATGTCGAGCAGAACTTCGTCGCGGTCGACCTTGACGACGGTACCTTCGACGAGGTCTCCGTCGTTGAAGTACTTGATGGTGGCGTCGACAGCTGCGAGGAAGTCCTCAGCGGTACCGATGTCGTTAATGGCGACTACGGGGGTACCGGGCTTCTCGGTGGAGGTGATGGTCATGTAGTAGGGGCTCCGTTGTGGATAGTTAGTCGGTCAGGCAAACCGCCGCGCCCGCGTTATGGAACGCAGGCGCAGGTGCGGGCACTCCGGAAGGAAGTGCCTGGTCATCCTGATTTTGTGGATTAAAGAAAAAGCATGCACGCAGTACACGCCCGTTTATTCTAGTGGCAAGCCACAACCGGGGTCAAAGCGCTAGAAATGTGTCAGGCAGTGCGGCGGACGTTCGACGGCGAACATCCGGGCGGCGCGGAACGCGGCCCCCGGCGTGTGCTCCAGGAGGCGTCCCGACGCCGCCAGGGTGACGGGGCTGACCCCGCCCAGGTAGAGCGCGGACAGCACGGAGATATCGAGTTCGATGTCAGACGCACTGGCGTCCGGCGCCTGGTCGCCCGCAGCCGTGACGACGGCTGTGCCGCCCTCCGCGTCCAGCACGAAGGTCCCGCCGGTAAGGCCGAGGGAGTCGGCGACTTTCAGCACCAGCCGTCCGTCGGCCGGGTAATGGCGGGCTTCCAGCGCCTGTTTCACGTCGAGGATCCGGAGCCAGAGCATGTCCCTCGCCGCCGAGGCTTCCACGCAGCGGGCATCTTCGAGGGCCCACCGCAGCGGATCGTCCACCGGCGCTTCCTCCCACGTGACCCGGTCCACCAGGTCGATGGCGGCGAGGTACTGCCACAGCTCGAGGTACGCCGCACCGGTCGCCGCGACCAGGTCCACGACCTCCATGGTGTAGGGGGCGCTGGCCCAGCCCGCAAATTTATAGGAGACGTAGCCGTCCACGCCGCCGTCGGGCCCGTAGTGCAGCGCCACCTTGACCTTCGGGTCTTCGCCGCCGTCGCGGCTGACGGACCCCGAGGCCAGCTGCCGGTAAAACTCGTGCCGGCGGATGGAACCGGGGGTGTTGCGGTGCACCCGGTCGAAGACGTCCGGTGCCAGCTCCAGGAGGACTTTGGGGTCGGCGACCTCGACGCTGCCCACCGGGGTGTGGTTGAGCCTGAAACGCGCCGTGGTGTCCACCTTCACTGACTGCTCGGACGTGGCAACGCCGAACCCGAACCTGCCGTAGATCGAAGCCTCGGAGGCCGTGAGGGCTGCCATGGCCAGGCCGTTCGCCCGCGCCTGGGCCAGGTCCTCCCCCATCATCCTGCGCAGCAGGCCGCGGCGCCGGTGCGAGGTGCGGACCGTCACGGCAGTCACCAGCCGGGTGTCCAGCAACCGGCCAAAACCGATGTTCAGGGTCTTGTCCATGGTCCCGAAGGTGGCAACCGGCACGTCCGCGCCGAGCGAATGGCCGGCCACGGATCCGGTCTGGTACGCACCGGTCATGACACGCCCGTCTCTGCGCTGCAGCTCGATGCTCTTGTCCACGCGTTCGTCGCTGCGCCGGTCATCGTGGAAGCCGAAGGCCACCGCACGCATCCACGCAACCGACTCCGCGTACGCGGGATCGTCCTTGGCCGCCGCCTGGAACCGGCGGATTTCATAGTCCACGCTCAGATTAGACACAACCCCGAGCCTAGCCAACCGTTCCCCGTCCCGCCACCGGCAGGGCGGGGAACTGTTGAGGCTAGTGCCCGGCGTCGTACCAGCTGGCGCCGACGCCGATCTGGACTTCCAGCGGAACGCTCAGGTCCGCGGCGGCACCCATCTGCTCCGTGACGAGCTTTTCCACGGCCTCCCGCTCGCCCTTGGCCACTTCCAGCACGAGTTCGTCATGGACCTGCAGCAGCATCCGCGACTTGAGCCCCTGTGCGGCCAGTTCCGAGTGGACACCCAGCATGGCGCGCTTGATGATGTCCGCGGCGGAGCCCTGGATGGGAGAGTTCAGGGCGATGCGTTCGGCGTTTTCCCGAAGCTGGCGGTTGGTGCTGGTGAGGTCCGGCAGGTACCGGCGCCGGCCTTCAATGGTGGACGTGTAGCCGTCAACGCGGGCCTGGTCCACCACGCCGCGCAGGTAGTCGCGCACGGCACCGAAGCGGTCGAAGTAGTCCTTCATCAGCGTCCTGGCCTCATCCACCGAGATCTCGAGCTGCTTGGACAGTCCAAAGGACGTCAGCCCGTAGGCCAGGCCGTAGGACATCGCCTTGACCTTGGAGCGCATGGCGCTGGTGACCTCGGCCGGCGGCACGTGGAAGATGGACGAGCCCACGAATCGGTGCAGGTCCTCCCCCTCGCGGTAGGCCTGGATCAGGCCGGCATCGCCGGACAGGTGCGCCATGATGCGCATTTCGATCTGCGAGTAGTCCGCGGACAGCAGGCATTCGTAGCCGTCGCTGACCACGAAGATGCCGCGCACGCGGCGGCCTTCCTCGCTGCGGATCGGGATGTTCTGCAGGTTGGGGTTGTTGGACGAGATGCGGCCGGTCGCGGCCACGTTCTGGGCGTAGGTGGTGTGGATGCGCCCGTCCTCGGCCACGGACTTCTTGAGCGTTTCCACCATCTGCCGCAGCTTTGCCGATTCGCGGTGCGCCATGAGCTGGACCAGGAATTCATGCCCGGTCTTCTCCAGCAGGTTCTTCAGGGATGCCGCGTCCGTGGTGTACCCAGACTTGATCTTCTTGGTCTTGGGGAGCTGCAGTTCCTCGAACAGGACAGTCTGCAGCTGCTTGGGCGAACCGAGGTTCACCTCGTGGCCGATCGCGGCGAAGGCCCGCTCCTGGGCGTCGTCGATCACCCGGGCGAGGTCCGCGAGCTGCTCGTCCATCAGCTCCATGGAGACGGCGATGCCAGCCTGCTCCATGACGGCCAGGACACCGGCCACCGGCAGCTCCAGCGTGGCCAGCAGGTCCTCGGCCTGGCGTTCCTGCAGTTCCGATTCAAAGAACCGGCTCAGTTTGTGGACGACGGCGGCCACCTGCACCAGCGCGCCGGACGCCGCGGCAGCGTCGTCGTCGAACTCCAGTTCCAGCTGGCCCGCCTTCGCGGCCTCGGCGGAAACGTGGACGTTCAGGTGGTGCTGGGCCAGCTCCGCCAGTTCATACGTGCGGCGGTCAGGCTCGATGAGGTAGGCGGAGATGGAGGTGTCGTCCACGACGCCTTCCAGTCCAAACCCGCGGTTGGCCAGCGCCTTCAGGGCAGCCTTGTAGCCGTGCACGACCTTCGGGGACCCTGCGTCCCGGAGCCACTGTGCCAGAACGTTTTCCGCCTCGGCGTCCAGGCCTGTGAGGTCCACGTAGCCGGCGGCATCGTCCCGCACGATGGCGACGGCGTCGGCGTCCTCGCCGATCCGGCCGGCGAGCACATCCACGGCGAGGGCTGACCGCTGGCCGGCACCTGCCTCGAGGAAGGTCCGGAGGGAGTCCGCATCCTGCAGCGTTGTGAAGTCGCGGCTTTCCAGGGTCTCGCGTTCGGCTTCCGTGACCTCACTGGCGTAAAGGTCAAAGAGCCGGGTGCGGATGGTCTTGAATTCGAGCTCATCGAAGAGCTCCTCCAGCGCCTGCTGGTCCGGCCGCGGATCGGCGAGCTCGTCCAGCGTCACCGGGAGGTCAAGGTCGGTGTGGAGCTGGTTGAGCTTGCGGTTGCGCTTGACGGCGTCCACGTTGGCCCGCAGCGAGTCTCCCACCTTCCCGCCGATGGCATCGACGTGTTCCAGCACGCCCTCGAGGCCCCCGTAGAGGTTGATCCACTTGGCTGCAGTTTTGGGCCCGACGCCGGGGACGCCCGGCAGGTTGTCCGCGGTCTCGCCCACCAGCGCGGCGAGGTCCGAGTACCGGGAGGGGCTGACGAAATACTTGTCCTCGACGGCTGCGGCGTCCATCCGCGGGATGTCGCTGACGCCCTTCTTCGGGTACAGCACGAACACGTTGTCGGTGATGAGCTGGAAGGCGTCGCGGTCGCCCGAGACGAGCAGGACCTCGTGGCCGGCCTTTTCACCCATCGCAGCGAGCGTGGCCAGGATGTCGTCCGCCTCGTAGCCGGGCATCTTGATGGTCTTAATGCCCCAGGCGCCCATGACTTTGTCAATGAGGTCGATCTGGCCGCTCATTTCCCGCGGCGTCTCGTTGCGGCCGCCTTTGTACTCGCTGTACTCGGCCTTGCGGTGAGTGGTGTCATCCGAGACGTCGAACGCGACCGCGATGTGGGTGGGCTTCTGCTCCTTGATCAGGTTGATGAGCATGGAGGTGAAGCCGTGGATCGCGTTGGTGTGCTGGCCCCGGGCGGTGGAGAACTTGTCCGCAGGGAGGGCGAAGAAGGCACGGAAGGCCATGGAGTGCCCGTCCAGCACCAGAAGCCGGGGCTGCTCCGTCAGGGGAACGACGGGGGCCTCGGTGGCAGACACCGAAGTGACGGCAGGATCGGACACCGGAATGTCCTGAAGGGTCTGGGTTGCGGACGGATTTGGGGCCGGTTTGGTTGTTTCACTCACAGGTGCCAGCCTAGTTGCCATGATGGACAATTTCACGCCCGGCCCTGCCGGTGAGGCCAGCCCCACAGAGGCCGGCCGGACCGCGGAAGCGCCTGCAGCCGTAGAAGCGCCGGCCGCCGTAGAAGCACAGTTCCGGGAAGAGCTCGTTGCCGCCGGCGTCCCGGAGCACCTGCACGACTGGCTCGCCGAGTACGGCATCGGAGCGCTGGTGGTGAAGATGGGGATCCGGTTCCTGGAGATGAGCCCCGAACGGTGCGTGGCCACGATGCCGGTGGAGGGGAACACCCAGGTGGCCGGGATCCTGCACGGCGGCGCCCATGTGGTGCTGGCCGAAACGCTGGGGTCGTTCGCCGCCGGGATGCACGCCGGCCCGGGCCGCCAGGCGCTGGGCATCGAGGTTGGCGCCACGCACCACCGAGCCGTTTCCGCAGGCACGGTGACCGGAACCTGCACGGCCATCCACCTGGGCCGGACGCTGACCACCCACGAAATCGTGATGACCGACGAGCAGGGACGGCGGCTGTCCACGGCGCGCATCACCAACCTCATCAGGTAGCGGCCGCAAACACCCTAACGTCCAGAGAGAACTAACGTTCAGGCCAGCTGTACCGGAGCTCCACGATCCCTCGCCCCTGGCTGCGTGCTTCCTGCAACTCGAGTGGCGCCGTCGGGCCTTGGACCAGGGGAAGCAGACGCTTGCCACTGCCGAGCACCACGGGGATGACCGAGACGATCAGTTCGTCCAGCAGGCCGGCGCCGGCGAACTCGGCGGCCAGCTCTCCGCCGCCCACCACCCAGATGTTCTTGCCGCCGGCGTCCCGCCAGAGGTCGTCCATGAATTCGGTTACCTCGCCGCGGACGAACGTGACGTCGGCCCCCGGCGGGGCGCTGAACTCGTGGTGCGTGAAGATCCAGCAGGGCGTCCCGGGGTAGGGCCAGTTGCCGGGTTCGTGCTCCATGAGCCACTCGTACGTGGTCCCGCCCATGACGATGCAGCCGACGCCGGCGATGAAGGCGTCGTAGCTTTCCTTGCCGCCTTCGAAGCCGTCAAACTGCAGCAGCCAGGCAAGGTCATCGTCTGCGGTGGCGATGAAACCGTCGAGGGAGGACGCAACGTAATACTGGACGCTCGGCATGCGCCCAGCCTAGCCATTCCCGTTCCCTCTTCCCAGAGGGACCAGCCCTTCCCGGCAGGGGGTTAGCTGTTGAAGTACGGAATGATCAGGTAGAGCCCGAACAGCACGGCGATGCCGCAGAGGCCGAAGCAGGCATAGGAGAGGTACCTGACCCACACCGGCGCGCCGACCTGGCGGTCACCGGCGATGGCGGTCAGGCGGACGCCGAGGGAATAGAGGACAACGACGGTCACGGCGGCGACCAGGGTGGCGCCGGCTACGGTGAGGAGTTCCAGCCACTTCATCGCTGCGGGCCCTTCGGGTTGTTGTTCCTGGCGCGCTCGGCGGCGCGTGCCCTGGCGAGGGCCTTCTTCTTGGCGAAGCGGACAGCCTGGCCGGCTTCTTCGACTTCCACGGCGTTGTGGTGGCCCACCTGGGATTTGCGGGAGACCAGGAACATGTACAGCACGGCTCCGATTCCGGCCACGGCCGCGATCACCACGCCGATGACGCCGGTCTTGACCAGCAGCGCCGTCAGGGCACCGACGATGCCGGCGGCGGGCAGCGTGAAGAGCCAGCCGAGGGCGATCCGCCCCACCATGCCCCAGCGCACCGTGGTGCCCCGGCGGCCCATGCCGGAGCCGATCACGGAGCCGGAGGCGACCTGGGTGGTGGACAGCGCAAAGCCCAGGTGTGAGGAGGCGAGGATGGCGGAGGCCGTGCTCGACTCGGCCGCGAAGCCCTGCGCGGGCTTCACCTCGGTGAGCCCTGCTCCCATGGTCCTGATGATGCGCCAGCCGCCGGCGTAGGTTCCGACGGCGATAGCGAGCGCACACGCCGTAATCACCCACAGCTGCGGGCCCGTGCCGGGCTCCTGCGTCCCCGCGGCGATGAGCACCAGGGTGATGATGCCCATGGTCTTTTGCGCGTCGTTGGTGCCGTGTGCCAGCGCCACCAGGCTGGAGGTGAAGATCTGGCCGGTCCGGAAGCCGCCGCGCTTCTGCGTCAGCTTGCTGCCGGTTTCCGGATCATGCCGGGACGTGAGCGCGTAGGCGATCCGGGTGCAGACGTACGCCACAAGTCCGGCGATGACCGGGGCGAAGACGGCGGGCAGAATGACCTTCTGCAGCAGCGTCTCAAGATTGACCGAGTGGAAGCCGATGCCGACCACCGCTGCGCCGATGAGGCCCCCGAACAGTGCATGGGACGAACTGGAAGGCAGTCCCTTGAGCCAGGTGATCATGTTCCACAGGATGGCGCCCATAAGGCCGGCGAAAATAATGTCCGGCGTGATCTGGACCCCGCCTGACCCCTCGCGGATGATGCCGCCCGAAACCGTCTTGGCGACCTCTGTGGACAGGAAAGCGCCGACGAGGTTCAGGGCCGCCGCGAGGGCAACCGCAGTCTTCGGCTTGATGGCACCGGTGGCAATGGGCGTGGCCATCGCATTCGCAGTGTCATGGAAACCGTTCGTGAAGTCGAAAAATAATGCCAGCGCAATGACCAGCGCCACCATGAAGGTGATGTCCACCTGTTGCCCAATCTGCAGAGTCTACGTACAGCAGTTCCACTTCCCCTGCCTGCACTGCACAGCATAGTTCACCCGGTCTTCACGAGGTGTTAAGAGGGTGGGGATAGCGGAGCTGCAGGGCAGGCTTGAAACCTTATCGATGGTACGCGTCCTGCAGTCGAGGTCCAACCTGCGCCGCGTACGGCCTGTCACACCTTCGGGTCCGGAGGCCGCGCGAAGGCGCGGACTGCCTCCAGGTCAGCGGGCGAAAGGCCGGTCCGGGGGTCCGGCGAGACCAGCAAGGCACGGCGGCCAAGGATGCGCGCCCACGCCTGCGCACGTCTCTCAAAGGCGAGCTGGTCGTCCACCCAGATGATCCGCTCCGGGGTGTTCCTGCCCACATCAGCCTGGATGGCTTCCAGCTTCCACCATTCCGCGCCGCCTCCGGACCCGCCGGCGGTCAGCACGGGCCACGAGCTTCCCTTCAGTCCCGTGACCGGGCAGAGCACGGCGGGCGCCAGTTCCTCCCAGCTGGTGAGCCAGACGCAGCGGAGACCGGGCCACACCGCCAGCCGGTTCAGGGCCGCCACCAGCTCCGCCGCGTAGGCCACTTCCAGCATCCCGGCGTAGGCGTAGTGCCAGGCCGAGTCCCAGGGCGTGTGCCCGGCCGGGCCGAACGGGCACACGACGCCGTCCACATCGAGGTAGAGGGTGACTGTATTTTCCACGGCGTTCCTCCAGCGCCTGCTCTGCAGCCCACGCTACGGACACCGTGTCCGGAGGGGCAAGGGTTTGTTAGGCGGGGACCCTCACCCGGTCCGCCGGCGCCGCTGCGGCGGGCACGCCGTCGCCGTCCTGGCCGTACAGCCAGTCGTTGTACTGGAAGTCGCCGTCCTTCCGGCTCTTGAAGAGCAGGTTGCGCAGGGTGCGGGCCAGCCCCGATACGTGCCAGGATTCGCCCCAGACGCGCGCTGTCCGCTGCACCCGGGCCGTGCGCGCGCCGCGTGCAGAGTTGAACGCCCGGATGGCGGCATCCCAGGCGTCCGGGTCTGCGCCGTCCTCCGTGAAGACGGTCCCGAGGCTCGCTTCCTCAAGCACGGCGGCGTCCTCGAGGGCCTGGCAGGCGCCCTGGGCAAGGTACTGGAGCATGGGGTGCGCGGCGTCACCCATCAGGACCATCCTGCCGGCCACCCAGTTTTCGATGGGGTCACGGTCGTACATGGGCCAGCGGATACCCGTGGCGAGGTTTTTCAGGGCCTCCCGGACCGCGGGCACGCAGTCCCTGTACGCCGCCTCGAGCTCGTCCACTCCCCCGTACTGTTCCTCTCCGCGTTCGAAGGAGGCTGACTTGAACACTGCCACGGTGTTGAGCAGCTCGCCCTTCCGCAGCGGGTACTGGACCAGGTGGCAGTCCGGCCCAAGGTAGACAATCACGTCCTCGAGGTCGCCCCGGGGCGTGTCCGCCGTGATGGGGACGGTTCCGCGGTAGGCCACGTACGACGACGGCACAAGGCCCGATGACGATACAGCGCCGTCCTGCGCCACCTCACGCCGGAGGGTGGACTTGAGTCCGTCCGCTCCGAGGACGACGTCGGCCTCCCAGGTGGAACCGTCCGCCGCCAGCGCGGTGGCCCGGCCGTCCGCGGTCCGGACGGCCTCGACCGCCACATCGTTGACCAGGCGGACGCCGGCGTCCCGGCAGGCCTCAAGGAGGATGCGGTGCAGGTCGCTGCGGTGTATGACGACGTAGGGGGCGCCATACCGTTCTTCGAAGCTGCCGCCCAGTGACTGCCGGGTGAGTTCCTCGCCCGTTACAGCGTCGCGGAAGACCAGATGCTTGGGCCGGACCCCGATCTCCAGCGCCTTGTCCAGCAGGCCCCAGCGCTTGAGGACGCGGGAGGCGTTGGGCGCCATCTGCAGGCCCGCCCCGACTTCGCCGAACTCCGGCGCCCGTTCCAGCAGGGTGACCTCCGCGCCGTTCCCGCGGAGGGCGAGGGCGCCGGCCAGGCCGGCCATGCCGCCGCCGATCACCAGGACATCGGTGGACGGTTTCGGGTTAGACATTATTGACTCCTACAGGTGTTGAGGTTGTGCGGATGGTTTTTGCGCCGACGGCCACCAGCAGGAGTGCTGCGACGGCGGCTGCCCCGGCGAAGGCCAGGAAGTTGGAGTTGACGCCCAGCCCCGCTGCCAGCAGCAGGCCGCCGGCCTGGGGTGCGGCCACGGCGCCGATCCGGCCCACACCAAGGGCCCAGCCGAGGGCCGTCCCCCTCAGGTGGGCCGGGTAGTGGCTGGCGACGGCGGCGATCACCAGGCACTGCGTGCCGTGCGTCCCGACGCCGGCCAGCACCAGCATCAGGTAGACCACCGTGACCGGCGGGCCGGCCACGAGCACCAGGAGGGCGACGGCGGCGACGGCGGCTGCTGCCACCGCCGTCGGGACGGGGCCGAAGCGGGTCCCGGCCCAGGCGGTCGCCACGGAACCGACGACGGCGCCAAGGTTCAGGGCCAGGGCGAACGTCAGCGCGGAACCGAGGTTGTAGCCGGCCAGCTGCATCAGGTTGGGCAGCCAGGTGCCCAGCCCATACCAGGCGAAAAGGGTCACCAGGGTGGCCACGGCATAGAGCACACTCACGCCCAGGTACGGTGCTCGGAGCAGCGAACCAAATCCGGCGGGACGGCTTTCCCGGGCTGGGGTTCCGGCGTGCTGGTCTCCGGCCGGTGGCAGGGTCTCGGGCAGGTAGCGCAGGCCCACCGGGATCACCACCGCCAGTGCCAGCACCGCGACGAGGAACATGACGGGCCAGCCAAAGGCCGGGATCAGCGGAATGCCGGCCAGCGCCGCCAGTGATCCGCCGATCGGCACGCCTGACATCATCAGGGTGGCGATGGTGGACCGCCACTTCGCGGGTACGAGTTCGGCCACGAGGGCGTTGGCCGAGGGCACCAGTCCGCCGAGGCCGATCCCCGCCATGAGCCGCAGTGCGCCGAACACATAGGCGTTCGGGGCGAAGGCGCACAGGATGGTGAAGATGGAAAACACCACCGCGCAGCCGAGGATGGTTCGGCGGCGGCCCCAGGTGTCGGCCATCCGGCCGGCAAAGACGGCACCGATCATCATGCCGGCGAAGGCCATGGACCCGACCGTCCCGGCGGTGGCCTTCGTCAAACCCCAGCCGGTGTCGCTGATGAGCGCGGACTGGACGGTGCCGTAGACGATGAGGTCGTAGCCGTCGAAGACCACCAGCAGCCAGCAGACGAGCACGGCCATGGCGGACTGTTTCGAAAACTTGGGCGGCTCCGCGGACTTCGGCGGCGCTGGCGTGGACACTGCTCCGGACGCGGACCGCTCCGTCGCGGCAGCGGAAGGTGTGTGATTCATGCCACCAACTGTCAGTGCTGAAGCAGTGGCCTTCCAATAGAATTCTGTCATGCAGAACTTGCCGCTTCGGAAGAAGCCCGCGTATTCCATCGAGGCGGTGGACAACGCACTGCAGCTGCTCCAGCTCCTGCGCGACGGGGGCAGCCTGCGGCTCAAGGACGCCGCGGATGAACTGGGCGTGGCTCCGTCCACCGCGCACCGCCTGCTGGCCATGCTGGTGTACCGGGGCTTCGCGGTGCAGGACGAAAACCGGCGCTACGTCCCCGGACCCGCGATGGGGGCTGGTCCGGCCGGCGTTCCATGGACCCGGCTGCTGCGGAACGTCTCCCGGCCGCACATGGAACTGCTGAGCTCGCGCCTGAACGAGACCGTGAACCTCATGATCCGGGTGGGCACCAAGGTCCGCTTCCTGGAGACGGTGGAGGGCACCAGCACCCTTCGGGTGGGCGACCGGCAGGGCACTGTGCTGCCGGCGAACAGGGCGTCCGGCGGCAAGGCGATGCTGGCAGAGCTGGAGCCGGCGCTCATTGAGCAGCTGTTCCGGAGCCAGAACGCGGAGATCGGCGGCGACAGCATTCCCGACGCCGAGTACCCGGCCTTCCTGCGGGAGCTGGAAACGGTCCGAGGGAACGGCTTCGCGGCGAACTTCGAGGGCACCGAGGAGGGCATCAGCGCCCTGGGCATGGCCCTGCACAACGGGAAGGGCGAGGTGGTGGGCGCGATCAGCGTGGCCACGCCGGTGACCAGGTTCCGCGCGGTGTTCGACGGCGGCCTGGTGGCGGCCATGCTGGAAACGCGCCGGCAGCTGGAGATCGACATCGCCGCCAACCCTGCGGAGCCAGGCTGACCTGAGTAAATTCTGCCTGCCAGAATATCGTGGGGATCACGGCCCCGGTGTCTCTAATCTCGGTACTACGCCAGACGTACCAGGAACCACCGAGGAGGCCGCCGTGTCCATCAGCGCCGAGACCACGACCCACGAATCCGTTGCCGCCGCCCATGTGGCCCCGGAGCCGACGCCGGAGGAGGCCGCGCAGCTGGAGCAGCTGTACCGGGACTTCGACAAGGAAAACCTCATCCCGCTGTGGACCGAAATCGGCGACCTGATGCCGATGGTCCCCTCACCCAAGGCCGTGCCCCATGTGTGGCGCTGGCACGACCTCTACCCCCTGGCTGCCCGCGCCGGTGACCTGGTTCCCGTGGGGCGGGGCGGCGAGCGGCGGGCCATAGCCCTCGCCAACCCGGGGCTGGGTGGCACGCCCTACGCGACACCGACGCTGTGGGCGGCCATCCAGTACCTGGGCGCCCGCGAAACCGCGCCCGAGCACCGCCACTCACAGAACGCGTTCCGCTTCGTCGTCGAAGGCGAAGGCGTCTGGACCGTGGTGAACGGGGACCCGGTGGCCATGCGCCGCGGCGACTTCCTCCTGACGCCGGGCTGGAACTTCCACGGCCACCACAACGACACCGACCAGCCGATGGCCTGGATCGACGGCCTGGACATCCCGTTCGTGCACTACGCGGACGCGGGCTTCTTCGAGTTCGGCACCGAACGCGTCACCGACGAGGCAACTCCGGACATCTCCCGGTCCGAGCGGCTCTGGGCCCATCCCGGCCTGCGTCCGCTCTCCGGCTTGGACAACACCACCAACTCCCCCATCGCCGCGTACCGCTGGGAACACACGGACCGGGCATTGCGTGAGCAGCTGCTCCTGGAGGACGAGGGGCACCCGGCCACGGTCAGCCAGGGCCACGCCGCGATCCGGTACTCGAATCCGACCACGGGCGGGGACGTGATGCCCACCATCCGCGCCGAGTTCCACCGGCTCCGCGCCGGGGCCGCCACCCAGGGCCTCCGCGAGGTCGGTTCCAGCGTGTGGCAGGTCTTCGAGGGTACCGGCAGCGTGCTGCTCAACGGCGAACGCAAGGGCCTGGCCAAGGGAGACCTGTTCGTGGTCCCGTCCTGGCAGGAATGGTCCCTCGAAGCGGACAGCGAGTTCGACCTGTTCCGCTTCAGCGACGCCCCCATCTTTGAACGGCTGAACTTCAGCCGCACCTACACCGAAGGACGCAAGTAAATGAGACTCCTCACCCTCCGCACTGCTGATGGAACCGTGGCAGTCCGCCAGGACGGCGGTACCCTGACGGAGATCGACGGCTTTGCCGACGTCGGCGAGCTGCTCCGCAGCGACGACTGGGAGACCACGGCCACGGCGGCCAACGGCGCAACGCACGCGCTCGACGGCGCCGACCTCGCCGCCGTCGTACCCGCGCCCGGCAAGATCATCTGCGTGGGCCACAACTACCGGAACCACATCAAGGAGATGGGCCGGGAAATCCCGGACCATCCCACCCTGTTCGCCAAATACCAGGAATCCCTGATCGGCCCGAACGACGACCTGGCACTGCCGCAGGAATCCGACACCGTGGACTGGGAAGCCGAGCTCGCCGTCATCATCGGCAAGAAGGGCCGGCGGATCAGCGAAGCGGACGCCGCGGACCACATCGCCGGCTACTCGGTCCTGAACGACATCAGCATGCGCGACTACCAGTTCCGCACCGTGCAATGGCTGCAGGGCAAGACCTGGGAAAACTCCACCCCGTTCGGCCCGGCCCTGGTCACCAAGGACGAGTTCACCGTTGGGCCGCTGATGACCTCGGCCGTCGACGGCGAGGTCCAGCAGAGCACCCCCACCGGCGACCTCGTCTTCACCCCGGAGTTCCTGGTCGCCTACATCTCCACCATCATCACGCTGAACCCCGGTGACGTGATCGCCACCGGCACGCCCGGCGGCGTCGGCCATGCGCAGGACCCCAAGCGCTACCTGCAGGAAGGCCAGGTCCTGGTCACCACCATCGAGGGCCTGGGCCAGCTGACCAACCGCGTGGTCAAGGAGGCCTGATGGCCGCCCGGCACGACCTCGCCACCGATCCGGGCCTGCAGGAAGAACTCCTGCAGGCCCGGCGGGGCACCGCGTTCTTCGCACGCAAGTTGAACGAACTCACCGATGCAGAGCTCGACGGCGGTTCCCTCCTTCCCCGCTGGACACGCCGGCACGTCGTGGCGCACGTCGGCTACAACGCCAGGGCTGTCGCCCGGCTGGTGGAGTGGGCCGCCACGGGGGTAGAGACCCCGATGTACCCCTCCACCGAGGTGCGCGACCACGAGATTTCCTTCGGCGCGACCCTGTCACCGATCGCGCTGCGGAACCTCTTTGACCACTCCGCCGTCCACCTCAGCGTCGAATGGCGCGACCTGCCGGACCGGGACTGGGCCAGCGAGGTGAAGACCATCCAGGGCCGCACCGTTCCGGCGTCGGAAACCGTGTGGATGCGCACCCGCGAAGTCTGGATCCACGCCGTCGACCTCGGCAACGGGGCAACCTTCGCCGACGTTCCGGCACCTGTCCTGGAACGGCTCCTGCGGGACATCACCGGAGCCTGGCACGCCCGCGGCACTGACGCCGGGCTGATGGTGAGGGTGCCGGGCACAGACCTGGAGTTCGGAGACACGGGGGCGGAGGATCCGACGATCGTCAGCGGACCCCTGCCCGCCGTCGTCGAATGGGCCTCCGGCCGCGGCACCGGCGGCGTCACCGCGAGCGGGCCGGGTGCCACGTGCGGGGTGCCCGCCGCCCCGAAGTGGATCTGAGGGAGCCCAAAACCCCGGGGGTAGACTGTGCCCGTCAGCGCGGGAACGGAACCGACGGAAGGCACACCAATGGGCATGGCCGAGACAAGCGGGACGATATCGGATGAAGAGCTGGACCTCCTCCAGCGCTACTGGAGTGCGGCCAACTACCTCACGGTGGCCCAGATCTACCTCCAGGAAAATCCGCTGCTCAGGGAACCGCTGCGGCCGGAGCACATCAAGCCGAGGCTGCTGGGCCACTGGGGTACCGGGCCCGGGCTGTCCCTGATCTATGCCCACCTGAACCGGCTGATCAGGAATACATCTGCCGAGGTGCTCTTCATCGCCGGGCCCGGCCACGGCGGCCCGTCCGTGGTGGCGAACGTCTACCTCGAAGGCACCTACTCGGAGATTTACCCCGACATCAGCCGCGACGCCGAAGGCCTGCGCCGGCTGGCGCGGCAGTTTTCGACGCCGGGCGGTGTGGGCAGCCACGTTGGCCCCGCCACCCCCGGCTCCATCCACGAGGGCGGCGAACTGGGTTACTCCCTGATGCACGCCACCGGCGCGGTGATGGACAACCCGGACCTTATCGCCGCCTGCGTGGTGGGCGACGGCGAAGCAGAGACCGGCCCGCTCGCCGCCTCCTGGACGGCGCCGTTCTTCCTCAACCCGGCACGGGACGGCGCAGTCCTGCCCATCCTGCACCTCAACGGCGCCAAGATTTCCGGGCCCACCGTTCTGGGCCGCCGCCCGGACCGGGACGTCGAGGCACTGCTGCACGCCAACGGCTGGGAGCCCGTGACGGTGTCCGGCCACGAGCCCGGGAAGGTCCACCACGCCTTTGCCGCCGCCCTCGACAACGCCTACGCCACCATCCGGGACATCCAGCAGGGCGCCCGGGGCGGCGCCAGCTCTGGGGCCGCTGACGGTTCCGGAAACAACCGAACGACGGCGGCCCGCTGGCCTGCGATCATCCTCCGCACGCCCAAGGGCTGGACCGGCCCGGAGAGCGTGGACGGCAACCCCGTGGAAGGTACGTTCCGTGCGCACCAGGTTCCCTTGTCCGGTGTCCGGGACAACCCGGAGCACCTGGCGCTGCTGGAACAGTGGATGCGCTCCTACAAGCCGGAAACCCTGTTCGACGACGACGGCCGGCTCCTTCCCGAACTTGCTGCGCTGGCTCCCGAAGGCAAACTCCGGATGGGGGCGGCCCCCCGGGCCAACGGCCAGCCGTCCGTCCCGCTGGAGATTCCCGACCTCGCGCAGTACGCCGTCGACCCGGGCCAGCCGGGCTCAACCAGCATCGAAACCACCAAGCCGCTGGGCGAGCTGTTCCGCGACCTCTACACCGGCACGAAGGACAACCCGCGGTTCCGGCTGTTCTGCCCGGACGAGACCAACAGCAACCGGCTGGGCGCCGTGTTCGAGGCCACCGACCGCTGCCTCATGCTGCCGGGCAGCGACGGCGACGACCACGTCTCGGCGGACGGCCGCGTGATGGAGGTGCTCTCCGAGCACCTGTGCCAGGGCTGGCTGGAAGGCTACCTGCTGACCGGCCGGCACGGGTTTTTCGCCAGCTACGAGGCGTTCGCCATGGTCAGCGCCTCGATGACCGTCCAGCACGCCAAGTGGCTCCAGCATGCCCGCGACCTGGAATGGCGCTCGCCCGTGCCGAGCCTGAACATCCTGCTGACCTCCACCTGTTGGCGCAACGACCACAACGGCTTCAGCCACCAGGGCCCGGGCCTGATCGACACCGTGCTGTCCCTGTCCGGCGAGGTCACCCGGATCTACCTGCCGCCGGACACCAACACGCTTCTGGCCGCCGCAGATCACGCCCTCCGCAGCAAGGACTACGTGAACCTCGTCGTCGTCGACAAGCAGTCCCACCCGCAGTACCTCACGCTCGACGAAGCCAGGGCGCACGCCGAGGCCGGGGCCTCCCGCTGGGACTGGGCGGGCAACGAAAACGGCGGCGGCAGTGAACCGGACGTCATTCTCGCCTGCGCCGGCGACATCCCCACCGAGGAGGCACTGGCGGCCGCCTGGCTGCTGCAGCGCCACGTGCCCGACGCCACGGTGCGCGTGGTGAATGTCATGGATGCCATGGTTCTTCCGCCACGGGACGTGCACCCGCACGGGCTCGACGACGGCACGTTCAGTTCGCTGTTCACGGACACATGTGAGGTGGTGGTGGCATGGCACGGCTACGCCCGCTCCTTCCACCAACTCCTGCACGGCCGGCCCAACCCGGAGCGGTTCCACGTCCGCGGCTACAGCCAGCAGGGCACCACCACCACGCCGTTCGACATGGTGGTGGTGAACCGCATGAGCCGCTACCACCTGGCGCTGGAGGCGCTCCGCCGGATGCCGCGGCAGTTCGACGGCGCGGAGACCCTGGCCGGGCACTGCCACCGGCAGCTGGACGCCCACGCCGAGTACATCCGTGAGCATTTCGAGGACCTGCCCGATGTCCGCGAGTGGGTCTGGTCCCCGCCGCGTTCCTGAACCGCTTACTGCCCTAACCGCAACGCGGGGTCACTTGGCGCCCAATAAGCCTCCGTTATTGGGCGAAAAGTGACCCCGCGTTGCTTTTCTAGTTCAGGAGGCAGGCGCTGCGGAGGCTCCGCTGACGTTCACCAGCCAGGCGATGCCGAACTTGTCGGTGCACATGCCGAAGATGTCGCCCCACGGTGCCTTGTCCATCGGGACGGTGACCGTACCGCCGTCGACGGACAGCTTGTCATAATAGCCGCGCAGTTCGGCCTCGTCGTCGCCGCTCAGCGACACGGAGATGTTGTTCCCCGGCGAGTAGTCCATGGAGTTGGGGGTGTCGGCCCCCATAAGCACGAGCCCCTTCGCCGTGGTCAGCATCCCGTGCATGATCTTGTCAGTTTCGGCCGGATCTTCGCTGGCGTGGAATTCTCCGAAGGTGCTGAGCGCCAGGTCGCCACCGAACACGGACTGGTAGAAGGTCAGGGCGTCGCGGGCGTTGTCCCGGAAGCTGATGTACGGGTTGAGCAGGGTGGACACGATCGGTTCTCCTTCGGCTGTACGTGTGGCGCCCGGTGTGCGGCGCAACAGTACACATGTTGCCCGAATCCGGCTCCCCTTCATAGGGGTTCATGGAAGTTCACGGGACGTTCATAGGCGCAGGTCAGGGCCGGAAACGGTAACCGACGCCGGCCTCGGTCAGCAGATGGCGCGGGTTGCCGGTGTCCGCCTCCAGCTTGCGCCGGAGCTGCGCCATGTACACCCGCAGGTAGTTGGCTTCCTTCTCGTAGGCCGGCCCCCACACGCTGGCCAGGATCTGCTGCTGTGTGATGAGCTTCCCGGGATTCCGTACCAGCAGTTCAAGGATGCTCCACTCTGTGGGAGTGAGCCTGACGGGTTCTCCGTTCCGGGTGACCATCCGCCGCCCCAGGTCCACGCTGAACTCCGCGGTGTCCACGGTGGACGGCTCGGGGGCTTCCGGGGCACGGCGCAGGAGTGCGCGCAGCCTGGCCAGGAGTTCCTCCAGCCCGAAGGGTTTGGTGATGTAGTCGTCGGCCCCGGCATCGAGCGCATCCACTTTGTCGGATGAGCCGTGCCGGGCCGAGAGCACCAGGACCGGGGCGGTGCTCCAGCGGCGGAGTTCCCTGAGGACCGCTGCACCGTCCATGTCCGGCAGTCCGAGGTCCAGGACAACAAGCTGGGGCGGATTGCGCGAGGCAGCGAGCAGCGCCTCTTCACCGTCGGCGGCTGTCTCCACGGTGTAGCCGTGCGCCTGCAGCGTGATCCGCAGGGCCTTAAGGAGGTGCTGGTCGTCGTCGACCACGAGGACGCTGCTCACTGGGCCGCCTCCTGTTGGGTAGCGGCCGGTGAGGCGTCATGCCCTGTTGGCTCATGTCCTGTTGGGTCATGTCCCTGCAGGTCATGCCCCGTGGACAGGGGAAGCCGGATGACCATGGTGAGTCCGCCGCCGGGCGTTTCCTCGGCCGCCAGGCTCCCGCCCATGGCCGAGACGAACCCCCGGGCGACGGCCAGTCCGAGGCCCACGCCGGTTGTCTGGGAAAGGTCGTCCAGCCGCTGGAAGGGACGGAACATCGCCGGCACGTTCCGGTCCGGCACGCCGCGTCCGTGGTCGATGATCCGCAGTTCTCCGGCAGGGTGTCCGTTAAGGACGGCGCTGCTCAGCCCGCCCGCCGCGGAGGTCACGATGATGTCTGAGGCGGGAGCGTACTTGACCGCGTTTTCCGCGATGTTGGCTATCACGCGTTCCAGCAGGACGGCGTCGGCGT
This sequence comes from Arthrobacter sp. NPDC056727, assembly GCF_042790555.1. Lineage (NCBI taxonomy): Bacteria > Bacillati > Actinomycetota > Actinomycetes > Micrococcales > Micrococcaceae > Arthrobacter > Arthrobacter sp. NPDC056727. The sequence continues at coordinate 270,044 of NZ_JBHTZA010000001.1, read as the reverse complement.
CGACGGCGGGAAGGTTCGGCGGGAGGATCACCCGCACCCTGCCCGCCGCCAGGCCGCGCAACGCCGGCGGTACAACATCCAGCCACCGGACGGGCTTCAGCAGGGGGCGCACCGAGTCGGCGGTGATCCTGGACATGTCCAGGAGGTTCCCCACCAGGCCGTCCAGCCGGTCCGAACATTCGTCGATGGTTTCCAACAGCTCCTGCTTCTCCTCGGGGGTGTACCTGACGGCGGTCTGCAGCAGCCCGCCGACGGCGAGCTTGATGCCGGCGAGCGGGGTGCGGAGGTCGTGTGAGACGGCCCGCAGGATGGCGGTGCGCATGCTGTTTCCTTCGGCCAGCCGAAGCACCTCCAGACGGCTGGCGGCCAGCTGCCGGCGCTCCAGCTGGGCGAGCACGTGGGCGGCGAAGGCGCCCAGCAGGCTGCTGTCGGCTGCCGGCACTGCCCGGCCGAACAGCACCAGCCAGGTGCCGTCGTCGAGCGGTTCCACCGTGTGTTCGGCGAAGTCCGTGCCCTCCCGTTCGGATTCGGTCAGTTCGCCCGCACTGGCGAGCAGCTTCCGCTCGGATTCACCGTCCCCCTTCCGGACCGCCTGCCGGTCACCGAAAGCGGACGGGTCACCCAAGGCAAACCGGCCGCCCGGCCCATACCGGTCACCCGGGGCAGCGCCGTTCCGGAAGGCCGGGCCGCTGAAGAGAGCCGCGCCCCGGACACCGAAGACGTCCAGCGCCTGTTCCAGCAGGCTGCCCACCGTGTCCTCCGCGCGGGTGGCTCCGCGGGCGAGCTCACCGAGCGTTGCCGCCTCGGCACGGGCCCGGGCGGCTTCCTTGGAGCGCCGGGCGGACCTGTCCACCACGCCGGCCACCGCCACCGAAACGCCCACGAAAACACCCAGCGCCAGCAGGTCCTGCGGGTCTTTGATGGCCAGCTCGCCGACAGGCGGCGTCGAGAAGTAATTGACCAGCAGACTGCTCCAGAGCGCACCCGCGACCGCAGGCCACAGGCCTCCCACCAGCGCCACGGCCACGGCCCCCGCGAGCTGGACCAGGACGGCGGTGGCCACACTGTGCTCGATGACGGCGAGCGCCAGCTGCATCAGGATGGGAACGGTGGCCGCCAGCACGAAGCCGACGGCGACGCGTGCGCGGCCAAGGTTCCGCTGCCGGCGCCGTCCGGTGCCGCGTCCGGCGAGGGGGTGCGGCACTACCTGCACGTCGAGGTCGCCGGCGCAGCGGATGATCCGCGTCTCAGTGCCGCCGCTCAGCAGCCGCGACAGCCGGTGTGCCCGTGACTGGCCGATGACCAGGCGGGTGGCGCCGACATGGGTTGCGAACTCCAGGAGGGCTTCGACTGTGTCCTGGGCAGCCACCGTGTGATAGCTGCCGCCCAGCTCCACCACCAGCCGCCGCTGTGATTCGAGGGCGCTGGTTGATTCGTGCGACGCGCCCTCGGTTGAGCGGATGTGGACGGCGAGCAGTTCGCCGCCGCCGGCATCATCGAGGACCTTCACGGCACGGCGGATCAGGATCTCCCCTTCAAGGCCTCCCGAGAGGCCTATGACGATCCGTTCCCCTGCCATGACGCCATTCTTTCACCTGTGCACCGCCTTGCCACGGCACGGGCTCCCCCGGTGGTGGGGTGGCTCACACGGGCGTTAAGGATGCGTCAAGATTCCGCCACCGGCGGTTCCTGTGCTGCCGCACGGTGCTACGTTCGGCTTGCCCCAGCGATGTACCGCGGCAGCAGTAACTTGCCGCGGGAGCGGGCACCAATCAGAGATGAAAGGCACCATGACCACCATGAGCCGCCCGCCGGCGGAACCTTCGGAGCTGCGCCATACCCGGAGGCAGCGGCTTTCCAGCTGGCTGCTGCTGGGACTCCAGGACAGCAAGGGATCCCATCAGGGACCAGGCGGCCAGACGACGGCGCACGAGCGGAAGCATGCGTGGTGGCAGGTCATGTGTCTCACCGGCGTGGACTACTTCTCCACCCTCGGCTATCAGCCCGCCATCGCCGCGCTCGCCGCCGGAGTCATCTCTCCGCTGGCCACGCTGGTCCTGGTGGCCGTCACGCTGTTCGGGGCATTGCCCGTTTACCGCCGGGTGGCCGGCGAGAGTTCACATGGCGAGGGTTCGATCGCCATGCTGGAGCGGCTGCTCCCCCGCTGGGGCGGGAAGCTGTTCGTCCTGGTGCTGCTGGGCTTCGCGGCGACGGACTTCATGATCACCATGACCCTCTCCGCCGCCGACGCCACGGCGCACCTCATCCAGAACCCGTATGCCCCCGGCTGGCTGCAGGGGCAGGAGGTGACGGTGACCCTGGTTCTTTTGGCGCTGCTCGCCGCAGTGTTCCTGCGTGGCTTCAAGGAAGCGATCGGGATCGCCGTCGTGCTGGTGGCGGTCTATCTGGGACTGAACGTCGTGGTGGTGGCGAGGGCCGCCTTCGAAACCCTTGGCCACCCGGCCGCCGTCGGGGACTGGTGGCAGGCCCTGGGGACATCGCACGGCAATCCCGTCCTCGCGGTGGCCATAGCCCTGCTGGTGTTCCCCAAGCTGGCGCTGGGCCTTTCCGGCTTCGAGACCGGCGTGGCGGTGATGCCGCAGGTCCGCGGCCGGGATACGGACACGGAGGAGAACCCGGCGGGCCGCATCGAGGGGACACGCCGCATGCTGACCACCGCCGCGCTGATCATGAGCGCGTTCCTGATTACCAGCAGCCTCATCACGGTAATCCTCATTCCGGCCGCAGAATTTCAGCCCGGCGGGCAGGCCAACGGACGCGCCCTGGCCTTCCTGGCGCACCAGTACCTGGGGAACGGCTTCGGGACGGTGTACGACCTCAGCACCGTCGCCATCCTGTGGTTCGCGGGAGCGTCCGCGATGGCGGGGCTGCTGAACCTGGTGCCGCGGTACCTGCCGCGTTACGGGATGGCGCCGGAATGGGCCAAGGCCGTCCGGCCGCTGGTGCTGGTGTTCGGCGTCATCGCCTTCCTCGTCACCATTCTTTTCAAGGCCGACGTCGATGCCCAGGGCGGTGCGTACGCCACCGGCGTGCTGGTACTGATGACCTCCGCGGCTATCGCCGTCGCGCTGTCCGCCCGGCGCCGCCGGCAGCGCGCACGCACCATCGGGTTCGGGCTGATCGCCCTCGTGTTCATCTACACCACAGTGGCCAATGTCATTGAGCGGCCCGAGGGCATCCGGATCGCCGGGTTTTTCATTCTCGGGATCATCGTCATTTCGCTCCTGTCCCGGATCGGGCGGTCCTTTGAGCTGCACGCCACCCATGTGCGCCTCGACCGGACGGCACTGGAGTTCGTGGCGGCGGATGAGAGCGGCCCCATCGGGATCATCGCGCACGAACCCCGCAGGCTCACCGCGGAGGCATACCGGCAGAAGCTGACGTCGGCCATCGAGGTCAGCCACCTGCCGGTCCATTACCAGGCGCTGTTCCTTGAGGTGATTGTGGACGACTCGTCCGACTTCGAAACCGAGCTGCAGGTGCACGGCGTGGTGCGGCACGGCTACCGGGTGCTGGAGGTCCACGGGCCCGTTGTGCCGAACACCATCGCCTCCGTGCTCCTGCACATTCGGGACGTCACCGGGCTCATGCCGCACATCTATTTCCGCTGGACCGAGGGCAATCCGGTGGTGAACCTGCTGCGTTTCCTGTTCCTCGGCGAGGGTGAGATCGCCCCGGTCACCCGGGAGGTGCTGCGGGAGGCCGAGCCGGATGTCACGAAGCGTCCGTGGGTGCATGTGGGGTGAGCATGTTGGACGGCTGGCGCTCGCGAATGCGTGCGCGGAACGCCGCCCGGCCGTAGGCTCAACGCATGGCGAAATTCTTTGATGTCCACCCCGAGGACCCCCAGCCCCGCGCAATCTCGCAGATCGTGCAGCTCCTTCGATCAGGCGGGCTGATCGCCTACCCCACGGACTCCTGCTACGCCCTCGGCGCCCAGCTGGGCAACAAGGAGGCGCTGGACCGGATCCGCAGCATCCGCCAGCTGGACGACAAGCACCATTTCACGCTAGTCTGCCGGGACTTCGCGCAGCTGGGGCAGTTTGTGAACATCGGAAACGACGTGTTCCGCAGCATCAAGTCCGTCACGCCGGGCAGCTACACGTTCATCCTGCTGGCCACCAAGGAGGTTCCGCGCCGGCTGCTGCACCCTAAGAAGAAGACGGTGGGCGTTCGCATCCCGCGGCACAACTTCGTCCAGGCGCTGCTGGCCGAGCTCGGCGAACCCCTGCTGTCCAGCACGCTGCTGCTGCCGGACGAGGAGGAACCCCTGACCCAGGGCTGGGAGATCAAGGAGCGGCTGGACCACGTAGTAGACGCGGTGGTCGAGTCCGGTGACACGGGCTCCGAGCCGACCACCGTCGTCGACTTCTCCAGCGGCACCGCCGAGGTGGTGCGCCGCGGCACCGGCGATCCCTCGCGCTTCGAGTAGGGGCGGGATGGAGTAGCGCCGGCTACTCCGGCTTCTTCGCCCGGCTGGGCTGCACGCGGGGCGGCTCGCCCGGCATCTTCGGGTAGTCCGGCGGGAAGGGCAGTTCCCCCAGGCCGTTTTTAAGGTCGCGACCCCACCACTCCAAGAGCGTACCGATGGTGCCAGCCTTCGCATGCATGTCCGCCCACGGGTCCCCCACCGTTTTCAGCCTGTCCGGCACCGTGAGGATGGTGAAGTCCTTGGGCCTGGCATCCGCCAGCTCGTCCCAGGTGATGGGGCAGGAAACGGACGCGTGTGGAAGGGCCCGCGGGCTGTAGGCACCGGCGATGGTGCGGTCCCGGTTGGCCTGGTTGAAGTCGACAAAGATGCGCTCGCCGCGTTCCTCCTTCCACCAGTTCGTGGTGACCTTGTCCGGCATGCGCCGCTCAAGCTCCCTGGCGGCCGCGATCACCGCGTGGCGGACGTCCAGGAACTCACGGTTCGGCTCTATGGGCGCGTAGACGTGCAGGCCGCGGTTTCCCGACGTCTTCAGGAAGGCTTCCAGCCCTGCCTCCGCGAGCACCTTGCGCAGTTCCAGGGCGGCGGGGATGGCGTCGTCGTAGTCGGTGCCGGGCTGCGGGTCCAGGTCGATGCGCAGCTGGTCCGGGTTGTCCGAGTTGTCCGCGCGGGATGGCCACGGGTGAAAAACCACCGTGTTCATTTGCGCGGCCCAGACCACCGCAGCCGGCTCGTCGAAGACCAGCATGGGGTGCGAACGGGCGCTCGGGAACACCACCTTCACCGTGCGGATGAAGTCAGGAGCACCCTTGGGCGGGTTCTTGGAGAAAAACTGCTCGCCGTCCACGTCGCCCGAAAACCGCTGCAGGGCCACCGGCCGGTCACCGTTCGCCCGGATGAAGGCCTCCCCCACATCCACGAAGTAGCGCGCCAGGTCCAGCTTGGTCAGTCCCAGTTCGGGCCACAGCACCCGGCTCGGACTGGAGATGCGCATTTCCCTCGGGCCGCCGGGCCCGTCGACACTGATGGTGGTCTGTTCACTGGCCATGGGGACAACCTACCCCGCCCGGCGTGCGGCGTCAGCAGTTAGCCAACCACGGTTCCTTCCGGAACTTTACCCGCCGAGGTGAGCACCGCCGTCGGGCACTGAGAAAACATCTGCCTGTTCTCTGGGCAGCGGCGGGACCATCTGTAAGGATGAAAGCCACGGGCGCCGCCAGGCGCAAAGCATCCTCGAAGGAGTCCCGTTCCATGGTTGAATCCGCGAGTCTGGACGCTACCCAAGGACCATTTGCCGCCCGGGAATCCGGTGGACCCCAGCTGTTCTATACGGCGGCTGAGCAGGCCGGGCTGGCACCGGGCAGCGGGGACTGGACCGCACTGGAGCAGCGCTTCGACCGGCATTTCCCTGACCTGTCCAGGCTGTTCCGTTCGCTCTACGGATCGCGGCCGGACGTTGATAAGCAGCTGGCCGACCTGGCCCTGGAGATTGCCCGTTCCTGGCGGGACCGGCCCGCGGACCTGAAGGAGCTCGACGCAGTCCGCGAAGGCAACAGCGAGTGGTTCCAGTCCAACCGCATGCTCGGCGGCGTCTGCTACGTGGACCGGTACGCGGCGGACCTGGAAGGGGTCCGTGCACGCATCCCCTATTTCAAGGAACTGGGCCTCACCTACCTGCACCTGATGCCGCTGTTCCTCGCCCCGGAACCGCTGTCCGACGGCGGCTATGCCGTCTCCAGTTACCGCGAGGTCAACCCGAAGCTCGGCACCATGGACCAGTTGCGGGCTCTCGCCGCAGAACTGCGTGACAACGGCATCAGCCTGGTGGTGGACTTCATCTTCAACCACACCTCCAATGAGCACGAGTGGGCGCAGCGGGCCGCCGCGGGCGATCCGCGCTACAGCGACTACTACTGGATCTTCCCGGACCGCGCCATGCCCGACGCGTTCGAACGGGACGTGCGCGAGATCTTCCCCGAAGACCACCCCGGCTCCTTCGTGCAGCTGCCCGACGGCCGGTGGGTCTGGGCCACCTTCCACACATTCCAGTGGGACCTGAACTACTCCAATCCGGAAGTCTTCCGTGCCATGGCCGGCGAGATGCTGTTCCTGGCCAACCTGGGCGTGGACATTCTCCGGATGGACGCCGTGGCGTTCATCTGGAAGCAGCTGGGCACGCCGTGCGAGAGCCTGCCCGAGGCGCACACGTTGCTGCAGGCCTTCAACGCCGTCTGCCGGCTCGCGGCGCCGTCGCTGCTGTTCAAATCCGAGGCGATCGTGCACCCGGATGAAGTGGCCCTGTACATCGATCCGGCCGAGTGCCAGCTTTCCTACAACCCGCTGCAGATGGCGCTGACCTGGGAGGCCCTGGCCACGCGGAACGTGTCGCTGCTGGCCCAGGCCCTCGAGCGGCGGCACAACATCGCGCCGGGGACGTCCTGGGTGAACTACGTGCGGAGCCACGATGACATCGGCTGGACCTTTGCCGACGAGGATGCGGCCGAATTCGGCATCAACGGCTTCGACCACCGCCGGTTCCTGAACTCGTTCTACGTCAACCGGTTCCCCGGCAGCTTCGCCCACGGGGTGCCGTTCCAGGACAACCCGCGCACCGGCGACTGCCGCATCTCCGGCACCACGGCGTCGCTGAGCGGCCTGGAGGACGGTTCCGCGGAGGCGATCCGCCGCGTCCTGCTGACCCACTCGGTGGCCTTCAGCACCGGCGGCATCCCGCTGCTCTACCTGGGCGACGAGGTGGGACAGCTCAATGACTACGGGTATGCGCAGGAGGACGGCCACGAGGCCGACAGCCGGTGGGTGCACCGGCCGCAGTTCCCCGCCGAAAAGTACGCCAGGCGCCTGGACCCGGCCACCCCCGAGGGTGCCGTGTATGCGGGGTTGCGGCGGCTGGCTGAGGTCCGTGCCGGCACACCGGAGCTGGCCGGCACCCGCCTGGTTCCGTTCACCACGAACAACCCCGCCGTGCTGGGGTACCAGCGGCCGGGCGAGGGAACGGTGGTCCTGGCCCTGGCCAACTTCAGTGAAAACCCGCAGGTGGTCTCGGCGGAAACACTGTCCGGGTTCGCGGCGGAAGCTTTGGACCTGTTCTCAGAGGAACCGGTTCGGATCGATGAGGGACTGGTGCTGCGGCCGCAGGACTACGCCTGGCTCAGGGTTGTCCCGGCTTCCTGAGAACTCCCGCCGACGTCATCGGGGCTGAAGGCCGCGGTGCCGCAGAAAGCCGCGACCAGCATGGCAAGAAGCGCCGCGCCGAGCCTGCCGCTGCCGATCGTCAAGGGTGCGATGGGCCGGTACACGATCATGATTGTTCCTCCTGGCGGGTGTTTCTCTGTTGCCGGCGTATCCGGATTCTGTATCAACGGTCCGGTTCGGAGCTGGCTGGAGACTTTTGCCCGCCTGTGCCTGGCCTGTGCATCACAGGCGTCCGGATGTGCGCCCGGACCAGTCCCTCCCGATCGGGCATGATGGAGTCATGCCCACTGCTGATACCCCCGTCACCATCGCCGTCGGCGATGGCCATGTCTCCGGCGCCTACGCTCGGCCGGCCAATCCGTTCGCAACCCTGGTGCTGGCCCATGGCGCCGGGGCGGGCATGGAACATCCGTTCATGCGCGGCTTCACGGCAGCCCTTAACGACGACGGCGTGGCCACCTTGCGCTTCAACTTCCCCTACCGCGAGGCGGGCCGGAAGTTCCCCGACCGTCCGCCCGCTGCGATTGCCACGTGGCGGGCCGCGATGGCCGAGGCGGCGGCCCGCTCCCGGTCCGCCGGGGAAGCCGAGCCGGTATGGGCGGCCGGGAAGTCGTTCGGCGGCCGGATGGCCTCCATGGCTGTGGCCGAGGGGATGCCCGCGGCCGGACTGGTCTACCTCGGCTACCCGCTGCACCCACCGGGCAAGCCGGAGAAGATCCGCGACGAGCACCTCTACGGGGTGGAAACCCCCATGCTGTTCCTCCAGGGGACGCGCGACACCTTCGCCACCCGGGAGCTGCTGGAAGGCGTGGTCTCCCGGATCGGGCCGACCGCCACGCTGCAGTGGTGCGAGGGCGGCGACCATTCGTTCGCGGTTGCCGGAAACAAGCGCAGCGCCGAGGACATCGGCGCCTCGCTCGGGGCACCGGTCGCCGCGTTCCTCCGCGCTCACAGTCCTGCGGGAGGTTAGAACTCCGCAAGGCACCTCGCCGTGTTCTACTTCGCGGCGGCGGTTATGGGGCCGCTCTCCTCACGGAACACGACCACGTCGCCGTAGCGCCGGGCAATTTCCGCCAGCGTCGGGTTGTCCGTCAAAGCCACGTCCCCCGGTTGCCTGAGTACGCCGACAACGACCGAGTCTATGGAGGTATTCAGCCCAACGGACTGGATACCCCCCTCCGCCGGCACAAGGTACTTCTGCACGATGACGTTTTTGACGGCATCAAGCTCGGACCAGGACCATTTGACGTCCACTGTGACGATGCGGCGGCGGCCGGGGTCCATTTTCGTTGCCAGTTCCTCGTAAGCCGTCGCGGCCGCGTGGCGCGGTTCGGCCACCCCGACGTACACCTTCGAATAATCCGACGCGAAGTAGGCACCGGAGAACGTCTCCGGATAAGCACTCGCAAACTCATTGACCTTGTCCGCGAGGGCGTTGAGCACGCCGGTCGGTGCCCCCGGCATCGGAGGATCCGTGTAGATACGGATCCTTTGACTGGCCTGAGGGGTTTGGCTCTGGCTCCCGGTGGAGGCCGCGGCGGTCTCAGTCACCGAAACTGTCGGGGTGGGGGCTTTTTCATCCGCTCCGGTGCACCCGGCCAGGCAAAGTGGACCGACGACGGCGAGCACCAGGGTTAGCACGCCGAACGGGTTAGGTGCCCGGTGCGGTTTTTCCATTGCGGGCGCCCCAGTCTCCAGGCAGCCCTCAGGCGTTCGCGGCCGCCGGCGCCACGTTCCCAGGAACCGGTTCGTGCCGCAGGTAGCTGCGGCGGAACCTGCCGGTTCCGGCGGTCAAAGCCCGGAGCTGGACCGCATACCTAAGGAGTTCCCCGTCCGGGACCTCGGCGGTGACCTCCGTGACGTCGCCGCCGGACGACGTCGTGCCCGTGAGCCGGCCACGGCGCGACGAGAGGTCGCTCATGACAGACCCCACGTATTCGTCGGGGATGCTGATGGTGACGGAGGAGACCGGCTCCAGCAGTTGGATGCGGCCGGCGGCTGCAGCCTCCCGCAGCGCCAGTGCCCCGGCGGACTGGAACGCGGCGTCGGAGGAGTCAACGCTGTGCGCCTTGCCGCCGACCAAAGTGACCCGGATGTCCACTACCGGGAAGCCGGCCGAGACACCCTTCTGCATCTGCGACCGCACGCCCTTCTCCACCGAGCCGATGAACTGGTTCGGCACCACCCCGCCCACGGTCTTGTCCACGAACTCGAAGCCCGCCCCGCGTTCCAGCGCCTCCACCTCGATGTCGCAGATGGCGTACTGGCCGTGGCCGCCGGACTGCTTGACGTAGCGCCCGTGTCCGGCGGCGGGCGCGGCAAACGTTTCCCGCAGCGGGGTCACCACAGCCACGGTCTGCAGTTTCACGCCCTGGTCGCGCAGCCTGTCCAGGACCACCTCGCCGTGCGCCTCCCCCATGCACCACAGGATCAGCTGGTGGGTTTCCGAGTTGCGCTCCACCCTGAGGGTCGGATCGCCGGCGGCCACCTTGCCCAGGCTCTTGGCGAGGGCGTCCTCGTCACTGCGGGTGGCGGCCTCGACGGCGACCGGCATGAGCGGCTCCGGCATGTCCCAGGCGGTGATCAGCAGCGGCGAATCCTTCGCCGACACGGTGTCGCCGGTCTCGGCGCTGCCAATCTTGGTGATGGCGCAGATGTCACCGGCCACGCAATACGGAACGGGCCGCAGGTTTGCCCCCAGCGGCGAATACAGGTGGGCCAGCCGCTCGTCGCTGTCGTGGTCCTCGTGTCCGCGTTCGGCCAGCCCGCGGCCGCTCACGTGCACCGCCGAATCCTCGCGCAGCGTGCCGGAAAAGACGCGCACCAGGCACACCCGCCCCAGGAACGGGTCGATGGTGGTGCGCACCACCTCGGCCGCCAGCGGCCCCTCCGGGTCGCACGTCAGCGGTCCTGCCGGCTCCCCGGCGAGGTCGGTCACGTCCGGCACGGCGCGCTCCAGTGGCGTCGGGAAGGCGCGGGTCAGCATGTCCAGCAGCTCGGTCATCCCCAGGCCGGTTTCGGCCGACGCCGCCAGAACGGGAAAGAACGAACCCCGGGCCACAGCCGTTTCGAGGTCACCCACCAGGACGTCGACGTCGATATCCTCACCGCCGAGGTAGCGGTCCATCAGGGACTCATCCTCGCTCTCGGAGATGATTCCTTCGATGAGCATGCCGCGCTCGGATTCGGCCGCGGCACGCTCATCGGCACTGGCGTCCCGGACCGCGGGCTCCGGGGACTCGCCGTCGTACTCGGAAACCTGCCCTGACAGCAGGCCCAGCAGCCCGCTGACGCTGCCGTCAGCGCGGACCGGAAGGTAGGCAGGCACCACGGACTGTCCGAAGGCACGCTGGCAGGCGGCAAGGGCGGCCTCGAAATTGGCCCGCGGGTGGTCGAGCCGCGTAATCACCACGGCCCGCGGTGTATCCAGCTGGGCGCACTCCGCCCACAGCGCGGTGGTGGCGGCGTCTATGCCGTCCACGGCCGAGACCACAAACAGCGCCGCGTCCGCAGCGCGCAGCCCCGCCCGCAGCTCCCCGGTGAAATCGCCGTAACCCGGCGTGTCCAGCAGGTTCACCTTGACGCCGTCGTAAATCAGCGGCGCCACGGACAGGACCACGGAGCGCTGCTGGTGGATCTCCGACGGTTCCGCGTCGCTGACCGTGTTGCCGTCAACGATGGAACCCATCCGCGGGATGGTCCCGGCGGCGGCGAGCAGGGCCTCGAGCAGCAGGGTTTTGCCGGCCCCCGAGTGTCCCACCAGCGCGACGTTGCGGATGCCCTCCGGCTTGTCCACCGGCGCTCCAGCCGACGCGTCCGCACGCCGGAGATCGGAACTGCCCCGGCCCGGACCCTTGCCCCGGCCGTTAGTGCCTTTTACCGACATGACCATCTCCCGGCGTGCTAGTCGTGAGCCGCCAAGCGGCCTTAGTAAGAAGATTCGACACCTAAAGCCGCTGTTCAGCAAGGGGTCACGGCCCCTCAGCAGGAGTCCGACGGCGCGGCGGTGCGGCTCTGCGGGGCAGCCCCGCCGAAGAGGAATCACCCGTTGCGGCCTCATCCCGGTAGGGGGACGATGGATAACGTGGCCGCAGGGCCGGCCCATGCCATCCGACCAGTCGCCAGGGAGCAGTCGATGAGTGCGTGGAATGAAAATATCGGTGCAGGATCATCCGGACTGACGGCGGTGACCGTGGTGGAGGGCTCCTCCTTCTGCATCTCCGCCGAGAGCGGGGACGTGTTTCCCGGCCAGCCGCAGGGCGCTTTCTACCAGGACACCCGGATTCTGTCCCGCTGGCAGCTGACGGTCGACGGCGTTCCGCTGGAACCGCTGTCCGGCCAGACCCGTGAGCCCTACCGCGCAGTGTTCGTGGGCAGGCCCCGCGGCGCCAACGGCGCAGTGGAAAGCCCGCTGGTGGTTGAGCACAGCCGGCAGGTCGGGCCGGGGCTGCGGGACGACATCAAGGTCCATAACTACTCGGAGAAGCCGCTGACCTGCCGCATCCAGATCAGGGTGGACGCTGACCTGAGCGACCTGTTCGACGTCAAGGGCGGAAAGGTGGTTCCCTCCGCGGAACACAGCCGGAAGGTCCGGGCGGACGCCCTGCAGATAGACGCCATCCGCAACGGCGTCCACCGCGGCGTGGTCATCAGCGCCCAGGGAGCAGCGGCCACCGAGGATGCCCTGACGTTCGACGCCGAACTGGCCCCCCGCGGTAACTGGACCGCCACCGTCTTCACCACTCCCCTGGTGGACGGCGCCGGGCCTGAGGAACCCTTCACGCATGAGACGGCCCTTCATGTCGGCGCGCAGCGCTACGCGGCCTGGGAGGAACATGTCCCGCGGCTCACCGTGACGGACAAGAACGTGGAAAAGGTCCTCACCCGCAGCCAGGAGGACCTCGGCGCCCTCCGGATCTTCGATCCCGACCATCCCGAACGGGCCGCCGTCGCCGCCGGCGCCCCGTGGTTCATGGCGCTGTTCGGCCGGGACTCCATCCTGTCCTCCTACATGGCGCTGGCGGTGGATCCGAAGCTTGCGGCCGGGACACTCCAGACCCTGGCCTCGCTGCAAGGGGAGAAAGTTGATCCGGATACCGAGGAGGAGCCGGGCAGGATCCTGCACGAGGTGCGGCTGGGCGTCACCGCCGGGCTGGCACTCGGCGGCAGCCAGGCGTACTACGGCACCGCCGATGCCACGCCCCTGTTCGTGGCACTGTTGGCGGAGCTGGGACGCTGGGGGCTGGCGGGTGACCTGCTGGAATCGCTCCTGCCGCATGCGGACCGGGCCCTGGAGTGGGTGGAGCGGTACGGCGACCGTGACGGCGACGGCTTCGTGGAATACCAGCGCGCCAACGAGCACGGACTGCTGAACCAGGGCTGGAAGGATTCCTGGGACGGCATCAACTTCGCCGACGGCCGGATGGCGGAGGCCCCCATAGCGCTGTGCGAGGTCCAGGGCTACGTCTACGGCGCCTACCTCGGACGCGCGCTGCTCGCCCAGCAGCTGGGTGACACGGAACTGGCGTCCAAATGGAACAACCGGGCCGCCGACATCAAGGCCGAGTTCAACGAGAAATTCTGGCTCCCCAAAAAGGGGTACTTTGCCGTGGCCCTGGACAAGGACAAGCAGCCGGTGGATGCCTGCACATCCAACATGGGCCACTGCCTGTGGTCGGCCATCGTGGACGCGGACAAGGCGCCCCTGGTGGCAGAGCGGCTCATGTCGCCGGAGATGTTCACGGGCTGGGGAATCCGGACGCTCGCCTCTGACATGGGCGCCTACAACCCGGTCAGCTACCACAACGGTTCGGTGTGGCCGCACGACACGGCCCTGATAGCCGGCGGACTGATGCGGTACGGGTTCGTCGAGGAGGCCACGCGGATTGCCATGGGCCTGTTTGATGCGGCGGAAAAGTTCGACGGGCGGCTGCCGGAACTCCTCTGCGGGTTTCCGCGGGACGATTTCCCTGAACCGGTCCCCTTCCCCACGTCCTGCTCGCCGCAGGCCTGGGCCTCAGCCGCGCCGGTGCACCTGATGCGGATCCTGCTCCGCTTCGATCCCCTGCTTCCCCGCGAAGAGGTCTGCCTGGCCCCCGTGCTTCCTGCTGCGTTCGGCAGCTTCAGGGCAGACCACGTGCAAATGGACAATTCCCGGATCACCGTTCAAGCCACCGGCACGGAAGGGTCCATCGACGGCCTGCGCCAGGGCCTGACTCTGCTGCACGAGCCCCGTCCGCCGCTGGCGCGGCTGATGGCGCCCTGACAAACCCGGCGCCATAGCAAACGCGCTTGTCCCACCCACAACTGAATGGTCTCAGTAGTTAAGACGGTCTCAGAACATCCGGACAACAAGGGAGCTACGGATGCGTATCGGTTTAATTGCGGGGCCTTGGTATCCGATTCCCCCCACGGGGTACGGAGGCATCGAGCTAGTGGTTGATGCCCTCGCCAGGGGATTTGCCAGGGCAGGGCACGAGGTGCTGCTCGCCGCCCCGGCGGACAGCACCTGCCCGGTGACGCAGCTCCCCGGGATGCGCACTTCCGAGCCTGACCTCGTGGGATTCACCTCTTCTGAACTCAGCCACGTCATTAACGCCTATGCCGGGATGGACGGCATGGTGGACCTGGTCCATGACCACACCCTGGCCGGCCCGCTCTACCGGGGACGCCCCGAGGGGCTGCCGGTGGTGACCACGCTTCACAGCGACCTGAACCCCTCCTACACCGCCGTTTATGGTGCAGCAGCACGGGACACAACTCTGATCGCCATCTCCAGGAGCCAGGTGAGCACTGCGCTGGCCGACCGGGTCGCGGCCGTCATCCCGCACGGCATGGAGGTGGCCGCTGTTCCGGTAGGGCAGGGGCAGGGCGGCTACGCGTGTTTCCTCGGCCGGATGTGTCCCGACAAGGGCGTGGTGGAGGCCATCACGATGGCCCGGCTGGCAGGTATCCCGCTCCGCATCGCTGCGAAGATGCGGGAGCCCGCTGAGGTGCAGTACTTCCACGACGTCGTGGAGCCGATGCTGCGACCTGACGTGGAGTTCCTCGGTGAAGTGGGCGGCGACGACAAGTACGAGCTGCTGGGTGCCGCCGTCGCCCTGCTCAACCCCATCCAGTGGATGGAGCCGTTCGGCCTGGTGATGATTGAGGCGATGGCCACCGGCACCCCGGTGGTCGCCACACGTATGGGCTCGGCGCCAGAGATCGTCGACGACGGCGTCACCGGCTACCTGGGCTCGTCACCGGAGGAACTGGCCGGTTTCCTGATACGGGCGTCGGACCTCGACCGGCCGACAGTCCGGGCCGAAGCTGAAGACCGCTTCAGCACCGAGCGCATGGTCGATGACCATCTGGCCCTCTACGCCCGGCTGATCGGTGTGGCCTCAGGGCGGTAATTATTTCCGGGTCTTTGTCCGTGCGGTGGCCGTCGCGGTCCAGGGATCTTCGGGCCAGGGGTGCTTGGGATAGCGGCCGCGCATCTCGGCGCGGACCTGCGCATAGGGCCCCGACCAGAACGAGGCGAGGTCATCCGTGACGGCCAGCGGCCGCCGGGCCGGCGACAGCAGGTGAAACTGCACCGCCACCCTTCCATCCGCCACCCGCGGCGTCCTGTCCCAGCCGAAGCATTCCTGGAGCTTGACCGCGACCACGGGCCTGCCGCCGTCGTCCGCGGCCGCCGGGTAATCAATCCGGACGCGGGAACCGCTGGGCACCTCCAGAAACTCCGGGGCGAGCTCGCCCAGCCGGGCGGCGTCCGGCCAGGGCAGCAGCCGCCGCAACGGTTCCGTCAGATCGATGCCGGAGGTCGGGGCCCCTCCGGCCAGCGCCTCGAGCTCCGGACCAAGCCAGTCATCGAGGTGGGCCAGCAGGGCCTGCTCGGACATGTCCGGCCAGGGAGCGCCCAGTTCCCGGTGCAGCAAGGCGAGCCGGCGGCGAATCGCCTCCGCCGCCGTCGACCATCCGATGACTCCGAGCCCCTGCTCCTCCAAGGCCCGGGCCACGGCGGCGCGACCCTCTGCCGCGGAGGCACGCACCGGCGTGGAGGAAAGCACGATGGCGCCCAGCCGCCGCTCCCGGCGGGCTGTCACCCTCCCTTGGCTGAATGAGGCCTCCACCGTGTCGCGCAGCAGGTGAGCGGCGGCGGCCTCTGCTGTGTCCGCCGTGAGCGGTGCGGCCGAGCGGATCACCGCGCCGGTCCCGGCGGCGTCCCGCCCGCCCGCCCGTGCAACCTCAGCCACAGCCAGCCATTCGTGACCGGCAAGCGGGCTGCCGGCGGGCAGCCCGGCGCGGGTGCCGGAGGTCAGTAGATAGCGCTCCGGGCCGTCCCCGGGAACGCGGCGTGCCACCCGGTCCGGAAAAGCGAGGGCCACGACCAAGCCGACCTGCTCGGCGGTTCCTGCCGGCACCTGCACCCGTGGAAGTCCGACGCCGGTCGCTGCCTGACGTGCCAGTGTGCCCATCCGTCTGGCCTCCTCGGCCCACCGCCTGGCGGCGGGATCCTTGCCGTTGCGGAGTGTTGAAACCAGGCGGGGCAGGTCGGCTCCGGTGGCGCGCTGGTCGCCTGCCACGGCGGCAACGACCTCCGCCGCCGAACAGCCGCCAGTCTTCCGCCCGCCCAGCAGTGCCGACCCGACCAGCAGGGCGCGTCCCAAACGGGGATCGGCGGGGATGCGCGCAAGCGCCTTGCCCAGCTCCGTGGCATGGCCGTCCTCCTCCACTGCGCCAAGTTCCCGGAGCACCTCGACGGCGTCTGCCATTGCCGACTGCGGCGGCGCGTCCGGCAGGGCAAGCCCCCGGCCGCCGGGTGCGCCCCAGCAGGCCAGGATCAGGGCCGCTCCGGTGAGGTCGGACACCGCGATCTCGGGAGTCTGGTGCGCAGGTGCCGCCCCCAGACTCTTCTGGTCATAGCACCGGACGACCTTCCCCGGCGCCTGCCGCGCTGCACGGCCGGCGCGCTGTTCCGCTGAGGCCCGGGAACAGGAGACGGTGACCAGGCCCGTCATGCCGCGTCCGGCGTCGCGGCGCGGTTCGCGGGACAGACCGGCGTCGACCACCAGCCGGACGCCCGGCACCGTCAGGGACGATTCGGCCAACGCCGTGGACACGATGATCCGGGCAGGATCCTCCTGATTGCGGCCGGACACGGCACGGTCCTGGGCCGCCGGGCTGACCTGTCCGTGCAGTTCCACGATTTCGACGCCGGGACCCACCCGAGTGCGCAGCCGGCCGGCCACATGCGACACCTCCCAAACGCCCGGCACGAACACCAGCGCATCAGTGCCGGGGTCGCCGGCGAGGGCTTCGGCGTGTGAGGCGGCGGCGGTATCCGCCACATGGTCCAGGAAGGCGCGCGTCACCCCGCGTCCGTCCAGGCGCGCCACGGGAGCAGGCACCCAGGCGGTTTCCAGCGGGTGAAGCGCAGAAGGGCAGTCGACGACGGGAACCGGCCCCCCGCCGTCGGCCTCCCCGTCCTGGGGGCTGCCGGGATCTGCCCCGAGCAAGGCGGCGAACCGCGGGGCGTCGAGGGTGGCGGACATGGCGACGACGACAAGGTCGCCGCGCAGCTGGCGCACCTCGGCGAGCATGCCGACCAGCAGATCAGTTTCGAGGCCGCGTTCGTGAACCTCGTCAAGGACAACGGCATCAGTGCCCTCCAGTCCGGGGTCAGCCAGCAGGCGCCGCAGCAGGATGCCCGGTGTCACAAACTCGATGAGGGTGGCGGGGCCAGCCTGCCTTTCGCCGCGGACGGTGTAGCCCACCCTGTCCCCCAGCTTCGTTCCGTCCAGCGCGGCGAGCCGCCGTGCGGCCGAGCGGGCTGCAACCCGGCGCGGCTGGGTCACGACGATGCGCGGCTGCCCCTCCGCGGCGGCAGCCGCTGCAAGGTTGGCCACCAGCGGCGGCACCAAAGTCGTTTTGCCGGTGCCGGGCGGGGCCTGGACCACCGCTGCTCCGCCGGCACCCTGCTGTCGGAGTACGTCCGCGAGCTCTTTCAGCGACTCCGCAAAGACCAGCCCGGAGCCGATGGCCTGAAGGTCGAAAGGTGTGGAAGGTGCCGGTGCGTCGTGTGGAGCGTCTTGCGGGAATGGTGCGGAAGTCACCCCTCCATTGTGCCGGTGGCAGCAGTGGGACCTGACATGGTCCCAAGGCCAGCAGGCAGGAGGGTATCTTGTCCGACACCGGCCGCTCCCTTGGGGCAGGGCATGTTCCTAGGCTGCTGTGGATGATCCCCAGTCTGGCCACGGATCAGGTGGGAGCGGTAGTCCTAGACCGTAGACCGCCGGTAGCCCGTGAACACCGTCAGCGTAGTCGGGGGCTTCCAGAGGTTCGAAGCCACTGGGATGGTGTGGCGGTTCGGGCCAGTCGGACGGTTCTAGCCAGCCGGGCGGTTCCGGTATGTCTTGGCCGGGTAGCGCGGAGAACCAGATCGGTGGTTCCCAGTCCTGCTGCTCGGCGCGGTAGTGGCGCCCCGCCGGCGAGATCCAGCCGGGCGGATGGTCCCGGGTGGCGCCGACTGGTCTCCACGCTGTGCAGTGTTTGAGGCGGTGGTGTTTGGGGCAGGGTTGGCCGAGGTTGGCGACGCCGGTGCCGCCGCCGTCGGCCCAGGCGAGGATGTGGTCGGCGTCGTTGTCGAGGGAGTGGTTGTTGCAGCCGGGGAACGTGCATTTGGCGTCCCGCAGCCGGAGCCATTGGCGCATCGGCTTCCTGACCCGGTAGCTGGTGCGTCCGATCTCCAACGGTGCCCCGTCCCGCGGGTCGGTCAGGACCCGCAGGAACGATGTTGCGCCGTTGGCGACCAGCCGGCGGGCCATCGAGGCCGGGATCGGCCCGTACCCGTCGAGTGTGGCCGGTTCCTCGGTCTGGCCGAGCAGCGAGAACACCGGAACCGTGACCAGGACCTGCGCCGCCGGGGACGGCACGCCACCGGCCGGCATCCCACCGGCAAGGATGGACCCTGCGCGGGTGCCGTCCACTCCCGCGGCCGGGCCAAGCAGCCAGGCGGAAGCGACATCAGCCCGCAGCTGCGTCAGGGTCCGGGTTTCGGTAGGCCCCTGAAGCCCACGCGCCGCGGCGGTGGCACGGTTCCAGATCCCGGCGGCCTGGTCCGCGGGCAGATACGCCGATATCCACGCCATGCCATCCCGATCCGGGGTGTACTCCAGCCGCCGGTCCTTGGCACTGTTCCGGTGGCGGGTTTCGATGCTCTCCTGATGGTGCCGTTCCCGCCAATACCGTGCCCTGGCCCGGAACCTCGCCGGTAACAGCTCCCCGGCCGGGCAACCCCGGGCCGGGTTGGGAACGCCCGGGTCCAGGAAGTGCGCCTCAAAAGCCGCCGCGGCCACCGGGTCCAGCCCGTCGGTTTCGTCGCACATGATCCGGGCGTGCTGCCACGAAATGTTCCCCGCCTGCAGCGCTGCCAGCGTCACCGGCAGCCTCGTGCTCAGCCTGCCCGATTCAACCAGCAACCGTGCCGCCGCCCCTTCGCTGACGGTCAGCGAACCGGCCACCTCCGCCATCACCGACA
Organism: Arthrobacter sp. NPDC056727; assembly: GCF_042790555.1. Lineage (NCBI taxonomy): Bacteria > Bacillati > Actinomycetota > Actinomycetes > Micrococcales > Micrococcaceae > Arthrobacter > Arthrobacter sp. NPDC056727. Next base: position 250,857 of record NZ_JBHTZA010000001.1, on the reverse strand, counting down.
TCTGCCGGACGGTAACAGCCTGCGGTCTTGCACCCGGAGCCGCCATCGCCGCGTCCGCCGCCACGTATCCGGTGGCGAGCTGCACCTTCACGGACGCCAGCCGGGCTTCCATCCCGGCCACCCCGGTCAGGCCGGCCAGGAACGCCGTCGCCTGCTCTCCAAGCGGGTCAACGCCATCCGACAGCGAATCAGCGCCCGCACCGGCAGGATCAGCAGTCCTGCGCAGCTCGGCAGCCACCGCCAAAGCGGAGACACTAATAGCCTCCAACGCCTCCGCAGCAGCCGTGCTGTTATCCATGCCCACAGTATGAGAGGGGGCACTGACAATTAACGCCTGGCCAAATGGCCGGTCCCGCTGCGCCGCGTCTGCACGGCCCAGGCCGCACTACCTCCGGATGACGACGTCGTCGACGTAGGTGTCGCCCATCTGGCGGGGGTGCTCGGCTCCGAACTGGACCTTGCTCAGGCTTGTGGCGCCGAGAACCACACGGTTGTTGGAGAACACCTTGGCGCCGTCAAGCCAGATCTCGACGGAGGACTTTTCACCGTTCGCCCTGACCTGCATCTGCACATGGTGCCAGGCGTTGAGGCGCATGTTCGCTACCGATAGCTTGGTGTAGGAGAACGTCCCGTTGGGATTGGTGATCCGCAGCCAGGGCGTGCCTGTGGCGTTGTCACGGAAGACGTCGGCGATCCGGGTGGCGCCCGAGAAGAACCGCACATAAGGAACGTTGTTCCCGCGCAGCCCGCCGGACACGATGTTGACCCACGCGTCGGCGCTGGCCCGGGTGGTACCGGCTCCCAGGCCGTACCCCATGTTCGCCACGGAACCGAGGGTATCGGTGGCCCGCAGCCGCGCCGAACACGTTCCCGTATGAGCCGTTGGACTGGCAACCGTCACCGTCCCATTGCCTGCTCTTGAAACCACGAACGGTGCAAGCGTATTGCCCTCAAAGGTTGTGGCGGTCAGTACCTTGCCCCCGAGGTTGGTCACCGGGACCGCCGTTCCGGGACGGCAGGTGGCCGCCAGTGCGGCCTGTGATGAACCGAAAATCAGGCTGCTCGACAGCAGCAGCCCGAGGCTTCCGATCGTGCCGAGTTTCCGTAGCTCGCCCATGGCATGTCCTCACTGTTGTTCGGTTTCGTCGCCGCAGCCATCCAGCTTGCACTCCCCGAGCACATGGTCGGCGTGGAAGGCTGCAAAAACCTTGCGGAAACCCTATGAAGCGCATAATGGCAGGATCAGGGGAAAATCACGACGGCGGCCAAGGAGGTCCGTATGCTGAGGCCCCCGCGCATCACAATCGAGGTTCCGGTGCTCGGCATCGGTGAACGTCCTGCGGACTATGAACAGCTCGCGGCGTACGCGGACGGGCTCCGGAGACCGCAGGGCCTGCACATGACCCTGCTGCACATCGGCATCCTCGACGACCTTGCCGGCGACGTTGCCGCCTGGACCAAGGGCGCCACGGATCCCGCCGCGGCAGTTGTCAAAACGGCCGACTGGCTCCGCGCGCTGCCCGTGCTGGAGGGATTCTCCGGAACAGCGGAGAGGCTCGTCCTTTTCGGCGGCGGCAGGGTATCCGGGCTCGACGTGGACGTGCCCCAGGCCGTGCGCGACTTCCAGGTCTCCCTCGTCGTGGCCCTCCACGAACTACTAGATAACCTGCTGGTGGACAACCCTGATGACTTCATCCTCAGCTCCCCAGCCCTGGGTTACAGGTACCCGCGGTGGCACCCCCACGTTGCCGTGGGCAAGCCAAAATATCAGAGTCACCCGGAGCCAGGCCGCCCAGGGGAAGGCCGGGCAAGGGAACGGAGCGGGTCCTGGGAAATCCGTCCGCTTACAGTGGACTTCGGGCCATCGCAGATCAGGAACCGTCAGTTGCTGCCGCCCGCAGGTTCCCCGGGGAAGTAAACACGTGCTAGCAGGAGTCCCGCTCGTGTACCCGGTCGAGCCACTCGGCGATTAGCGCCTTGAGGAGGCCGGGCTGCTCGTGCGGCAACGCGTGGCCCGCGCGGTCGAGCACGGCGAATGTGGCCCGTGGATAGTGCCTGAGCAGATCCCATTGGCTGGCATATCCCACCATGGAGTCCTGGCGTCCGACGGCGATAAGGACCGGGCCGGTGTACGGCGGCCCCGCTCCGGGGCTGGTACTGAACAACCAGTGCTGGCCTATCCGCTCGAGGCCGCCCTCGTCGACCAAACCCATGCCGGGAAGCACGTACTCCTGATACCGGTCCAGCGTGGCCTGCGTCTGCACCACGAAATAGTCGCGGAATACGCCTGCGTCGGCCGCGCCGAGCGTCTCGTCCGGATCGACCGAGGCGTGCAGGACCTGAGTGGCAGGCAGGTCCCGCACGTCTTCCACCAGGGGACAGATCAGAGCGAGCCCTGCCACCTGATCCGGGCGCCTGCCGGCGATGGCGCGGGCATAGTAGGCTCCGGCAGAGTGTCCGAGGAGCCGGAACCGCGCGTCGCCGATCACGCCATCAACGAAGGCGAGCAGGACGTCGAGGACATCGTCGGCGCCATTGATCGTTCCCGGCGCCGGAGTGTGCCCCATGCCCGGCAGATCCGGGTAAATGCGCCGATAGCCGGCCAGCTCGCTGAAGATCGGATCCAGGGCACCGAGCATCTCCCGGTGGTCCACGCCTGCGCCGTGCAGCACCAGGACCGGCACGCCGTCGCCGTGCTCGACGTAGTGCACCGGTACGTCACGTGCCCAGCACTCCATAACGTCAGGACTCCATAACGTCAGCCTGGCCGCTGCCCGGCAGGAAGGGCCGCCCCTCACGGCGCCGGTGAGACCACCATGGCGGAGCCTCCCCCGCGCCTGACCGGCTCAGCCGCGGCAACCATCCGTCCGCCGGACCTGAACTCGATGGCGGTGGCCGCGCCGATCTCGGCTGCCGACGTGAACGCGTCACCCGACGGCGTGAACTCGTGGCCGAACGGCATCAGCTGCTTTTCGTAAAGCGCGAGGAAGCCGGGCTCGGCCGTGACCTTGGCCGCGTTCCGCTGCGCCGCCCGCGGAGCCGCGATGGCGTCGGGGATGCTCATACCGAGGTCCACCCGGTTCAGGATGGTCTGCAAAACGGTGGTGATGATGGTCGAACCGCCCGGGGATCCGAGGGCCAGGAACGGCTCGCCGTCCTCGAGGATGATCGTCGGGGACATCGAGGACCGCGGGCGCTTGCCGGGCTCGATCCGGTTCGGGTCCTTGGGGTCGTACACGGTGGAGAAGTCGGTCAGCTCGTTGTTCAGCAGGAATCCCCGGCCGGGAACCACGATGCCTGAGCCGCCGGTCTGCTCGATGGTGAGCGTGTATTCGACGACGTTGCCCCACTTGTCCGCGACGGTCAGGTTGGTGGTGGAGATGTTCTCGGTGTCCTTCTCGCTGGCGGGGGCCGCCGCGGTGGCCGGGCACGCGCCGTCGAAATTGGCCACGTCACCGGGAGCCACCGGCTTCACGGCTGCAATCTTCGGATTTATCTCGCAGGAGCGTTCCTTGCCGAACCGCGGGTCGGTCAGGGCGTCGGTGGGAACGTCGACGAATGCCGGATCGCCCACGTACTTGCCGCGGTCCGCAAAGGCGAGTGCGCTGGCCTCAAGGTAGTGGTGCAGCGCGCTGGGTTCGGACATCCCCGAAAGGTCGAACGGCTCAAGAATGTTCAGGGCCTCGCCCACCGTGGTGCCGCCGCTGCTCGACGGAGCCATGCCGTAGACGTCCAGGCCGCGGTATTCCACGTGGGTGGGCGACTGGTTCAGGGCGCGGTACCTGGCGAGGTCCGCCGTCGTCAGGTGCCCCGCAGGGACGGGGAGCTTGGTGGTCTTGGTCTTCGGCGGAGCCTGGACAGCTGCCGCTATCTCCTTCGCGAGGGCACCGTGGTAGAAGCCGCGGGTTCCCTTGTCAGCCAGCAGGCGGTAGGTGCCCGCGAGCTCCGGGTTACGGAAGATGCTGCCGACGGCGGGTGCGTCACCGCCGGGAAGGAAGAGCTTGCTGGTGGAGGTGAACGCCTCGAAGCGGAGCTTGTTGTCGAGGGTCTGCTGGCGGAAAGTATCGTCCACAACGAGGCCGCGGTCCGCCACGTTGATGGCAGGCTCGAGGACGTCGTCGAGGTCCTTGGTTCCCCACCGGTCCAGCGCGCGCTCCCATGTGGCCGGAGTGCCGGGCACGCCCACCGAGACGCCGCTGGTGACCAGTTCGGGAGTGAAGTTGTAGGGCTTGCCTGTGGGGTTTTCCGGGCTGATAGTAACGGGATCGATGAACGCGTCGTGCGGCATGGCTGCGGGCGCTGTCTCGCGGCCGTCGATGGTGCTCACGTGCCCGGTGTGTGAGCTGTAGAAGACGAAGTACCCTCCGCCGCCGACTCCGGCACTGTACGGCTCGGTCACGCCGAGGGTCGCCGCAGCTGCCACGGCGGCGTCTGCGGCGTTGCCTCCCCTGCGGAGAATTTCGATGGCCGCGGCGGAGGCTTCCGGGTCCACGGTGCTCACCGCGCCGCCGTACCCGGTGGCGGTCGCCGTCTTTTCCGTCACCCGCTCATCAGCAAACGCGGGACTGGTGACGGCCCCTGCCGTTACGCTCATCGCCAGGGCCGTGGTGACGGCTGCTATTCGGCTTCTCAGGTATGGCATGGTCGCTCCCGGGTCGGTGTAATGCGGGTTGACGGTACTGTCACGCTACTCCGCAGGGGAAGGACACTCAACGGTCCGCACATTCACCGGACAGCGGTTTCACTTGCCGTGGGATTCGTCGGCAGCGGCGCCCTGCCGGCGGCTCGCGTACAGGAACGGCACGGCGAGCAGCTGGATCACGCCGCTGAACGCCACCGAAGCGGAGTAGCCGTAGACGTCGGCCGCGCGCCCCAGCAGCGGCTGCACCACCACACCGCCGCTCGATCCCATGAGGGAGGCAAAACTGAGCACAGTGGCGCGCTGCTTGGAATCGATCATGTCATTGAGGTAGGCCTGCCCCACGGGAATCCCAACCTCGGCCACCAGCGCCCAGACAGCGAGCAAAGCCAGGGCCACCCAGAACTCCCGGGTGAAGCCGAGCGCCACCAGGATCAGCGCGCTGACGGCCCCGCTGAGGATCAGGACAGTGGTGCGTTTGCGGACCAGCCGCCGGACCCGCGGTGCCAGCCAGCCGCCGATGACCTCGGCACCTGCCACGATGGCCGCCGCCAGGCCTGCAATGGCGTAGGCGCCGCGGTCGCCGAACAGCTCAAGCAGGAACGGCTGCAGGGCGTAGAAGACGTAGATCCCGACGCCGGCCGTGAACGGCGCGGACAGCATCACGTACCGCACGGGCGGATTTTTCAGGCCGTTCTCAATGGACGCTGAAAGCACGGCGCGCGTCGCCCGCAGAGGGTGTGCCGAGCGTTCGGGGGTGAAGCCGACGTCGTGCATGAGCCACAGGGCCACGATGAACATGGCCATCAGCACGCCCACGCGCAGCAGGAACGGCACCCCGAGGTCGGTTGCCTGGGCGATCACCCCGCCCGCCACGGACCCGACGAGCATGGCGGTGCCGGACACCATCTGGCCGCGCCCGAGCACTGTTTCCAGCGCGCCATCGTAGCCGGAGAAGTGCAGCGCGTCCACCAGCCAGGCCTCCACTGCGCCGGAGAAGAAGGTGAAGCCCAGCCCAAGCAGCACGGACACCACTGCCCACCACCAGAAAGGCGCGGAAAGCTGCCACAGCAGGTAGTACAGGAGCGTCGAGACGGACAGCGTGGCGGTGCCCAGCAGGAACGAGACCCGGCGTCCCCAGCCGTCGGCCACCACCCCGGTGGGCACCTCGAAAAGAACCATCCCGGCGGTGAAGAACGCATTGGCGGCAAATGCCTCAAGGTTGCTGAGCCCGGCATCGAGCAGGAAGAGGGTGTTAATGCCCCAGATGAACGAGGCCGCAAGGGTATTGCCCAGTGTCAGCGTCATGTAGATGCGCTGCACCTTGCGGGCCGCCGGGTTCATCGCCTCGCTGTCCGGCCCGGCGCGAAGTTGGGGCACGCACCCATTCTCGTCGTGTTTGCCGGGGGCCGCCAGAGACCCTTTTATCGACGGGCGTTCGGGCGTACCGTCGTGCCCAACGGAGTAGGCGGCAGCCTGGTGGTGCGGCTTCCGGTCCGCACAGCGCCGCCTCCCTCCTGAGCCGTCGAAGGAGGCGGAAATGGCTGCTGGCTGGAATGCTGATACGGCTGCCGGTCCGGTGGGGGCGGGCACGGTCACCCTGGTGGAAGGTTCGTCCTTCTGTATTTCCTCGGCGAACGGGGACATCCATCCGGAGCATCCGCACGGGGTCTTCCATGAGGACACCCGCATCCTGTCCCGGTGGAACCTGTCCGTGAACGGCCAGCCCCTGGAGGCGCTGACGGCCGAGACCAAGGAGCCTTACCGGGCGCTGTTCATTGGCCGCGTTCCCCGCTCTGACGGCTACGCGGACAGTCCCCTGATTGTGGAGCGCCTTCGGGAGGTCGGCGCCGGGATCCTTGAACAGATCACCATCCGGAACTACTCCTCGAAGGAGACCGAATGCGTCGTTTCCCTCAGCGTTGAATCGGACTTCGCTGATCTTTTTGAGGTGAAGGAGGCACGTGTCCAGCGGCGCTGGGAGGAGTCCCGCCAGCCCGAGGGTGATTCCCTGGTGATCAGGGCCGGCTGGCAGGACCTGGTGAAGAGCGTGGTGGTCAATGCCAGGGGTGCCGAGGTCACGGCAGATTCCGTCACCTACCGGACCGTGGTCCCGGCGCGTGGCGAATGGAGCGCACGGGTGAGCGTGGCGCCGGCAACCGACGGCGGCGGGGTCCCGCCGTCGTCCCTGGTCCGAACGGTTGGTGAGGTCTCACCAAGCGACCGCCGGCGGCAGGAATGGGTGGCCAAGATACCCAAGCTGCACATGAGCAACCGCTCCATCGAGCGCACCCTGCGGCGCAGCTACGACGACCTGGGCGCCCTCCGGATCGAGGATCCCGCCCACCCCGAGCGGATCGTGGTGGCCGCGGGCGCGCCCTGGTTCATGACCCTGTTCGGCCGCGACTCGTTGTGGGCGTCGGAGATGGCACTCCCGGTGGATCCGTCCCTGGCGCTGGGTACTCTGCAGACGCTGGCCGACCGGCAGGGCAAAGTGGTGGACCCGATGAGTGAGGAGGAGCCCGGGAAGATCCTGCACGAGGTCAGGCTCGGTATCTCCAGCGGGCTGGCACTGGGCGGCAAGTCCGCGTACTACGGGAGCGTCGACGCCACGCCGCAGTTCGTCATGGCCCTTGGTTCGGTCAGCCGCTGGGGATTCGGCCGGGACACCATCGCCGCCCTGCTGCCCCATGCCGACCGTGCGCTGGACTGGGTCCGGCATTACGGCGACAAGGACGGCGACGGGTTCGTCGAGTATGAGCGGCTCAACGACCAGGGACTGATCAACCAGGGCTGGAAGGACTCGTGGGACGGGATCAACTTCGCGGACGGGACGCTGGCAAAGCCTCCGATCGCGCTGTGCGAGGTCCAGGCCCTGGTGTACTCAGCGTTTTTGTCCCGGGCGTGGATGGCGTACGACGCCGGCGACACACCTTTGGCGGCGCAGCTCACCGATGAGGCGGCGGCGCTGAAGAAGAAATTCAACGAGCAGTTTTGGCTGCCGGACCGCGGCTACTACGCCATCGCGCTTGACCGGGACAAGCGGCCCGTTGATGCGTGCGCCTCGAACATGGGGCAGTGCCTGTGGCACGGCATCGTGGATGAGGACAAGCTGCCGTTCGTCGCCGAGCGGCTGATGTCCCCGGAGATGTTCAGCGGCTGGGGCGTACGGACCCTGGCCACCGACATGGGCGCCTACAATCCCGCCAGCTACCACAACGGCTCGGTCTGGCCCCACGACAACGCCGTCATCGCGGTGGGCCTGCTGCGCTACGGCTTCGTGGAGGAGGCGCAGCGGATTGCCACGGCCCTGCTGGAGGCGGCGGATTACACCGACGGCCGGCTGCCGGAACTGTTCTGCGGCTTCAGCCGGGACCAGGTCACCGAGCCGGTGCCGTATCCGACGGCGTGCTCCCCGCAGGCGTGGGCGGCCACCACGCCGATAATGCTGGTGACCAGCCTGATGCGGTACGACGCGCACGTCTCCCGCGGCGGCGTGTGGATGGACCCGGTGCTGCCGGCCTCCTACGGGGATCTGCACATCACCAACGCGCCCATGGGTGCCGGCCGGATCACCATCGACATCACCGGCTCCGAAGCTTCCGTGCAGGGGCTGCCGGAAGGACTGACATTCCACCGCGAGCACCGGCCGTGGCTCACGGAGCTGATGGCGGAGGCAGGGCTGGGAAAGTAGGGTCTAGGAGCGGCGGTCCAGTGCTCCAAGCAGCCGCCGGACCGAGCCGCCGAGGTTCCACTCTGTGGCGAGGCGCTCGAGTTCTTCCCTCGCCCCGCCCGTGACGGGCTGGAGTTCGGCGCCCGCCTCCTCAAGGGGCGGCAACTCAAGGTTGCGCACAACATTGACGACGGCGGGGGCCACCTTGAGATAGCCGGCCGCCGCTGCGAGCCTGGACCGCACCGAGGCGGACACGCCACCTGCCGGATCTGCCGCCGCCGCGAGCAGTCCGTCGAGGGTGCCGTGTTCCAGAAGCAGGGCGGCCGCGGTCTTCTCGCCGATGCCGGCGACGCCCGGCAGCCCGTCCGAGGCGTCGCCGCGCAGGGTGGCATAGTCGGCGTACTGCTGCGGCAGTACACGGTACTTCCCGACGACGATCTCGTCGGTCAGGACTTCAAGGTTCCGCATGCCCCGGGCGGTGTAGATCACCCGCACCTGCCGGACGTCGTCGACGAGCTGGAAGAGGTCCCTGTCCCCCGTCACCACGTCCACCGGAAGGTCGGCGTGGCTGGCGTAGGTGCCCACGACGTCGTCGGCCTCATGTTCTGCGGCACCCACGACGGCTATGCCGGCGAGGCCCAGCACGTGGCGGATCAGCGGGATCTGCACCTCAAGCCCATCCGGCACCACCTCCACATCGGCCGCACCGGCCACCACTTCGGCCACCCGGTGCGCTTTGTACGTCGGGATGAGGTCGACCCGCCACTGCGGACGCCAGTCGTCGTCCCAGCAGGCCACCAGATGCGTGGCGCCGTAGTCAGTGGTGAGGCGCGCGATCATGTCGAGCAGGCCGCGAACGGCGTTCACCGGCGTGCCGTCCGGGCGGCGGATGGTGTCCGGCAGCCCGTAGAACGCACGGAAGTAGAGGGAGGCGGTGTCGAGCAGCATCAGGCGGTTGACCATGACTGATCCTGACACGGATTCATCCTGCTGTGCCTGTAACTCGGGACGGAAGTGGGAGGATGGGCAAATGGAATTGCACATCACCGGCGACGACGCCGCCGACAAACTGCTCAGCGATGACGCCTTCGCACTGCTTACCGGCATGCTGCTGGACCAGCAGGTGACCATGGAATCGGCGTTCGCCGGCCCAGAGAAGATCCGCACGCGCATCGGCTCCATCAGCCCGGCCGCCGTCGCCGAATACGACCCGGCAGGCTTCGTTGACGTTTTCAAGGAACGTCCGGCAGTGCACCGCTTCCCCGGCTCCATGGCAGCCCGCGTCCAGGCGCTCGCCGAGGCTGTCGAGAGCGACTGGAACGGTGAAGCAACCGCCATCTGGACCCGCGACGAGCCGGACGGAAAGGAAGTGCTCCGCCGGCTGAAGGCGCTGCCCGGGTTCGGCGAGCAGAAGGCCAAGATCTTCCTGGCATTGCTTGGCAAGCAGTGCGGACTCCAGGCACCGGGCTGGCGGGAAGCCGCCGGCCACTATGGCGAGGAGGGCTCATACCTCTCTGTTGCGGACATCGTGGACCCAGAGTCGCTGACGAAGGTCCGCGCCAGCAAGCAGGCCGCCAAGGCCGCCGCTAAGGCAGCCAAGGCGCCCGCCGCCGGTTAACAACTAGACGTACGACGGCGGGCGGTTGCCTTGGCGGGTCTGCTCAGTACTGGGTCTGCTCAGTATTCGCCCTTGATCACGAAGTAGGAGCCGCGGATCACCCCGGCCAGCTTCGACTTCTGGCGGGCGAACTTAAAGCTTGACGCGAGTTCCTCGGGAACTTCCATCCCGTCCGAGAGCTTGAAGCCCACCGCGCGCTTCGATCCGGCCTCGATGCCGTACATCACGTTGATGGACAGGCCGGATTCGTAGAACACGTACGCCATCCGCAGGCCGTCCACCTCGAAGGATGTCACCTCAAGCGGACGGGATGAGATGACGATGTTGCGCTCCTCGGCGAGGATTCGGTTCACCCACTCGAGGGTTTCCGGCGCGTCGCCTGCGGGCTGGACGGTGAAAACGTGGTCGTACTTGTTCTTGTAGTAGCGCGCCTCGTTGGCGCGCAGTCCTGCCAGCGTTTCCGCCACGGGGGACGGCTCCAGGCCGACGGTGGACACGTTCTGGAAGTCTACGGTGTATGGCATGCGCCCTCCTGGCACTGGTTAATCTCATACTGTTTCATCGCACTCCTCACCCTACGTCCAGCGCCGCGGGCCGGCTTCTCGATTCCTGATTGATCCGGGCTACATTGTTTCGGGCACCACTGATTCGGGCAACACTGATTCGGGCAACGGGGACGTCATGCCCTACCCTCGCCCGAGGACCTGTGCGGCAGCCAGATAGCCGGTGAGCATTGCAGTGGCCACACGGCCTACGGCATGTCCATCAGGAGCAAAGGTACTCGCGTGCAGGTTCCCGCTCGCGGCCGGTGTCCCGGTGAAGATCATCACCGCCCGCGCAGCCGAACCATAGAACGCGAAATCGTCCGAGCCGTAGGAACGGAATTCACGCAGCGCATGCCCTTGGGCGGCGAGCCTGCGCCCAATTCCCGCAGCAAGTTCGGCGTCGTTCTCCAGAATGGGTTCGCCCCTGCTGATCTCCAGGCGCACCCTGCAGCCATGGGCCATCGCAACGCCGTTGGCCACCTGGCGGAGCCGGTCGTGGATCATCTGCCGTTGCGGTTCTGTCATGGTGCGGATCGTCCCCGTTACCGTCGCTTCCTCCGGGATCGTGTTGGTGCTGCCGCCCGCTGTGATGGTTCCGACCGTGAGTACCGCGGACATCGTGGGATCGACGTTGCGGGAAACGATCTGCTGACTTGAAACCACGAAGGCGCTGGCGGCCAGAAGGGCGTCGGAGGAATGGTGGGGGTAAGCGCCGTGCGCGGGCTGTCCGGCGATCAACAGTTCGAACTCGTCGGCAGCGGCATTCACCGGGCCCGGCGTGCATGAATAGGCCAGCGAGTCCAGCGCCGGCTGCAGGTGCGCCCCGATGACGGCTCCCACTTGCTGCGCTTCGAGCACCCCGGCGCGCAGAACGTCCTGGGCTCCCGATTCACCGACTTCCTCCCGGGGCTGGAGAATTCCCACCAGCGGAACCGGCGGGGGCACCAGCGACGCGACAGTCCTGGCAACCGCGACAAATGCCGCCATGTGCACGTCATGTCCGCACGCGTGCATGGCGCCGTTTCTGGCCGCCCACGGAAGGCCTGTCTGTTCCACGATCGGCAGGGCGTCCATCTCCGCTCTGATCGCGACGGACACCCCGGCTCCGCCGAGGCGGACAATCCCGATGTTTCCCTTCAGGGTTTCCCTGCTGAATGAGGCTGGCAGTTCATTCAACAGTGTGGCCAGGGTGTCGCCCTCATCCCCCGAAATTCGGGGCGTGGCGTGCAGCTCCTTGTACAGCCCGTCGACGTTCTGCACCTCGACGGCCAAGCGCGCGAAGGCGGGATCCGCGTCAAACGCCGTTGTCCGGTTCATCGCCGGCTAGTACCGCCAGCGCAGCGCGTCGATCACGGCGTCACGGTCAAGCTTGGCAAACCTTTCGGCTTCACCCCGCCGCACAGCCACATAGGCATCCAGCAGTTCATGCCCCAACGCCGTGCAGAGGAAATTGCTGCCTTCCAGATCATCCAGGGCGGTCAACAGGTCAGGGGGAAAGGTCCGGATGTCCAGGCTCTCCCGCTCCGTCTGGCTCAAGGTTCCAGGGTCCACCGTGACCCCGGCAGGCAGTTTCAGCCGGCCCCGGAAGCCCTCCAGTGCCGCCGCCAGGATCGCTGCCACGGCAAGGTACTGGTTCGCTGATCCATCGCAGCATTTCACTTCAACGTTCGACTGCCTGTCCTCGTAGCCCTTGGGGCCCGGCACAAAGCGGATGGCGGCCTCACGGTTGCCTGTACCCCAGCAGATGAAACTGCCCGCCCACTGCTGTGGCTGGAGCCGGGCCACGCTCAGGGCGCTTCCTCCCAGCAATGCCACACTTTCAGCCAACCTCCCGAGTACGCCGGCGATCATGCTCCCGCCTGCCGGACTCATCTGCGTCGTGGCTGCAGGGTCGTAGAAAAGGTTGCCTTCCCTGTTCCGCGCGGAGAAATGGATGTGGCAGCCGTTGGTCGCAGTCCTGGAATCCGCTATCGGCGAGTAGGAAACGTGCAATCCATGCTTCCGGGAAACCCTTGAGACGATGAACCGCGCCAGAAGGTAATCATCGACGGCCTGCACCGGGTTCCTCGGGGCCAGGGCGATTTCCACCTGGCCCCGGCCGTACTCGGGGTGAATCTGCTCAACAGGGACGCCGGCTTCCACCAGAGCTGCGAGCACGTCCAGGTGCCATGCTTCCAGCTGCAGGAATGCAGCCGCTCCATAGCCCGGACCATCGTGCGCCAGGACCGGCGCATCCTGCGTACCGCTAAACACGGTGAATTCCAGCTCGAAGCCCGCCGAGACCTCCAGCTCCGCTTCTGCCCATTCGGCAGCAACGCGCTTGAGGGCCGTGCGCGGGCAGGTCGGATAAGGAACACCGTGCATGTCCACAAGGTCGGCCGGCGCCCAGGCCAGTCCGCTTGCCTTGTCGACGACGGTAACGGCTGAGCGGTCCGGCATACCGCGCAGGTCACCGACTATGGGGTCGATCGGGGATGACCTGGTGACATGGTCGTCAACGGCCAACAGCACTCCGACGCTTACTGAGATACCGCAGCCATTGTGGAAAGCATCCTCTACCTTGGGTCCCGGAAGAACCTTGACCCTGGAAACGCCTGCGTTGTCCAGGCAGGAAATGACAAGGGCCCTGACGTGCTGGAGATCCATGTCAGCCTTCGGATTTGAAGTCACGGCTTTCCTTTCGTTGTTCAGGCGATCGGCATTGGGCCTTCGGGGTTCAGGTTGTAGACGCGCTTGGCATTTTCCGCGGCCACCATCGAGGCAATTTTTTCGGCGTCGTTTGGAGTGGCCCACCCGGAAGCAACCCATTCGTCCATCAGGGCCGCGAAGGCAGTCCGCCAGTTGGCGGCGCTGACGGCGTAGTGCTCGCCAAGGCCATACGCATCCGATGAGTAGAGGATCTTGCTGAACGGCGCGATTTCCACCGCCTGGCGGATTGCGGAGCCCGCACTTGGACCCAGATAGTGCGAGACCAGGCCCACGTCCAGATAGACGTGCGGAAAGATCTGGGCGAGGATTCCGGCTTCCCTGACAAAGGGGTAGCAGTGCAGGAGCATGAAATCGACACCCAGCGTCCTGGTGGCGTGGAAGAACCGGGTGAGCCGGGATGGATCAGCCCGGAAGAGCTCAATGTCCCCGTCGCCGTATCCCACGTGGAGCTGGATGGGCAGGCCCGTTTGGATCCCGGACCACAGCCCGAAGCTCAGCAGGACCGGATCAGTGACCCTGAAGGTCCCGGTTTCTTCGGCCGTGCGGAACCACCTGTCAGCGGCCTGGAGCAGTTCACGCCCGGATGGCCGTTCCGCGGGGATATCGAAACCATGGCGGTAGGCAACGATGGATTTCAGCCCCACGACCTCCCGGGCCCTGGCGGCCAGCGTTTCCGGGAATTCCGTAACGAACCCGGCTGCTGTGGACTCGGCGGCAAGGAGCTCGGCTACTCTTTCGATCCGGACGATCCCGCGAACTCTGGCACCGGCACATACTGCCATGGCGGCGGGCCGCAGCAGGCGTCCGTCCGGTATACCCGTGTCAAGGAGGTAGTCGGACGTACCCGTGCTGCGGAGCAGCAGCCGGTTGGCTTCGGAAGCGCCAATGGTCCTGCGCTGGGCGAGATATTCGTCCAGCGGCGCCAGCGGCTCGAGCCCGAGGACCGGGGCACAGAAACGGCGAACCGCCAGGCCGAAGGGTGACTCGAGGCTGTCCGTGCCTGCCGGCCCCGGCCAGTCGGACTCAGTGGCCAGGCTCCTGAACTCCTCGTCGCTCAGTTCAGCGTCCACCACACCATGGCAATGGTGATCGATCAGGGGCAGGTCGATCCTGCGGCTGCTGGTGTCAGTCATGCTCCCCGCCAACTGTTCGTATCTGGCCACCCTAGATTGAGTATGGGTCCGATGTCACGGGCAGGACAGCCTCTAGGCCGGCCGGTACGTCACCATCAGCACTCCCGTGGCAGTGGGCGTGGAGTCGACCAGCCGGAGGCGGTGCGCTTCGTCGTCGGGCCCGAACAGGCGGTGGCCCGAGCCGAGCACGACCGGGTGAATCATCAGGAACAGTTCGTCGACGAGTCCGTGCGGGAGCAGGGAGCGGATGAGTTGCCCGCTGCCCATGATCACGAGGTTTCCGCCGGGCTGTTCGCGCAGTGCGGCGACCGCAGCGGGGACCTCCCCGCTGAGAAGCGTGGAGTTTGGCCACCGCAGCTCGGCATCCGGGTTGGAGGAGGCGACGTACTTCCTTGTCCCGTTGAGACCGTCCTTGAACGGGCCGCCGGCCTGGTTCCAGTAGGCGAGCATGTCCTCGTAGCTGCGGCGGCCGAACAGCCAGGCGAAGTCCTGGCCCATCCGCTCTCCCATGGCCGCGAACATTTCCGGATCGTTGGCCCCCTCTGCGGCCCAGCCGCCGTGCCGGAAGCCGTTCCGGGTGTCTTCGTCAGGGCGGCCGGGCCCCTGCAGGACACCGTCGAGGCTGACGTGATTCACGACCAGAACGCGCATGCGGGACTCCATCCACTATCAGTTGGCGTTGACCGCCGGGGTGTTTACGTGTCCGCCCAAAGCGGCCCAGAGATACCGGACGGCTGCCTCGACGCCCTTGGTGTCCGCGCCGGCCAGCAACTGGAGCACCAGGCCGTCCAAGGCTGCGAAAGCGGCCCGGGCAGCGCCATCCTGCCCGCCGAAGCCTATCCGCTGCAGGCCGTCCGAGAGCGCTGCGATGTAGCTGTCGTAAAGGTGCCGCACCGGCCCTGCCAGCTCGGGGCGCCGCCGCGACTCAAGGATCATTTCGTACTGGAAGATCTGGAGGTCCGGGTTGTCTTCGATCAGCGACAGGATGCTCTGGCAGAACTCCTCCTCGGTTGCAGGCAGCGCTTCCAGCTGTGACAGCCCGATCGACTGTTGCACGGACCATTCGAGGGCGGCTTCGATGAGCGCATCCCGCTTGCCGAAGTGATGGACCACCAACGTGTTGTTGACGCCGGCGTGCTCGGCGACTGCACGGAAGGTCAGTCCGCGCAGTCCCTTGCGCGCCACCACGTGCACGGTTGCGGCCAGCAAGGCCTCCCGCCCCGTGCCGTAGCCGCCATGTTTTTGCCCGCTCATGTTCCCGAGTCTAGCCGCTGGCATCACGCTATTGACTTGCAGCCTCAGCAGATGCTTAGCTGTGGGGCATCACACAACTAAGCATCTGCGTAGTTGTTCCCATCCGAGGAGGATCCCATGCCCACGTCCACGAACGCCGTCGAATTCACCGTCCACGACGCCTTTGACCCGCAGAAGCACGAGCCGTTCGTCCTGGGCCATGTCCAGTGGGTGCGCCGTCCCGGCGACGGGGAACGGCCCGCGCTCTCCGCCGGCTTCTGGCACGTCACCGCCGACGAGGCTCCACAACCGTTCGACCTGCTGATCGAGGCGGACGAGACCATCCACATCATCGAAGGCCACCTGCACATCGAGGTCGAGGGCGGGAAAAGCTTCGACCTGAAACCGGGTTCGGCTGCTTCATTCAACAAAGGCGCCCAGACCCGGTGGACCGTCGTCGAAGACACCACCGAGTTCTTCGTCTACTCCTGACCAACAACGAGAAGATCTCAAACAGAAAGCTCAACGTGACTGCCACCAACAACACCCAGCAGACCGACGTCGTCATCATCGGTGCCGGATTCGCCGGCCTGACAGCGGCACGTGAACTGCGCCAGGCCGGCTTGTCCGTGATTGTCCTTGAGGCCCGGGAACGGATCGGCGGCCGGACGTGGCTGGGTGACCGCCTTGGCCGGCCGCTGGAAATCGGCGGTACCTGGGTGCACTGGACCCAGCCCTACGTCTGGGCGGAAATGAAGCGCTACGGAATCGGCACCGTCCAGAGCCCCGTCCCGGAACGGGCCTTCTGGTGGGCGGACGGTGCCCGGCATGAGGGCAGTCCTGAACAGTTGCTTCATGAGATCGACGCACCCAACCGGAAGCTCGTCGAACAATCGCGCGAGTACTTCCCCCAGCCATTCAGCCCGTTCACCAACCCGGACATCAAGGGCGTCGACCATGTTTCCCTGACTGAGAAAATCGAGGACCTGCAGCTCACGGACTACTCCCGCAATATCCTCGAATCCTTCTGGGCGCTGAATTTCAATGGCCCCATTGATGACGCCGCCTTCACCCAGGCCCTGCGGTGGGTTGCGCTCACCAACGGCGACTGGATGGTCAACTTCGAAGCCTGCGCCACGTACAAGATCGAAGGGGGCACCGGGAAACTGATCGACGGCATTGCCGCCGGAACAGACATCCGCCTCGGGAAGACCGTCTCGGCCGTCAACTGCGCCGAAGGGAACACCACCGTCGTTGCCGGCGACGGCGGTGAATACCACACAGCGTACGTCATCTGCACGCTTCCCCTCGGCGCCATGGGCACCATCGCGTTCACTCCGCCACTGCCGGCGTCCGCCCAGAAGGGGATCACCGAAGGCCAGGTCTCCAAAGGCATCAAGGTCTGGATCACCGTCAAGGGAGAAGTGAAACCATTCGTTGCCCTCGGCGCCGCAGGATGGCCGCTGAACTTCGTCCAGGCCGAATACGACCAGGACGGCAACACCATCCTCGTCGCCTTCGGACCCGACGCCGCCCGCCTTGACGCCACCGACATCGGGCAGGTCCAGGCCGCCATCGACCGGCTCGTCCCGGACCTTGAAGTCCTGGACGTCGCCAGCCACGACTGGGCCAGCGACCCGCTGTCCGGCGAGACCTGGCCCATGCACCGGCCGGGCTTCCTGACAGAGTCCCTGGGCAGCTTCCAGCAGCCGCACGGCAGCCTCCTGTTCGCAGGTTCGGACTACGCCAGCGGCTGGGGCGGCTTCATCGACGGCGCCATCGAAAGCGGGCTGGAGGCAGCCCGGAGCATTGTGAACGGACTCGGTACTGTCGCCGACTCCGGTAGAGGCTAAAGGCCGGCGGAGGGCTAAAGGCCGGCGGCGTTCGCGCCGCTGGCTGTGGCCGAGCGCTCGAGGAGCCTTCCGACCTGGATGACGGCGGCCCGGATCTTCGCCGGGTTCCCGAAGGTAAGGAACTGCAGCATCAGTCCGTCCAGCGCGGCGAAGACGGCACGGGAAAGTTCTTCGTCAGTATCGAGGGAACGCGCGCGGAGAGCCGATTCGACGGTTGAGATGTAGTTGCCGTAAAGGCGGTCCAGCAGGGCCCGAAGCTCCGGCTGACGCCGCGCCTCGAGCAGCATCTCGAACTGGAACAGCTGCAGCTCCGGCTCCGCGGACACCGAGTCCAGGAGCGCATCGGCGAACTGCTCATCGAAATCGGCCACCCGCGCGAGCCCGGTTTCATCGATGGACCGCTGCACGGCCCACTCAAGCGTGGCGGCCAGCAAACCTTCGATCGAACCGAAGTGGTGCGTGATCAGCGTGTGGTTCACGCCCGCCCGGCCGGCTACCGAGCGGTACGTGAGGCCCCGCAGGCCTTTCTCTGCAACAACGTCGACGACGGCGGCCATCAGGGCATCGCGGCCATCCCCATAAGGCAGGCGTTGGGATTCCAGGCTCATAAGCCGATTTTAGCCCCGCCTGGGCGCCTTCCCGGGACCCTTGACGCTAAGAACTAAACACTTGTATAGTTTCATCAGTGACGCGGCTCACGTACCGCCCATCACCATCACTTCCCCGAAAGACGCGCACGAGGGGGTGCGCGCCAACCGGAACCCATTCGAATTTACGAGGCATGACCTCCGGGTCCATGCCCTGGCGAAAGAGCCACATCATGAATCAACAAACCGGACAGATCGTCGCCACCGAGGACACCGCTGCCGGCACGGCCCGCCTCCGGCCGAACAAGCTGGGCGTCATGGCGGTTGCCTTCTTTGCCATCGCTGCGGCTGCCCCCATGGCGGCCGTCGTCGGCGCCAGCCCCGTCCTGTTCGCCGCCAGCGGACCGGGAACCCCCGTCATCTACGTCATCGCTGCCCTGCTCGTGGCCCTGTTTTCCGTGGGATATCTCCGGATGAGCCACAGCATCACCAACGCGGGAGGATTTGTGGCCTACATCGCCAGGGGGCTTGGAACCAAGTGGGCCACCGGCGGCGCAGGCATCGCTATCCTGACCTACGTCAGCCTGCAGGTTGGCCTCTGGTCCCAGTTCGGCGTCTTCGCCCAGCAGCTCGTCGAGAGCCTGACAGGGCTTGGCTTGCCCCCATTTTTCTGGATTGTCGTCGTACTGTCCCTGGCCACCGCCCTGACCATGAAGGGCGTGGACGCCAGCCTGAAAGTGCTGGGAGTGCTGATCCTGGGCGAAACCCTGGTGGTGGCCGCCCTGGTCGTGTCGCTGATCGCCCAGAAAGGGTTCGGCATATTCACCTTTGCCGGATTCACCGGCGCCAGCATCGTGGGACCCGGCCTGGGCATCTCACTGCTGTTCGCCTTCGCCTGCTTCACCAGCTTTGAAGCCACAGTGGTCTTCGCCGAGGAAGCAGTGAACCCGCGCAAGACAATTCCGCGCGCGGCCTATCTGGTCATCGCCTTCGTCGGGTTCTTCTACATGATCTCGACCTGGGCCATCAGCGGCGCGATCGGCATCGACCGGGTCCAGGCTGAAGCCGCGGCGAACCCCGCAGGCATGATCTTCGACCTCGCGCAGGCCAGTGCCGGCTCCTGGCTCAGCCTCGCCATGCAGATTCTCGTCGTCACCAGCTTCATCGCCATGATGCTGGGACTGGCCAACATGTTCGCCCGGTACCTCTTCGCCCTGGGCCGTGCCGGGACCCTGCCGGCACGGCTGGCCGCAGTTTCCAGGACCGGCGCACCGACGTTCGCAGGGCTCATCAACGGCGTCGTGGTTCTGGCCATAATCAGCGCCTTCCTGATCTCGGGGGCCGACCCCATCACCACCGTCTTCGCGTGGTTCGTCGCTCTCGGGACCGCGGGCTTCATCAGCATCCTCCTGCTGACCTCCGCCGCGATCGTCGTCTTCTTCGCCAAACAGAAGATGCGCGACAACCTGTGGGTGACCGCCATCGCGCCCGTCCTGTCCTTCGTTTCCTTCATCGTCATCGGCTACCTCACCCTGGACAATTACGACGCCCTGCTCGGCGGCGCCGGCGGTGTTGCCCGCTGGCTCCTCCTGGGCATCCCGCTCGTCCTCCTTGCAGGAATAGCCCGCGGCGCCCGGAAACCGTCAATCGACTACGCCTCCGAGATCGTCTGACCCACAGCAAGTCCCCAATGAGCCACCGGATAAAACCCCTTCACGCCGTCCAGCAAGACTCATCATCAGCCAAAGGAAAACCATGACCGCGACCGATATCCAGGACTTCGTACCCGAAAGCGAGTGGCCCTCCGTGTCCACCATGCTCGACGGATTCGGAGACCAGACCCTGCCCGCCTCCGCCGCCCTGACCGGAAAAGCACTGCACCTTCCCCGCGAAAGCGGCCCGGCAACCACCTACACCTTCCATGACGCGCATTCCCTGACGTGGACCCATGCCGGCGGAGAGGAACAGGCCGGCGCAGCCAGGTACAAGGCCATCGAGGCGCGCCCCGGAATCTTCATCATCGACTTCGTCACGGGCGAAGAGCACCGGGCCGAGAATGTGACCATCATCTTCGACAGCACCACCGGCGCCGTCACAACAGCCGTCAGTTCCTTCATCGGCGAAGGCGGCAAGGTCCGCAGCATCACCCGATTCAGCCACGGAAACGTTGAAGGCTCCGCAGCCGTCCACCCGCGTTCCACGGCACTGGTGGGCAAGCGCATCTACTACCGCTACAGCGACGTCGAAACGTACGAACACATCTACCTCAACCCGGGCACCTTCACATGGCACTGCCTCCGCGGCGGCGAGGCAGGCCTCGCCGACACGGACCGCTGCATGGCCTTCGACGTCGCCGACGGCCTCCACCTGTTCTTCTGGACCGAAAAGGTCATGACGGTAGAGGCGGTCCTGCTCATCGACCTGCGCGAGCAGCGCTCCATCGGACGGATGTTCGGCTGGGACGAACCGGCGGCCGAACCCGTCATCCTGCCCTTCAACTCCCGGCTCACGGTCCTCAACAGTACCGAGTACCCGCGCGACAACCACAAGCACTAAAGGACAAGCCTTGGAAACCTATGATGCCCTCCTCGCCTCCATTACCGCCGGTCCCGGCCAGGAGAGCCGGACCATCCTCGACCCCGCCACCGGCACCGTCGTCGGCCACGCCCCCGTCCACACCATTGAAGACCTCGAAACCGCTATAGCCGCCGCGGCCGCCGCCCAGCCCGCCTGGGCGGCCCTGGGCCACGACGCCCGCTCCGCCGCGCTCCTCAAGGCAGCCGACGCCGTCGAACGCTCCGCCGAGGAACTCGCCCGGCTCCTCTCCCGCGAACAAGGCAAACCCCTCAACGGCCCCAACGCCCGCTTCGAAGTCGGCGCCTGCGCCGCCTGGCTCCGCGCCACCGCCACCACCGAACTCACCCCCGAAGTCATCGTCGACGACGGCGACACCTACGCCGAACTCCACTACAAACCCATCGGCGTCGTCGGCGCCATCGGCCCCTGGAACTGGCCCATGATGATCACCATCTGGCAGATCGCCCCTGCCCTCCGGATGGGCAACACCGCCGTCGTCAAACCCTCCAAAATGACCCCGCTCTCCGTCCTGGCCCTCATCAAGGTCCTCAACGAAGAACTCCCCGACGACGTCCTGCACGTCATCGCCGGCGACCGCGAAACCGGCGCCCGCCTCGCCGAACACCCCGCCATCGGCAAAATCATGTTCACCGGCTCCACCGCCGGCGGCAAAGCCATCATTCGCTCCTCCGCCGACACCGTCAAACGCCTCACCCTCGAACTCGGCGGCAACGACGCCGGCATCGTCCTGCCCGACGCCGACCCCAAAACCATCGCCACCGACCTCTTCTGGGGCGCCTTCATCAACACCGGCCAAACCTGCGCCGCCCTCAAACGCCTCTACGTCCACGACACCATCTACGACGCCGTCTGCGACGAACTCACCGCCGTCGCCAACACCATGCCCATGGGCGTCGGCCTCGACGAAAACAACGTCCTGGGCCCGCTCCAAAACAAAGCCCAATACGACATCGTCGCGCAACTGGTCCAAGCCGCCAAAGACTCCGGCGCCCGCATCCTCACCGGCGGCAACCCCGACCCCGACCAGCCCGGCTACTTCTACCCCGCCACCCTCATCGCCGACATCGACAACACCAACCCCCTCGTCACCGAAGAACAATTCGGCCCCGCCCTGCCCATCATCCGCTACACCACCATCGACCAGGCCATCGAAATGGCCAACGGACTCGACGTCGGACTCGGCGCCTCCGTCTGGTCCCCCAACCTCCCCGCAGCCCGCGACGTCGCCAACCGCATCCACGCCGGCACCGTCTGGATCAACAAACACGGCGCCGTCGACCCCCGCATCCCCTTCGGCGGAGCCAAACAATCCGGCTACGGCCTCGAATTCGGCACCGAAGGCCTCAAACACCTCGGCATCCCCCAAATCATCAACGGCTAACCCCACACCCCAACAAAACCCAGGAGCCGCCGTCGCCACCCCGCGACGGCGGCTCCTCCACTCGCGGCTAGGACGTTTTCGTTCCCATGAGCTCGCGGTTCACGGCAGGCATGATCTCGGTGGCGAGCAGTTCGATGGAACGGGCCGTCTCGGCGAAGGGCAACCCGCCCAGGCCGACCTGAGCCATGTACCGGCTATTGCCGAGAGCCTGGTGGATTTCGATCAGTTTCTCGGTGACCTGCTGGGGGCTGCCCACCAGCAGCCCGCCGCCCGGTTCGCTCCAGTCGTCGAAAGTTGAACGCGGGAAATGGTCCACGGGGCGTGGCATGTTCTGCTCGAAGTAGGCGCGGTAGTAGGGGTAGAACGTATCGCGGGCCTGCTGGGAGGTAGGTGCGGCGTAAAAGTGGCCGCCTGCTCCGACCGGCAGGGATTCGCCATCGTGGCCGGCGTCGGCGGCGCTCTGCCGGTAAAGCTCCACGAGGCGCCGGAACCGTTGGGGTCCAGAGAGCAGCGCAATGAACAGGGGAAGTCCCAGCCGTCCGGCCCGGACGAAGCTTGCCGGTGTGCCGCCCACCCCGACCCAGACCGGCAGCTTGTCCTGCAAGGGGCGGGGCGCGATGTCCATCCCGGGAATGCTCTGCGTCAGGCTACCCTCCCAGTTGAGGTTGGCGTGCTCGCGGAGTTCAAGCAGCATCCGCAGTTTCTCGTCGAAGAGTGCGTCGTAGTCCGCCGTACTGTGGCCAAACAACGGATACGAGTCAATGAAGGCTCCGCGGCCGGCAATGATCTCGGCCCGCCCGCCGGAAATCAGGTCCAGGGTGGCGAACTGTTCAAAGAGCCGAACCGGATCCTGGGTGGACAGAACGGTCACAGCCGTACTCAGCCTGAGGTTTGTGGTCTCCCGGGCAATCGCTGCCAGCACGATCTCCGGCGCGGACAAAGCGAAGTCCGCCCGGTGATGCTCACCGAGGCCGAGGAAGCTGATACCAGCCTGGTCTGCGAGCTTGGCCAGCTCTATGATCTCCGCAAGCCTCTGCCGGGGTGGCATGGCCGAGCCGGTGGTGATGTCGCGGGATAGTTCGCCGAAAGTAAAAATGCCGAAATCCATATTTAGTTGAACTTTCAAGTATGATATTTCATTCCCGGCGTGGCTCCGGAGCGCCGCCACAGGTAGGAGCCCGGCCAACGTCCCGCCGGTCTGCTTGTGGGGACCCCACAAAATCTTGCCCCCAATAGGGAATTAGCGTCGGTTCGGAGGAATATCCGCAGCCATCACACGCAAAGGACCCATCAATGACGATTCAGGCAAACGCGGGCGAAGCCACAAGCCCCGCGACCATCCCGGGCACCTTCCCCATCCTGGAAATCGCCCGGCAGCAGGTACTCGAGGACGGCATCGGACTCACGCAACAGCAGCTCGAGGAGGTACTGCGCCTTCCGGATGCGGCTCTTCCCGCCGCCCTGCAGCTTGCCCACGAGGTTCGGCTCAGGCACTGCGGCGAGGACGTCGAGGTGGAGGGCATCATCTCCATCAAGACCGGCGGCTGCCCGGAGGACTGCCACTTCTGCAGCCAGTCCGGCCTGTTTGACTCCCCGGTCCGGGGCGTCTGGCTCGACATCCCCGAGCTGGTCAAGGCCGCGAAGGAGACCGCCGCCACCGGAGCCACCGAGTTCTGCATCGTCGCCGCGGTCCGCGGCCCCGACATCAAGCTCATGAACCAGATCAAGTTCGCGATCGACCGCATTAACGAAGAGGTCGACATCAACATCGCGTGCTCGCTGGGGATGCTCACCCAGCGCCAGGTGGACCAGCTCGCCGAATGGGGCGTGCACCGCTACAACCACAACCTGGAAACGGCCCGCAGCTACTTCCCCGAGGTCGTCACCACGCACAGCTACGAGGAACGCCTCGAGACCTGCAACATGGTCAAGGCGGCCGGCATGGAACTGTGCTGCGGCGCCCTCATCGGCATGGGCGAGACCCTCGAACAGCGCGCCGAACTCGCGGCCCAGCTCGCGGCCCTCGAACCCCACGAGGTCCCGCTGAACTTCCTCAACCCCCGCCCCGGAACCCCGCTGGAAAACCAGGGCATCATGGACGGCAAGGACGCCCTCCGCGCCATCGCCGCGTTCCGCCTCGCCATGCCGCGCACCGTGCTGCGCTACGCCGGCGGCCGGGAACTCACGCTCGGCGACCTCGGCACCCGAGACGGCCTCCTTGGCGGCATCAACGCCGTGATCGTGGGCAACTACCTCACCACCTTGGGCCGCCCTGCCACGGCCGACCTGAACCTGCTGGTCGAGCTGAACATGCCCATCAAGGAACTCCAGAAGACGCTGTGATCCCCAACACTACTTTTTGCGGGCACTGCGGTGAGGCGTACGACGGCGGCGACGGGCCGCCGTCGTACGCCCACCACGCGTGCGGCGAACGGCTGGCCATGGAACCGCCGCGCTACTGCACCGCCTGCCGGCGCCGGATGAAGGTCCAGGTGACGCCGCTGGGCTGGTCCGCCGAGTGTTCGCGCCACGGGGTGCTGGTCCCGTGAGTGCACAGACGAACCTGATCCAGCGGGACCGTGCACGGCTGTGGCACCCCTACGCGCCCGCGTCCCCGGACCTTCCGCTGTGGGAGGTGGAGGCGGCCGACGGCGTGCGGCTGCGGCTCCGCGGCGAAGACGGCACCCGGCACGCGGTGATCGACGCGATGTCCTCATGGTGGTCGGTGATCCACGGCTACCGCCACCCGGCCCTGGACGGCGCTGCCACAGAGCAGCTGGCGAAGTTCAGCCACGTGATGTTCGGCGGGCTCACCCACGCCCCGGCCGTGGAACTGGCCGAGCGGCTGGTGGCCATGGCGCCCGCCGCCCCGGGCCGCCCGGGGCTGGAGCGTGTGTTCCTCGCGGACTCGGGCTCAGTCTCCGTCGAGGTGGCGCTGAAGCTGGCGGTGCAGTTCCAGACCGCAGCCGGCCGGCCGCAGCGGCAGCGGTTCCTGAGCCTTCGCGGCGGGTACCACGGCGACACCTTCGCGGCCATGGGGGTCTGCGATCCGGTGGACGGCATGCACTCGGCTTTCCCGGGACTGCTGGCCGGCAACGTCTTTGCGCCGCGGCCGCCGGCGGCTGCGTCGGCAACACCGGAGACGGTGCAGGCGTGGGCAGCCGAGGTGGCAGGCCTCGCGGCTGCGCACTCCGCGGAGCTGGCCGCGATCGTCGTCGAACCGGTGCTGCAGGGCGCCGGCGGAATGCACGCGTACCCGGCCGAATGCCTGACAGTGCTCCGGGAGGTGGCGGACCGGCACGGGCTGCTGCTCATCTTCGACGAGATCGCCACCGGCTTTGGCCGCACCGGCGAGCTGTTCGCGGCCGATCATGCCGGCGTCGTGCCTGACATCATGTGCGTGGGCAAGGCCCTGACCGGCGGATACCTGACCCTGGCCGCCATGCTCTGCACGGCCGAGCTGGCGGCGGCCGTTTCCTGCGGCCGGGCCGGCGCGCTGCTGCACGGCCCCACGTTCATGGGCAACCCGCTGGCATGTGCCGTGGCAAACGCCAGCCTCGGCATCATCGAAACCGGCGGGTGGCGGGCCGATGTCGCCCGGATCGGCACCGCCCTGGAGTCCGGGCTGGCACGCGCCCTGGAACTTGGGGCCGTCCGGGATGTCCGCACCATTGGCGCCGTCGGGGTCATTGAGCTGCACGCGGCCGTCGATGTCACCGCCGTCACCGCCGCAGCCATCCGCCACGGGGTCTGGGTCCGCCCGTTCCGGAACCTCGTGTACACCATGCCGCCGTACATCAGCACCGCGGCGGACATCGCCCAAATCACCGCCGGGATGGTGGCGGCCGTCGCCGAAGTGCACGAAGCCCGGGTGCACGAACGCGTTCCGGCCCACTCCGGAGGCGCCACATGAGCGCCTCGATGCTCCAGTGGCTCGAGCGGCAGGCCGCCGTCCGGGAACGCCGCGGCCAGGTCCGCCGCCCGCTCCCCCGCGCCGCGCACGAAAAGTTCATCGATCTGGCCAGCAACGACTACCTCGGGCTCTCCGCCGATCCGCGGGTCGCCGGGGCAGCGGCTGAGGCGGCGTCGCGGTGGGGTGCCGGCGCCACGTCGTCGCGCCTTGTCGCCGGGACCATGCAGCTGCACCTGGACCTCGAGCAGGAACTGGCCACGTTTACGGGGATGGAAGCGGGGCTGGTCTTCTCCTCCGGGTATCTGGCCAACATCGGCGTGATCACGGCGCTGGGCGGCCCCGGAACCCTGATCGTGGCGGACGAGCACTGCCACGCCTCGATGATCGACGGCTTCCGGCTCAGCCGGTCGCGCACGGAATCGTTCACCCACAACAGCGTTGAAGAAGCCGGCCGCCTGCTCGCCGGCCGTCCGGAGCCTCGGGCGCTCATCACTGTCGAATCCGTCTACAGTGTTCTCGGCGACGAGGCACCCCTTGCCGGGTTGCTGGCCCTGGCCGAGCAGCACGACGCCATGCTCCTGATCGACGAGGCCCATAGCATCGGCGTCACCGGCAGCAGCGCTTTCCAGGGCCGGGGATCGGTGGCCGGGACCGCCCTTGCCGGGCACCCCAATGTGATGGTGACGGCCACGCTGTCCAAGGCGCTGGGCAGCCAGGGCGGAGCGGTCCTGGGTTCTCCGCTGCTGCGCGAACACCTCCTGAACCGGGCCCGCAGCTTCATCTTCGACACCGGCCTGGCACCGGCGTCCGCCGCAGCAGCCCTCGCCGCGGTGCGGATCATCCGGGATGAACCGTGGCGTGCGGGGGCCGTCCACGGCAACTCGGCGGCGCTGGCCGCCGGACTCGCCCTGGCCCTCGAAGCCCGCGGCGCCGCGCCTGAGCGGACAGCCGGCGCCGTCCAGTCCGTCCCCATGCCGTCCGCGGAATCGGCACTGGCTGCCGCCGAGGACGCACGCCGCGCCGGCGTCCGGATCGGCTGCTTCCGGCCGCCGTCCGTACCGGACGGGATCTCGCGGCTGCGGCTCACCGCCCGCGCCACCCTCACACCCGAAGAAATCGAAGACAGCTGCGCGGTGCTGCGCGGCATTTTGGAGGAACTTCCATGAACCTGTCCCCCGTCGTTCTGGTCACCGGAACGGACACCGGCGTCGGCAAAACCATCACGACGGCGGCCCTCGCCGCGGTGCTGCACGGAATGGGCCGCAGCGTGGCGGTTTACAAGCCGTGCCAGTCCGGCGCGGCCGACGGCGACTCCGACGCGGCCGAGGTTGTCCGGCTTTCCGGCGTGACCGCTGAAGCCGGGGCCGTCCTGCAGGAGCCCATGGCGCCCGTTGTGGCTGCCGCGATCGACGGGACACCGCTGCCCGCGGTTGCAGCGCACGCGGAACGGATCCGCGTACTCGCGGCAACCCACGACCACGTCCTGGTGGAGGGCGCCGGCGGCCTCCTCGTGGAGCTGGACACCGACGGCGGCACCCTGGCGGACCTGGGATCGCTTCCGGGCGCGGCATTTGTGCTGGTCGCCCGGCCGGGTCTTGGGACCCTGAACCACACTGCCCTGACCCTCGAGGCCCTGTCCACGCGCGGACTGGACGTGCTCGGCGTCGTGCTCGGAAGCTGGCCCCTCAGCCCCGACGCCATACACAGCAGCAACCGGCAGGTCCTCGGTTCGCTGCGGGTTCCCCTCCTCGGCGTCCTTCCCGAGCAGGCCTCCGAACTGTCCCCGGCTGATTTCCGCGCCGGTGCCGCAGCCTGGCTGAACGGACTGACAGCATGATGCCGGCACCCGGCACGGTTTTGGCGCCCCCGGCGGCTTTGCCACAAGCTGCCGTCCCAGTTGACATACCCGGCACGGCGGAAGGTGCCGGTCCCTCGAAGTGCCCGTACCTCGTGGTCCGCGACCCGGACTCTGTCCGGGATGTCCTGCACCGGCCGGCCGACTTCAGCCCGGCCAACGCGCTGGTGGCGGTGACCCCGCTGGAGGGACCCGCGCTGCGCGAGCTGCAGCGGGTGGGCTTTGCCTTGCCTCCCGTGCTGGCCAGCAACGACACCGACACGCACGGCGGCATCCGCAAGGTGGTGGCCGGTTTCTTCACCCCCGCCACCGTCGCAGCCATGGAGCCGCGCATCCGGGAACTGGCCCGGGAGGCTGCGGCGAAAGCCGGCGGGCGGCTCGCCCGGACCGGCCAGGCGGACCTGGTGCAGGCGGTGGCCGCGTTTCCGCCCGCCGTCGTGATGCTTGAACTCCTGGGGCTGCCGGTGCGGGATCTTGCGGACCTCAAGCGCTGGGGGCTCGACTCCATGGAACTGTTCTGGGGCTGGCCCGGCACGGACCGGCAACTCGAGCTGGCCCACAGTGCGGCCGAGTTCTACGTCTGGCTGCGCCGGTTGGTCACTGAATCCGTCGCCGCACCCGGACGCAACCTGTTCAAATCATTGTCCGAGCACGGTCTCTCGAGGACCGAGATGTGCTCGCTCGGCTACTTCCTGCTGATCGCGGGCCAGGAAACCACCACGCAGCTCATCAGCACCACGCTGTTCCGGCTGCTCGAGGGCACCGCGCCCGTGGGCTGGAGGGAAGCCTCCTCTGACGCCGGCGCCCGGTCAGTGGTCCGGCACGTGCTCGCCACCGAATCATCCGTTCCCACGTGGCGGCGCGTGGCGGCACACGACACGAGCCTCGGCGGCGGCGTGATCCCGGCCGGGACGGAGATACTCCTGGAGCTGTCGGGCAACCGGATCACCGCGGGCGCCGGCACAGTACCCCAGCCGGATGCCGGGCATGGTCCCTCCACCGGCCTCATTTTCGGTTCAGGCATCCACCGCTGCCTCGGTGCCAAGCTCGCCGAACTGGAGGCCGCCGTCATCATCCAGGAAGCCGCAGCCGGGCTGCCCGGGATCCGGCTGCAGGGCCCCGGGCCGGACTGGATCCGGCTGCTGTCCTTCCAGGCACCCCGGACCGTCAGTGTGATGAGCTAGAAGGACGGTACGGTGAAGCCCAGGCCCAGAAGGCCCCGGCCCGCCTGCTCAATGACCGGATCCAGACTGAGCGTCGGGTGGTTGAGGAGGACGCTCACGTCGCGCTGGATCCGCTGCAGGGGATGCGACAGCCGGTGGGCGCTGCCGCCCGAGCCCGAGACGGCGAGCCGGACCGCCTCCTCCGCTGCCTCTCCGCAGAGGGCAAGGGAGAGCCGGTAGCTGGCCCGTTCACCATCCGTCAGGCTGGACGGCTGGCGCCGGTGGGACTCAGCCACCGTCTGGACTGCCTCCTGCCAGTGCAGGCGCGCGGTTTCCACCAAGCCCCATGCCTTGCCGAAACGCGCTTGCGCCAGCGGTGAATCCGCCTGCCGGCTTTCAACGGTGTTCTTCACCTTTCGCTGCAGCATCCCTTCGCGGAACACCTCGACGGCGTACTCGGCGGCTCCCAGCGCTGCCGCGGGTGCCACCAGGTTCAGCAGCGTGGCCATCGGCGTGTGGATCATTGGGTCCTCGTGGATCAGGCTGCCAGGGTTATCCTCGGCGGTCAGCAGGGACCAGTCCATGGCCCGGTGCCCGGGCACAAACAGGTTCTCAGCGCGCAGGTCGTTGCTGCCGGTCCCGCGCAGCCCGGCCGTATGCCAGGCATCCACCAACTGCAGCTCTGCGACCGGAACGAGGCACTGCAGGCGCACGCCGTCGCACTCCACTGCCAGCAGGGCCCACTCCGAATGCATGACCCCGGACGCGAAGCTCCAGTGGCCCGAAATTGAAAACCCTCCGGGGACCCTGCCGGCCGTGCCCACGGGGGCGCTGGTGGCGGCAGCCAGCGGAGCGGGGCCATTGGCGAACACTTCGTCCTGGACATTCTGGGGCCAGCGGGCCAGCATCCAGACGTGCTCGATGAGATGCCCGGCAGTCCAGGCAGTCGAGGCGCAGCCCCGGGCAAGCCTCCGGATGACCTCACCATACGTTTCCACCCCCATGCCGAAGCCGCCCACGTTCCTCGGAGCCAGGATGCGGAAGACACCGGCTTCCTTCAGTTCTTCCATGGTGGCTTCGGGGAGGCGGCGCAGCCGCTCGGTTTCCTCCGCCCGCTCCCGGAGGCGGGGAACCAGTTCCTCAACCCGGTTGAGCATCTCGTCGTGACTGGGGACGTTGCCGGCTTTTGCCGGCTGAACGTGCCCGACGTCGGCCTGCGAAAGTTCCAGCGTATGCGCGGTCTTGTTCCGCTTCGCCGCCAGATAGCTGCTGTTGGCCGGCGAGAGGTGCACGCCCGTGGGAACCTGTTCGGCGACGCCGATGCCCAGGGACGTCAGCTGCCCGGACTTGTCCGGGTTATTGGTCAGCAGGCGGATCCGGGTGGCCCCAAGAGCCTCCAGCATCTGGGCAGCGGCGGTGTAGTCGCGCTCGTCCTCGCCGTGGCCGAGGGCCAGGTTGGCGTCGTAGGTATCCAGGCCCGTGTCCTGCAGCGCGTAGGCATCGAGCTTCGAATACAGGCCGATGCCGCGGCCCTCCTGGCGAAGGTAGAGCAGGAAGCCGCCGGCCGCGGCGATCTTCTCGGCAGCCTCGCGGAGCTGTGGGCCGCAGTCGCAGCGCTGGCTGCCAAAGACGTCACCGGTCATGCATTCGCTGTGCAGCCGGACCAGCGGCAGGCCGTGTCCTTCCGGGCCTTCCGCCGCTATGGGGGTGCCAGGAACACCGCCCAGGAGCGCCTGCTCCCAAGGGCCCAGTGCGAGCAGCAGATGTTCCTTGCCGTCCGCAAGGCCGTGGAACGTCAGCACCTCGGCGGTGGTGCTGAAACCGTCCGGAAAACGCAACGGCACCGTCACCTGGGTGCGGACGGCGGCAGCGGGCAGGACATCAGCCTGCAGGGCGGTTTCGG
This sequence comes from Arthrobacter sp. NPDC056727, assembly GCF_042790555.1. Lineage (NCBI taxonomy): Bacteria > Bacillati > Actinomycetota > Actinomycetes > Micrococcales > Micrococcaceae > Arthrobacter > Arthrobacter sp. NPDC056727. Next base: position 220,054 of record NZ_JBHTZA010000001.1, on the reverse strand, counting down.
CACAAACGGTCATCTGAGGTCCTCGCTGCTCTGGATGAGGGACGGCATCAATTACTTGAAGCTTAAAGTAAGCGTAGCCGCGTCTACTTGAAGCTGCAAGTAAATTACTCAGATGTGAACGCAAAAAACCCTGCTTCCAGCCCTGGCGGCGCCCATGCCGCCAATCTGGCCCGCACTAACCCCCGGCGGTGGCTAAGCGCGCAGGTGGGCAGGTAATTTGGTGACTTTCTCTATGTCGCCCGCGGTGACCTCGATCAGCTGATGCGCCAGGTCGGCCAGTGCGCGGGCGGTCGCCAGTTCGTTCCCGATCTCAGGGATATCCGAATCTGCCGGATTGCGCCTGGCCATCCCGACGCCTTCCAGTTCAGGCCGATCCCCGGCACGCAACCGCGCGGTGGCCCGTGTTTGGCCATCATGTTCGTCGAGAGCGATGTTTACCGACCAGCTTTTCTCTTGCATTTTTGGTCGCCTCCTCCATCCAAATTCCACGATGCCAAGCCCGGGTCGGGCCGTCAAGGGTGCGAAAATTGCCGTGCGGGCCGTGGCACCTGCCGACGGCTTCGGGCCTATCATGGGCCACGTCACGGGTTGCGAAACGAGTGGTAAGTGGGGCAGTTCGGCATGGCCAGCGATCGCAAAGGCAATGATGATCCGACGGGGAACGTTGCCCTCGTAACCGGCGCCAGCCGCGGCGTCGGGAGGGGCGTCGCCGTTGCCCTGCTGGCAGCGGGGTTCCGGGTGTACGGCTCCGGCCGCTCGATCGGACACGCCGACCTGCCCGGGGAGGTGCGGCGCCTGCAATGCGACCATCTCGACGACGGCGCAACGGGGCGCGTGTTTGGAACGATCCGCTCCGAGTGCGGCCGCCTGGATCTCCTGGTCAACTGCGCCTGGGGAGGCTACGAGAGGATGGTGGAGGACGGCGTGTTCACGTGGGGTGCGCCGTTTTGGGAGCAGCCCCCGCATCGCTGGACCGGCATGATGGACGCCGGCGTGCGCGCCGCGTTTGTGTGTTCGGCGCACGCAGCCCGGATGATGGCGCCGCTGCACCGCGGCCTGATCGTCAACATCAGCTTCTGGGCCGCGCAGCGTCACCTCGGCAACACGATTTACGGCATCGCCAAGGCCGCCACTGACAAAATGGCCTCCGACATGGCCGTCGAACTGACGCCATTCGGCGTTCCGGTCATCTCGCTCTACCCCGGCCTTGTCCGAACTGAGTCCGTCCTCGCAGCGGCAGCGAGCGGCGCCTTCGACCTCTCAACCAGCGAAAGCCCGGAGTTCACCGGCCGCGTGATCAACGCGCTGTTCCATGATCCGGATCTGATGGCGCGGACCGGCCGGGTGTTGGTGGCCGCCGCGGTGGCGAAGGAGTTCGGCGTCCTGGACATCGACGGAAGTTCCCCGCCGGCGCTGACGCTTGATGACATTTAGTCCTGCGGCACTGTGCGGCGCAGCACCGGCGTGGCCGCCTGGCGCGAGGTCGAGGAAGATCAGGCCGCGGACAGCGAAGACGTGGGTATGGACCCCGATTTCATGGCCCTCACCGGCCCCCCTTGGAAACGGAGGCGGGGGCCCCAGCGGCGGAACCGGCTGTGGAGACGAAAGCATCACCGGCGCCGGCTCACGGATGCGCAGGCGGAGTCGGGCGGGTGGTCTGCCCGGGAGCCGTCCCGGATTTGCCGGGCTCGGTTGACGTCTGCTGCCCGTGCTTTGAGCCGCCGGTGCCTGCGTCGCGCAGGCGTTGCTGGACGTTTCGGGCGCCGGGGCGCTGGAACCGAGGTTCCCTCCGCTTGACTTAGCCGGTACCGGCAGCCGGCGGGCCGTTGAGCACGGTGGGGACGTACTCGAGCAGCTGGAGCCGGCCGTCGAACGTCCGGCTGTCCACCATCTCGAGTGCGACGTCGGGATAGCCGTCGTAGATCCGCTCCCGGCCGGTGCGGCCGGTGATCACGGGGAAGACGACCAGCCTGAACCGGTCCACGAGGCCGGCGGTCACCAGTGACCGGCAGAGGCTAAGGCTGCCCAGTGTGCTCAGGGGCCGGGTCCCGGTCCGTTTCATCTCCCGGACGGCCTCGACGGCGTCCCCGGTGACCAGTTCCGAGTTGGGCCAGGTGAGGGGCCCCTGCAGGGTGGAGGAGAAGACCAACTTCGGCACGGCGTCAAGGCCGGTCAGGGCGGCTCCTTCATCCCTGGAGAACTCCGAGTTCCCGGCCGCCGCTTCCTCCGACATGCCGGACAACACCCGGTACGTGGTTGCCCCCAGGAGGAACGTGTAGCCCTTCTCCCCCTCCTGTTCGAGCCAGGCCAGGTATTCGGGCCCCTCCAGACCCCACCAGCCGGGCCACCCTTCGGCCGAGGCATACCCGTCCAGTGAGATGATCAGGTCGACCATCAGGTCTGCCGATGATGATGCCTGTGACGTTGTCCCGCCCATGGCCGTCTCCCTGTTCTGATCGACGCTGGTGGCCGCCGGGACACTGCGCCGTTGGCGGCCGGTGCGGGCAATGCTATCCGTGGAGCAACCGGCCATTCAAGGGCCCCGCGCCGTGCCTTCCTGGCGTTCTGATGGACAGGGCAGCGCGCTGCGGCCGGCCATGAGGATGGCGCTCTGGAAACTGCTGCTGGAAGGTGCCAAGGTGAAGCAGTGGAGTGAACCGCGCGGCACCCAAGCAACGGAGGATGTCATGAATCCCGACGATCTGGTCTTCCACCCCTGGACTGTGCAGGGGCCGCGCGATGTGCCCACGTTGGTGGGCGGCTCAGGGAGCCACGTCTTCGGCGTCGACGGGCGGCGCTACCTGGACTTCAGCTCGCAGCTGGTGTTCACCAACCTCGGCCACCAGCATCCCCGCATTGTCGCTGCGATCAAGGAGCAGGCTGACCGCCTTTGCACCCTCGCACCGGGCAACGCGTCCGATGTGCGGAGCGAAGCAGCCCGCCTGATTGTGGAGGTTGCGCCGGAGCACCTCGGGCACGTGCTGTTCACCACCGGCGGGACCGAGGCCATCGAGCACGCGGTCCGGATGGCGCGTCTTTACACGGCACGGCCCAAGGTGCTCGCCGCCTACCGCTCATACCACGGCTCCACCAGCACATCGATCCATCTCACGGGCGACCCGCGCCGCTGGGCCTCGGACACGGGCGCAGCGGGCGCCGTCCATTTCTTTGGTCCTTTCCTGTACCGGTCGGCGTTCGGATCGGGAACCCTCGAGGAAGAGTCAGAGCGGGCGCTGGCCCATCTCGAGCAGGTGATCCTTCTGGAGGGCCCGTCGACGATCGCCGGGCTGGTCCTGGAATCAGTCATCGGCAGTTCGGGCGTGATCGTGCCGCCGCCCGGCTACCTGCGCGGAGTCCGCGAGTTGTGCACGCGCCACGGCATCGTCTACATCGCCGACGAGGTGATGGTTGGCTTCTGCCGCACGGGTGCCTGGTTCGGCGTGGACCACGCTGGCGTGGCACCCGACCTGATGGCTTTCGCGAAGGGCGTTAACTCCGGGTACGTTCCGCTGGGCGGCGTACTGGTCGGCGACGCGATCTATGAGACGTTCACCAAACGCCCCTACCCGGCGGGCATGACGTACAGCGGGCACCCCCTGGCCTGCGCGGCAGCCGTCGGCGCCATCAACGCCATGCACGAGGAAGGCACCGCCGCGGCTGCTGCCCGCCTCGGCACCGATGTCCTTGGGCCGGGACTGAGGAAGCTTGCCGGGAACCACGGGTCCGTCGGGGATGTCCGGGGCATCGGCGGCCTCTGGAGCCTGGAGCTGGTGCGCGACAGGCTCACGAAAGAGCCACTGGTGCCAGCCGGAGCCAGGGGCGCTGACAACGCGCCGATGGTCGCCGTCGCCAGGGCGTGCCTGGACCGGGGGCTCTTGCCGCTGGTCCAGGGAAACCGCGTCAATGTCGCGCCACCCCTCAACATGACCGACTCTGATGCGGCAGCGGGGCTGGCTATCCTGGACGATGCGCTGTCTGTGGCAGACGCCTACCTCAGCTGAGCCTGTCTGCACCCGTCCGCCGGCCGGATCAGGACACAAGCCGGTAGGTCACGTGCGTGACCAGGCTCGCTGCCCGCGACGCTGCCTGCTCAAGTTTCAGCGGCGGGACACCATCGAAGAGCCGCGTGCCTGCGCCGAACATGAGCGGCGCAATGTGCACGCGCAGCTCATCGACCAGGCCGGCGGCGAGGTACTGGTTGATGGTCGTGGCGCCGCCCCCCTATCGCCACATCGCCATCGCCTGCCGCCGCGCGTGCCTGTGCCAGCGCCGATTCGATGCCGTCCGTGACGAAGTGGAATGTGGTGCCGCCTGCCATCGGCTGCGGTTCGCGCTGGTGGTGCGTCAGCACGAAGACAGGAGCATGGAACGGCGGATCGTCGCCCCACCAGCCGTTCCACTGCCTGTCCCACGCGCCGCGCACCGGGCCAAACATGTTGCGCCCCATGATGAAAGCCTTGGCGGCGACAATCTGGTCGATCTCTTCCCGGTTCTCCTCGGGTGTTGTGAACATCCAGGCGTGCAGCGCGTCGCCGGTGCCGTCGCCGCCGTCGTCACCGAACGGGCGTTGCTCGGTCTGGTTGAGCCCGGCAGAGTATCCGTCGGCCGTGACCGTGATGTCGCACACCACCCTGCCCTGACGTTCCGCCATTGCCTTCTCCTCCTCGCAGCGACCTCGGTCGCTTGAACGGTGAGCCTGCTTGCAAGCCTCAGCATAGAACCTTCCGCATGAGAAGACCCTCACAGGCTTCTCATCGCTGTCTCAGGTCCCCGCGTCACCATGGTGGTGTCGAAGGCGATGAAGTCATCTGGGCCTTCCTCTGGCCCAGGCATCGGGATAGTCGGGACAGAAAAAATGCTGAAAGCTCTGGAAAAAACCCACCACACCGCCGACCCGGACGCGCCATCGTTCCTTGTCGACCAGGTTGCGGAGCTGCTGTGCTGCGACCCCAGTGTGCGGTCCGGCGAACAGTATGCCTCGAACGCCATGACTGCCGCCGCGGGGCGGGTCTGGTCAGTGCTTGGTGACCGCAGGCTGTACGACAGGACTGCCGTGGACGAGCTCCGTGCGGAACTGACATGGCTCACCGGGGCCCTGGGTCCTCTCAACCACTCCACGCCTGTGCGCGAACGTGCCCAATCGAAGGAGCCCGCGTACGAAGCGGCCTACGAAACGGCCCTCTCCGCCCTCGAATCCGACCGGTACTTCAGGCTGGTTGCCGACCTCCAGCAGTTCTGTTCCACTCCCCCGGTCCGGCAGCCGCGGCGCCGGCTCCTCTACATGGGATGATCCCGAAATGCGGCAAAGCACCGGATCCCGCCGGCCAGGACGTATGATTCTTCCCCGGTGGGTTTCTCCTTCCCGGAACGGCCCGGAGCAGGGCCGACCCGAGGGAGGGAAACAGTGATGAGGAAATGACCGCAAAGCTTCCGCCGGGCGGAATGCCGCGGCGCGGCGATGTCCTGCTTCGCATCGGACGCTGGCTGGGCGACGAGTCCGGGGACCGTACCCGGCCCGTCATCCTAGCGGTGGTGCTGGTGCTGGCGGCGCTGGGCCTGATCGAGGTTGCCTCCGCATCGTCAGTGGAGTCCGTGGCGGCCGGAAAGAATCCGTACGACCTTCCGCTGAAGCAGGCCATGTGGACGGCAGCCGGGATAGCCATCATGTTCGTCCTGGCCCGGCTCCGGGCGCGGCACATCCGCTGGCTCGCCTGGCCGATGCTGGGCGCCGCCGTAGTAGCCCTCGGCCTGGTGTTCACGCCCCTGGGCATGACGGTGAACGGCAACCGGAACTGGCTGAGCTTCGGCGGGTTCACCGTCCAGCCTTCCGAGTTCGCCAAGCTCGCGCTCATTGTCTGGGCGGCGGCCGTCCTGTCCCGCAAGCAGGCTTTGCTCCACGAGTCGAAGCACGCCGTGGTCCCCTTGCTCGTGCCGGGCGGCGTGGTCATCATCGGGCTTGTGGCACTGGGCCATGACCTGGGCACCAGCCTGATCATCATGATGATTATTGCCGCCGCAATGTTCTACGGCGGTGTGCGGATGAAGGTGTTCGGTGTCGCCGGCATTGTCGCCTCAGTGGGAGCCCTCACCTTGGCAGCCACCAGCGGCAACCGCGTATCCCGTATTTCGTCCTGGCTCGGCGCTGGTTCGGCGGACGATTCGCAGGGAGTCGGCTACCAGGCGCTCCATGGCCAGTACGCCCTGGCGTCGGGCGGCTGGTTCGGCGTGGGCTTGGGCCAGAGCCGGCAGAAATGGAACTGGATCCCCGAGGCCCACAACGACTTCATTTTCACGATCCTGGGCGAGGAACTCGGCCTGGCCGGAACCCTCCTGGTGCTTGGACTTTTCACCGTGCTGGCGATCGCCGTTTTCAAGGTCATTGCCCGGACCCAGGACACGTTCTCCCGCATTGTCTCCTCCAGCGTGATCACCTGGATCATTGGCCAGGCCGTGGTGAACATCGCCATGGTCACCAGCCTGCTCCCCGTCATCGGTGTGCCCCTGCCGTTCATCTCCTACGGCGGTTCCGCGATGGTCTCTTCCCTGGCCGGCGTCGGCGTGATCCTGGCAGTTACCCGCCCCCAGCCTGTCCAAAAGGCCCCGGCGAGGAAGCCGCAGCTGGCCGCGCCCAGGGGTTGACGACGGTCCTAATCCTGTGAGGAAGCCACGTTGGCCTTGGCGGCCGCGCCGGGGGCGCTGCTCCTGTCCGCTGTGCCAGGCATCGCGATGACGGCAATGACGGTGAGTATGGCGCTCACCAGTACGGCAAGGAACACGGCGGTCGACGCCGACACGATCGTCCGTGGGTCGGAGGCGCCGCCGGGGGCGCCGGCGTAGATCGCGTTGGCCACCGCTCCGAAAACGGCCACGCCGATGGAGCTGCCGATCGAACGGGCAAAGAGATTGGTGCCGGTGACAACGCCGCGCTCATTCCATTCAACACTTGACTGGGCGGCAATGAGGCTCGGCGTCGCCACCAGCCCCAGTCCAAGTCCGACGACGAAGCAGCCTGCCGCTGCCACCAGGACGCTGGGTGCCGGGGCAGTGAGCGCAAGAACGGCCGTACCGATGACTGTGACCGTGACGCCGATCAAAGCTGTCCGCCGGAACCCGATCCGAAGATAGAAGCGGCCCGCCTGCGAGGCACTGATCGGCCAGCCGATGGTCAAGGCCGCCAGGGCGAGCCCGGCCAGGATCGGGGAGGTCGACAGGGCTCCTTCGAGATAGGTGGGAACGTAGGAGGTGAGGCCAAGCATGACCGCACCGACGCCGAAAGCGATCATGGCGGTCGTGGCCAGCAGCCGGCGCGACACGACCCACGTCGGCAGGACCGGCTCCGCGGCCCTCCGCTCCACGAGGACGAACACGGCGAACAGGATTGCTCCGACGGCAAAAACCGCGATGCTGGCGGAAGAGTTCCAGGCCCACGCCTGGCCGCCTTCGAGGGCACCAAGGATCAGCAGGCTGAGCGAGACTGTCAGCAGTGCCGCCCCCAGATAGTCGATCCGGTGCTTCGTTCGCCCGATGTCCTCGTGGAAGGCCCGGACCAGCGTCCATCCTGCCAGCAGGCACAGCGGGATGTTCACGAGGAAGATCCCGCGCCAGATGCCCAGTGAGGCGAACACGCCCCCGAGCGTCGGACCAACGACGGAGGATACCGCCCACACGCTGGCGAGGTAGCCCTGCACCTTTGCCCGCTCGGCCAGCGTGTAGATGTCGCCGGCGATGGTGATCGCCACCGGCTGGACTGCTCCGGCGCCCAGGCCCTGCAGCACCCGGAACGCAATGAGGGCGGGCATGCTCCAGGCCACTCCGCAGAGGACTGAACCGAGCAGGAAAAGGCCGATGCCGCTGAGGATGATCGGCTTGCGGCCGACGACGTCAGAGAGTTTTGCGTAGACCGGCACCGAGACAGCCTGCGCCAGCAGGTAGGCCGAGAAAAGCCACGGGAAGGAGGTGAAGCCGCCGACGTCCTCCACGATCGACGGCACCGCCGTGGCAACGATCGTCGAATCGATCGCCACCAGGCCTGTAGAGAGCATCAGGGCAATCAGGATCGGTCCCCGCTGGGAACGGAATCCCACTCCTTCGGCAGCCGTCGTCGTCATTAATCCCAATCCGTTGTCATCCACAGCACTGTTCGCGCACGGAGACCGGTTACGGCCCCAAAGTGGATAACTGCCCCAGCCTCAGAATTAGTCCCGGCGGCGAGCATTACGGACTTTAGGAAAACTTGGCCAAAAGATGTTCGAATCCGGCCCCTTGCCTGATCAATTCTTGAGCGTGGCCCGGCAAAGTCACTTATGGCACAGCCAAAGCACCAGGCGCAGGAAGGGCAGGACGATGAACACCAGGACTGTACTCACCAGTCAGCACACCAACAGTCACTGGACCGCCGCCGACGTGAGGGAAAAGCTCGGGCGCGAGCTGGAATCTGATCCTGGCCTGGCCGAATTCCTTGCCGCAGCCCCCAACATGGCGCGCGCCCTCAAGGCTGTCCTGAACCTGGACCTCGGCGAACTCGCCGAGCGGCTGGTGCGCGCGGAAATCAGCGACATTCTCCACTGACCGGAGCTCCGCCAGCCGGGCGCGGGGCCGGTGCCAGTGGTTGCCGGATTTTCGGTATATACCCCCAGGCAATGCCGAAAATCCGGCACCGACTCAGGCGTTGAAGATGACGAAGAACTTCCTGATCCGTTCCTGGATTTCCCAGGTTCCCTGCCATCCGATGGGGAAGAAGCCGGCCGTTCCAGCCTCCAGGGTGACGGGCTCGCCTCCGTCCTCTGTGACCACCATGCGTCCTTCAAGGACGTGGATCACCTCTCCGCGCTCCAGGAATTCCCACCGCGAGAGGCCCGGGTCGGCTTCCCAGACGCCGGAGAGGATGCGGGAGTCGTCGCTGGCAAAGGGAATGCCAATTCGCGTGGGAATCTCGTCGCCAAGCACCTCGGCCAGCGGAGGGCCAAGCGGGGCTTCGTCCAGCTTCCCCTTGAAGAGTTCCGTGGGCTGGAAGGTTTTGCTCATTGGATGTACCTTTCTACTGCTGTTCGGCGCTATGGAATATGCCCTTACCTCCCCCAAAGGGTGGGCCTAACATCCATCGTCCTGTCTTTCGCAGCGAGGCAAAACACTCATTCGGGACAGTTTTAACTACCCGTTTGGGTCGGCATCGAGCCAGCATGCCAGCGGCGGGAATGCCGCGGCCGCTGTTCCGGGATCAGACTTTCGCTTCCGCGGCCATGCTCAGCAGGTCTACGCCGTGCATGGCGTCCGCAGCCCGGACGAGTGCCAGGTGCGAGAACGCCTGCGGGAAGTTGCCGGCCATCCGCATCGCCTTGGTGGCGTACTCCTCACTCAGCAGGCCAAGTTCATTGGCGAAGCCCACCAGCTTGTCCATGAGGTTCTTCGCCTCGGCCATGCGGCCAGTGCGCGCGTACTGTTCGACCAGCCAAAAGGAACACGCAAGGAAGGGGTGCTCGCCCGGGTCCAGCCCGTCAACGCCGGTCTCCGTGCGGTAGCGCAGCAACAGGCCGTCCTCGGTAAGGAGTTCCTCCTCCAGCCGGGCAACGGTTCCCAGCATCCGCTCATCGTTGTAGGGAAGGAACCCAACCTGGGGCATGACCAGCAGGGCCGCATCTGTTTGCTGGCCGCCGTACGTCTGCGTGAAGGAATTGAGGTCCGGGTCGAATCCCTCACGGATGATTTCCTCGCGCAGCCGCTCGCGCAGGTGTTCCCAGTGGTCAGCAGGTCCGTCCAGGCCATGGTTCCGGACCGCGCGGATGCCGCAGTCAAAGGCAGCCCACATCATGACCCGTGAATGCGTAAAGAACTGCGGATCCCCGCGCATCTCCCACAGGCCAAAGTCCTTGTCCTCGATGTGTTTCTCAACAAACCCGAGCAGGATCTGCTGAAGCGTCCAGGAGAAGTGGTCTTCCTTGCCGCCGGCCAGGCGGAGCCTTTCAAGCGCGACCATCACCTCGCCCACGACGTCAGCCTGAAACTGTGCCACCGCAGCGTTTCCAATGCGGACGGGCCGCGAGTCCTGATAACCGGGCAAATGGTCGAGGACACGCTCCGGCAATTCACGTTCCCCGCCGATGCCATACATGATCTGCAGGTCTTCGGGGTCGCCGGCGAGGGCACGGAGCAGCCAGTTACGCCAGTGCAGGGCTTCAGTCTCATAGCCGTGGGTAAGCATGGATTCCAGCGTCAAGGCAGCGTCGCGCAGCCAGCAGAACCGGTAGTCCCAGTTCCGTGGCCCGCCAAATTCCTCCGGCAGGGACGTGGTGGGTGCTGCAACGATGCCGCCTGTCTCATAATTCGTCAGCGCCCTGAGCACCAACAGCGAACGCTTCACCGCGCCTCCGTAGGGGCCATCGGAACGGCAGTGGCTCCCCCACCGCGTCCAGTAATCGATAGCCAGTTCGAGCGCAGCGTCAAAATCGACCGCAGGAGGGACGGGCCGGTGTGAAGGAAACCACGTCAGCTCAAAGTCGACAACCTGCCCTTGCGCCACCTCGAATTCACCGGAGTGCCCATGCGCGTGCGCCTCCGGCAAATGCGGTCCCCGCAGCGCAACAGCGTCCGGGCCGGCCATGGCCAGAAGCACTGTTCCACCGGCAGCGGCGCCGTCCTGGATCCGCCGGCTCCACGGCACAACTGTCCCGTACCCCAGGCGGATGATGAGCTCCTGGTACATCTCGACGCGCCCCTCCAGCCCGGTGACCCGGCGAAGAACTGACGAGCCCGTATGCCCCACCGGCATGAAGTCCGTGACCCGGACCCGTCCCGTTGGCGTCTTCCAGACTGTTTCCAGCACGAAGGTTGAATCGACGTACTGCCATCCCACTACTGCTGCTTCAGAGTTAAGGGGCGCCAGCAGCCAGCGGCCGTGGTTCTCGATTCCCAGCAGGGAACTGAACAGCGACGGGGAGTCGAACCGCGGGAAGCAGAGCCAGTCAACGCTCCCGGATCGGGAGATCAGGGGCCCCGTCTGGAGGTCCGACAGCAGTGCATAGTCCTCAATGGGAGCGGCCATGGATTTACTAAAGCACAACTGGCTTCTCCCCGTCAGGCTGCAGGCGGAAATTGTCCCGGGTCCGTGACGTCCCTTGTCAGCGAGATGCACTCGGTCAGGTTTCCCAATAGTCTGGCCGGGTGGATACAAGCACCGTGAACCCCGGCGAACAGCTTGGCAGGCAGTCGCGCATACTCGAAGCCGTGCTGGACCTGCTGTCGCGCCACGGGATTTCCGGTGTCAACATGCGCGCTGTCGCGAGGGAAGCCGGCGTCGCACTGGGGCTGGTGAACTACTACTACGAGGACAAATCGAGCCTGATCCGCGCCGCCCTGCACCGCATGGACGAGCACGACCTCTTGCTGGTCGCGCCCGACCCCGCCTCGTCCCCGGATGAACAGCTCCGCAAAGCCCTCAAGCGGGTTGCGGCCGCGGAACTGCTGACCACCCGGTACCTTTCCCTGCGCCTTCACCTTTGGGCGCTCGCCCAAGCCCATGAGGACTTTGCACTGATCAACGCGGCCGCGTTCGAGCGGTATCTGGACGGACTTGCCGCGCTGATCGGGAACGCCAAACCCGAACTTTCGCAAGATGAGTGCCGGCAGCGCGCAGACGACATCGTCGTCATACAAAACGGCATGTGGCTAACCGCGCTGCTTGGCATAGACAGCGCAGCCATCCAAAGAAGCATCGCCCGCACGGAGCAGATCGCCTTCGCCGCCGCGAACTAGCGCAACTGCGTAACAGGGCACCAGCGGGCCAGCGCACTCAGCGGCCTGGCCGCCCGCCCGTCCCCGAGACATCCCCTCCTGCCGCGACGGTCATGAACATTCTTGAACATTTGTTCATGCCAAACCTTGAACACCTGTTCAATTTCTACTAACCTGCATTTATGACCTACGCCACACCCGCCCAGTGCGTCGTGGCCATCGGATCCGCCCGATCCGTCGAAAACGTCCCGCTCAATGCCGACCGGGAGACCGACTGCAGGCCCGTCGCCGTACTACTGGAGGAGACCCTATGACCAATACCGCATCCACCCTGTTCATCAATGGCTCGTGGGAGCCGGCGAGCTCCGGCGCGGTTCGCCAGATCCGCAACCCGGCCGACGGCGAACTGGTCGCCACGGTGTCAGAAGCCGGCCGGGACGATGCCGGCCGCGCCATCGCTGCGGCCCGTGCCGCCTTCGACTCCGGCGTCTGGGCCGCGGTCCCGGCACCCGAGCGCGGCGCCTTCCTGCTCAAGGTGGCCGCAGGACTGCGCGAACGGCGTGAGAAGTTCGCCCGCGCCGAGTCGCTGGACACCGGAAAGCGGATCATCGAGAGCCGGATCGACATGGACGACGTCGCCGCCTGCTTCGAATACTTCGGAAGGCTCGCCGGGCAGCAGGCGGGCCGCATGGTCGACGCCGGGGATCCCGCCGTCGTGAGCCGGATCGCCTACGAGCCGGTGGGCGTCTGCGGACTGATCACGCCGTGGAACTACCCGCTGCTCCAGGCGGCGTGGAAGATCGCGCCCGCCCTGGCCGCCGGCTGCACCTTCGTCCTCAAGCCCTCCGAACTGACCCCGTCCACCGCCATCCTGGCCATGCAGCTGCTGCAGGACCTGGGCCTGCCGGACGGCGTCGCCAACCTGGTGACCGGGGCCGGCGCGGAGGCAGGCGCACCGCTCTCGGAGCACCCCGGCGTCGACCTGGTCTCTTTCACCGGCGGGCTGGAGACCGGCAAGCGCATCGCGGCAGCCGCTGCCGGCACGGTGAAGAAGGTGGCGCTGGAGCTCGGCGGCAAGAACCCCAACGTGGTGTTCGCCGACGCGGACTTCGACGCCGCCGTCGACAATGCGCTCAACGGGGCGTTTGTGCATTCCGGACAGGTCTGCTCCGCCGGCGCGCGGCTGGTGGTCGAGGAATCGATCGCCGAACGCTTCGTTGACGAGCTGGTCCGCCGCGCGCAGGATATCCGCCTGGGCGGCCCCTTCGACGAGGCCGCAGAAACCGGGCCGCTGATTTCCGCGGCCCACCGCGACAAGGTCCACTCCTACGTCCAGCGCGGCGTGGACGAGGGTGCGCGGCTGCGGTGCGGCGGCGCGGCCCCCGCAGGGCAGAAGTACGACGCCGGTTTCTACTACCAGCCAACCGTCCTGGACCGCGTGCGCAAGGGAATGTCCGTCGTCGTGGACGAGGCGTTCGGCCCGGTGGTGACGGTCGAGACCTTCCGCACCGAGGACGAGGCCGTGGCGACCGCCAACGACACGATCTACGGGCTTGCCGGCGCCGTCTGGACCCAGGATGCCGGCAAGGCGCAGCGCGTGGCAGGCCGGCTGCGGCACGGCACCGTCTGGATCAACGACTACCACCCCTACCTCCCCCAGGCCGAGTGGGGCGGCTTCGGCCAGTCCGGCGTCGGCCGCGAACTTGGCCCAACCGGCCTCGCCGAATACCAGGAAGCCAAGCACATCTACCAGAACACCAGCCCGCAGGCGACCGGCTGGTTCGCTGACCACAGCAAGGAGAACTAGATGCACACCGACAACGTCGAGAGCCTCAATGGCCGAGAGTTCGACTACATCGTCATCGGCGGCGGATCCGCCGGCGCCGCCGTCGCCGCAAGGCTAAGCGAGGACCCGGCCGTGTCCGTGGCACTGGTGGAGGCCGGCCCGGACGACCGCGGCATACCCGAGATCCTGCAGCTCGACCGCTGGATGGAGCTGCTGGAGTCCGGCTACGACTGGGACTACCCGATCGAACCGCAGGAGAACGGCAACTCCTTCATGCGGCACGCCCGGGCGAAGGTCATGGGCGGCTGCTCCAGCCACAACTCCTGCATCGCCTTCTGGGCCCCGCGCGAAGACCTGGACGAGTGGGAGTCCAAATACGGTGCCGCCGGCTGGAACGCTGAGGCCGCCTGGCCGCTGTACCAGCGGCTGGAGACCAACGAGGACGCCGGCCCGGACGCGCCGCACCACGGCGACTCGGGCCCCGTGCACCTAATGAACGTGCCCCCGGCGGACCCCGCCGGCGTCGCGCTCCTGGACGCCTGCGAACAGTCAGGCATACCGCGCGCGCAGTTCAACACCGGAACCACCGTGGTCAACGGCGCCAACTTCTTCCAGATCAACCGCCGCGCGGACGGCACCCGCTCCTCCAGCTCGGTCTCCTACATCCACCCGATCATCGAGCGCGCGAACTTCACCCTGCTGACCGGCCTGCGTGCCCGCCAGCTGGTGTTCGACGCCGATAAGCGGTGCACCGGCGTCGACGTCGTGGACTCGGCGTTCGGCAGGACCCACCGGCTTTCCGCGCGCTGCGAGGTGGTCCTGTCCACCGGCGCCATCGATTCGCCGAAGCTGCTCATGCTCTCCGGGATCGGCCCGGCCGCGCACTTGGCAGAACATGGAATCGAGGTCCTGGTCGACTCCCCCGGCGTCGGCGAGCACCTGCAGGACCACCCCGAAGGCGTGGTGCAGTTCGAAGCCAAGCAGCCGATGGTGCAGTCCTCGACGCAGTGGTGGGAGATCGGCATCTTCACACCCACCGAGAGCGGCCTGGACCGCCCGGACCTGATGATGCACTACGGCTCCGTCCCGTTCGACATGAACACCCTCCGGTACGGCTACCCCACCACGGAGAACGGCTTCAGCCTCACCCCGAACGTCACGCACGCCCGCTCGCGCGGCACGGTCCGGCTGCGCAGCCGCGACTTCCGCGACAAGCCCATGGTCGACCCGCGGTACTTCACCGATCCGGAGGGCCACGACATGCGCGTCATGGTCGCGGGAATCCGCAAGGCCCGCGAAATCGCCGCCCAGCCCGCCATGGCCGGATGGACCGGCCGTGAGCTCTCCCCGGGCATCGAGGCGCAGACCGACGAGGACCTGCAGGACTACATCCGCAAAACGCACAACACCGTATACCACCCCGTCGGCACCGTCCGCATGGGCCCGGCCGGCGACGTTATGTCGCCGCTGGACCCGGAGCTGCAGGTTAAAGGCGTCACCGGCCTGCGCGTCGCCGACGCCTCCGTCATGCCGGAGCACGTCACGGTCAACCCCAACATCACCGTCATGATGATCGGTGAACGCTGCGCGGACCTCATCCGCGCGAGCCGCAGCGGTGAAACAGCGACGGCGGAGGCGGAGCTCAGCGCGGCCCTCGCCTGAGCGGCAGCTTCATTCGCCCGCATCCGGCGCAACTATGATTGAACATTCGTTCACAAGCAAGCCTTGAACACATGTTCAGCATCGACTAGCCTGCTTACTATGACCCACGCCACACACAACGGAGTCCGAGGCGTGTGTCCATAAGTTTCAGCGGCCAGTCAACAGCAATGGGGGAAGACGGCCGGGCGCCGCAGCGCGGTGCCCGGCCCGTCGATTTCAGCAGTGTGATTTAATCTGCGTCCAATGGAGGCCGCGGGTAATCACCAACGTGCTTTTCTGACTTAGGAGTTCAGATGTTGGAACCCAGCAAGAGTACTGATTCAAGCGGCATGGACGAATTCGGCTATGCCCAGACCCTGGACCGGAGCATCGGCAAGTTCGCCAGCTTCGCCGCAGGCGTCAGCTACATCTCCATCCTCACCGGTGTTTTTCAACTGTTCTACTTTGGTTTCTCCATGGCCGGCCCGGCATACGCCTGGTCCTGGCCCATCGTTTTCGTCGGCCAGCTGATGGTGGCGCTGTGCTTTGCCGAACTGGCCGGCCGCTATCCCGTGGCCGGCTCGGTCTACAACTGGGCCAAGCGGCTCGCCTCGGGCACTTCGGCCTGGCTCGCCGGCTGGCTGCTGCTGCTGTCCTCGATCATGGCGCTGGGGTCCGTGGCACTGGCCCTGCAGATCACCCTGCCGCAGCTCTGGTCCGGCTTCCAGATCGTCGGTGACGGCACCGGCACGTACGACTTTGCCCTTAACGGGGTTCTGCTCGCCACCATCATGATCGCCATCTCCACGCTCATCAACGCGTTCGGCGTGAAGCTCATGACCCGGATCAACAGCATCGGAGTCTTCGTCGAGCTGATCGCGGCCGTGCTGCTGATCCTCGCGCTGGGCTGGCACGTGGTGCGGGGCCCGGAGGTCTTCTTCGACACTGCCGGCTTCGGCGAAGGCCACGACCTTGGCTTCTTCGGTGTGTTCCTCATCGGCGCCATGGCCTCCGGCTACGTCATGTACGGCTTTGACACCGCCAGCTCCCTCGGCGAGGAGACGAAGGACCCCAAGCGCACGGCACCGAAAGCCATCCTGCGGGCCGTCACGGCATCCTTCGTGCTGGGCGGGCTGATCCTGCTCTTCGGCATCCTGGCTGCGCCGGACCTCACCGACCCCAAGGTGGGGGCTGCCGACGGCGGCCTGCAGCACATCGTGCTCTCCGTCCTCGGCGGCCCCTTTGGCAAGGCGTTTCTCGCCTGCATCGTGGTGGCCGTGGTGGTCTGCACGCTGGCCGTCCACGCCGCTGCGATCCGCATGATGTTCGCCATGGCGCGGGACAACAACCTGCCGTTCAGCCGGCAGCTCAGCAAGGTGGACCCGGTCCGCAAGACACCCACCGTCGCAGCCATCGTGATCGGCGTAATTGCCGTTATCCCGCTGCTGGTCAACGTCATGCAGCCGGCCATTTTCACCATTCTGTCCAGCATCAGCATCGTCCTGATCTACCTGTCCTACCTGCTGGTGACGGTTCCCCTGCTGCGCAAGCGGCTCGCCAGGAAGTGGCCGCTGCTCGATGACCGTTCGGAAGCCGGCTTCAGCATGGGCAAGTGGGGGCTGCCCGTGAACATCCTTGCGGTCCTGTGGGGCGGGGCCATGACGCTGAACCTGGTCTGGCCGCGCCCGGAAATCTACAACTCCGTGCCGCCGTTCGAGTGGTACCTGCAGTGGGGCGGGGTCATCTTCGTCGCCGCTGTCACCGCAGGCGGTGCCCTGCTGTACCGCTTCAAGATCCGGCACCAGACCGGCGTCCTGGCCGAGCACGCCGCTGCCGTCCCGGCAGCTGCGGAGTTGTCCTCTGCCGACATCGACAGCGAAATCACTGATGCCCTGGCAGTCAATGCCGTCACGGCAAACGAAGGCTCGTAGGCCGCAAAGATAAGGGGCATTCGGGTGCGGCCGCACCCGAATGCCCCTGTTGCACGTTTGCCTGGCGGGGTATGTTGCACGAATGGACGATACATATCAGGTCATCGTGGTCGGCGGTGGGTTTGCCGGCATGACCGCAGCAGAGCACCTCGGCCGTAACGGCATCCGTGTACTCCTTATCGACGCGAACAACTATCACCAGTTCCAGCCCCTGCTGTACCAGGTGGCTGCGTCGCAGATCGGTGTGTCCGCCGTGGCCCGGCCATTGCGCTCCGTGTTCCGCGGCTCGCAGAAAGTCCGGGTCCTCACCGCGGAGGTGACGGCAATAGATTCCGCCACCCGCACCGTCACCACTGTCGACGGGTCCCGTTACCAGGCACGGATCCTGGTCATCGCCGCCGGCGCCGTGCCGAACTTCTTCAACACCCCGGGCGCCGAAGAACATGCCTACCCGCTGTATTCCGTGGCCGATGCCACGCGGCTGAGCGCCGCCCTCACCACCGTCCTGGACGAGACAGACCGTGCGCACACGGGCAATGCCGACGTGATCGTCGTCGGCGGCGGCCCCACTGGCGTGGAGACGTCCGGCGCCCTCGCCGAGAACATCAAATACCTAGTGCCGAAGTATTTTTCGCCGGACCTTGCCGCGAGGTGCCGCGTCCATCTCGTGGACATGGTGCCGAATGTGCTGATGGCGTTCTCCGCGAAATCACAGGCCTATACCCGTGACCGGCTGGTGAAGCTGGGCGTCCAACTGCACATGGGCCAGGGCGTAACCGAGGTCCGTGCCGACGGTGTGACGCTCGCGGACGGGACGGTCATTCCGGGGCAGATCGTCGTCTGGGCCGGCGGCCTGAAGGGCGGAAAAATCATCGCCGGCTCGGGCCTCCCGCAGGGCAAGGGCGGGCGCATCGACGTGCTGCCGGACCTGACCGCGCCCGGCGTTGAAGGCGTCTATGTCCTGGGCGACTCCGCCAACATCACCGACGCCACTGGCGCCAAACTTCCCCAGCTCGGCTCGGTTGCCGAGCAGTCCGGCAAATGGGCCGCCCGCAATATCCAGGCTGACCTTGCCGGCGGTTCCCGCCAGCCCTTCGCCTACTGGGACAAGGGCTACATGGCCATGGTCGGCCGCGGCGCCGCAGTCGCCGAGCTGGGCCGCAAGCGGATCCAACTGCAAGGCCCCCTGGCGTTCCTTTCGTGGCTCGGCGTTCACCTCGCCTTGCTCCCCGGCACCCAGCAGAAGATCCGCGCACTTTCGTCCTGGGTTACTGGCTACGTCACGCACAGTCCGTCACACGTCGTCGTCGGACGGCCCGACTAGGAGCCCGTCCGAGGCGGCCGCCGCCGGCCAGAACACCATCCACGCAGCCCCGGGCTGCTCCTTGAAACGCATGTACTAGCTCCGACCTGATCACAAATACCGTCATCCCCGGCCCCTCCGGGGCGCCTTTAGCGTGCCCGCGGCCATTGGGCCAACCGTTGCTGCTGTCAATCGCGCCACGCGCCGACCCCCTCATTTAGGGGTGCCAGTTCATTTCTCACGGTCGGCTCCCACTTTTTCGCAGGGCCCGCCACAGACAGTGGGGTGGTCAAGGGGGTCCCGATGTATTCCCCAGCTGCATCGGACTTGGCCTAGTCCAGCAACGGTAAAAGACAGGTCTCAAATAACATGCGCGATCAACATAGAACTGGGGCGTTGACCCGTGTCCTGGCTGCAAAGCCGGGCATTCCATTGCAGCACCGGCGCGGGTTGAGTGCTCTTCTCTCGGCGGTCCTTGTGTTCGCCGGGATATCCGTGGGAGGAGCCGGCGTGGCCGACGTCGGGACGATTGCCCACGATACGCTCCGCACCGGGTGGGACAGCAACGAGACCATCCTCTCGCCGTCGTCCGTCTCGTCGGCAAACTTCGGCAAGCTCTTCTCGACGGCGGTAGACGGGCAGGTCTACGCGCAGCCACTGGTGGTCGGCGGCACCGTGATAGCCGCGACCGAGAACAATGCCGTCTACGGGCTGGACAGTGACACGGGGGCAACCAGGTGGCAGCGTTCCCTCGGGCCGGCCTGGCCGGCGTCGACCGTGAGCTGCGGTGACCTCACACCCAACATCGGCATTACGTCCACCCCTGTCTTCGACCCGGCAACAAACAGCGTGTTCCTGCTGGCAAAGACGAACGACGGCGCGAGCCCCCAGCTCCCCCACTGGTACATGCACTCACTCGACCAGGTGACCGGGGCGGAGCGCGCCGGGTTTCCCGTCCTCATCAGCGGCGCCCCCACCAACGACCCGACCCGCCCCTTCAACGCGATGACCGCCATGCAGCGGCCGGGACTGCTCCTGATGAACGGGGTGGTGTATGCGGGCTTCGCCAGCCACTGCGACTACACGCCCTTCGTCGGCTACGTCATCGGCGTGTCCACCAGCGGACGGCAGGCAACCATGTGGGCCACCGAGTCAGGCAACGCCAACGCGGAGGGCGGGATCTGGCAGTCCGGCGGAGGACTGGTCTCCGACGGTCCCGGCCAGATCCTGTTTGCCACCGGGAACGGCATCTCCCCCAAGGCCGGTCCCGGCAATGCGCCTCCCAGCACGCTGGCGGAATCGGTGGTCAGGCTCCGGGTCGGAAGTGACGGCAACCTGAGCCCCACCGACTTCTTCAGCCCGGCCGGCAACCTCAGGCTGGACCAGAGCGACGCCGACCTGGGCGCCGGCGCCCCGGTTGCCGTCCCTGACGGCTATGGCACGGCCGAGCACCCGCACCTGCTGGCCCAGGTGGGCAAGGACGGGCACGTCTACCTGCTGGACCGGGACAGTCTGGGCGGCATGGCGCAGGGACCGGACGGCACTGATGCGGTCCTCGATGCGGCCGGACCCTACAACGGCGTGTGGGGACGGCCCGCGTTCCTCGGCACGAATGACGGCGGGTATCTCTACACAGTCGAGAACAGGGGGTTCCTCCGCGCTTTCAAGCTTGTGCCCGGCGCCACGGGCGGGATCAGGCTCGCCTCCGTCGGGACATCAGCGGGCACCTTCGGGTACACGTCCGGCGCCCCGACGGTGACGTCTTCCGGCACCGACGGATCGTCCGCCCTCGTGTGGGCGGTCTACTCCACCGGAGGAACCGGCGTCAATGCGGAACTGCGGGCCTACCGTGCCCTCCCGGACAGCACGGGCTCACTCCAGCAGGTGTTCAGCACCCCGATTGGCACGGCGGCCAAGTTCTCCTCGGTGGCCACGGACAACGGCAGGGTGTTCGTCGGCACCCGCGACGGCCACGTGCTGGGCTTCGGTTCCCCGACGACTGCAGCCGTGGGCGCCACATCCACAGACCTGGGCACGGCCGGGGTGGACGCCAGCCAGACCGGCAATGTTACGATCACCGCCACCCGGGCGGTGACGCTTAGCTCCATCACGGCTGCCGCGCCGTTCGGGATCGGAACGCTGACCAGCCTGCCTGCCACGTTGGCGACCGGCGACAGCCTCACCGTGCCGGTGATCTTCTCGCCGACAGCTCCCGGGCAGGCCGACGGCACCCTGACTGTCAAAACGGCCGACGGCGAGACCGTTCTCCTCGGTGTCCACGCCGTCGGCACCAGGGACGGCCTGGGCGCCACCCCGGCGGCGCTCCGGTTCACGGACGTGCCGGTCCCCACACTCAGCCGGCAAACTGTCAACATCGTCAACACCGGTGCCACCGTCGTCGAAATCACCGGCGTCACCCTGCCGGCCAATGCGGAGCTTAGCGTCGACGCGACGACGCTCCCGGTGGTGGGCCAGCAGATCCAGCCCCTCGCCTCGGTGCCGGTGTCCGTGACTTTCAGCCCCACGATCGCGGACCCGGTGACGGACTCGCTGGTGATCGCCAGCGACCGCGGCTCCGTGACCGTGCCGCTTAACGCAACCGCCGTCTCCGGTGCCGCGCACCTGCAGATGCCGCCCTCGCTGGACTTCGGGGACGTCCCCGTCGGGACGTCGGCCACGGCAGACTTCACCATCCTCAACACCGGCAACATCCCGATGACCATCACCAAGGCGAAGGCGCCGCTGGGTGCCTTCGCGACGAGCGCCCCCATTTCCGAGGGCATCACGATTCCCCCGGGTGAGTCGGCCTTCCAGAGCGTGACCTTCACGCCGACGGCCCTCGGACAGGCCGGCACACAGGACACTTTCTACCTGATCACCGCCGATGACGGCCAAGGCGCGCAGCAGGTCATGCTCACCGGTAACGGCACCGACGACCCGATCGCCGTCAAGGCGCAGCAGATCGGCGCCGGCCGCCCTGGGTCGAGCCTCGGCCGGGCGCTCACAGACCAGTACGCCGTCACGGGCGGAAAGTGCCAGGACTTTGTCCTCGGGGTGATCTGCTGGTCGCCCGAGACAGGGGCGCATGAAGTCCATGCCGCGGTCTACACCAGCTACAAGGCCGCGGGCGGGGCCGCCGGTGTGCTCGGTTTCCCGACAACGGACATGACGGTCACGCCTGACGGCGTCGGCCGCTACAACGACTTCTCCGGTTTCGGTGGATCCTCGATCTACTGGTCGCCCAAGACAGGCGCCCATGAGATCCACGGTGCGATCCGGACCGAATGGATCTCCCTGGGCGCGGAGAAGGGCCCGCTCGGCTATCCAGTCACCGACGAGAAAGCCACCCCTGACCGGGTGGGCCGCTACAACCACTTCTCCGGTTCCGGCGGGGCATCGGTCTACTGGTCACCCAAGACGGGTGCCCACGAAATCCACGGTTCGATCCGCACCAAGTGGGCGTCCCTGGGCTGGGAGAAAGGCCCGCTCGGCTACCCCATCACCGACGAAAAAGTCACTCCCGGCGGGGCGGGCCGCTACAACCACTTCTCCCGGGGGGCCTCGATCTACTGGTCATCCAAGACCGGCGCCCGCGAAGTCCACGGCGCGATCCGCACCATGTGGGCGTCCCTGGGCTGGGAGAAAGGCCGGCTTGGCTTCCCGATCACCGACGAGTATTCGGTTCCCGCCGGCCGCGAATCCGATTTCCGCGGCGGGCGGCTGGTCTGGAACGCCCGGACAGGGGTGGTCAGCGGATAGCGGCAGGCTTCAGAGGACGCCGGACGTGGACACGAGCTGCGCCCGGCCTTCCTCGAGCCGGTATGCAACGCCGATCACGGCGGTGGAGTAATTATCCACGGCGTCATAAATCATCCTTGAACTGTCCAGCAGCCGGCGCACGGTCTGCTTGGCGTGTTCGACCACCATGTCGTTGACGTCGGTCTTGTTCTCGCGCAGCGAGCCCAGCACCGACGGTGTGATCCGTTCCACCAGATCGCGGATGTGGCCCTGCGGCACGTCGCCGGATTCCACGGCCTCTTTCGCCGCAGTGACGGCGCCGCAGTTGTCGTGGCCGAGGACGACAACCAGCGGGACGTGCAGTACCGAGACGGCGTACTCGAGCGAGCCGAGCACGGCGTCGTCGATCACGTGCCCGGCCGTGCGGACAACGAAGACGTCGCCCAGGCCGACGTCGAAGATGATCTCCGCCGCGAGACGGGAGTCGGCGCAGCCAAAGATGACCGCGAAAGGGTTTTGGGTGTTCACCAGCTCGCTGCGGCGGGTGGCGTTCTGGTTCGGGTGCCTGGAATCCCCCGCGACGAAACGCTCGTTGCCTTCCAGGAGGCGCTGCCAGGCATCGTACGGGCTGATCCGGTTGCTCACCCTGCTTACTTTACGGGTGCTTCACTTCCTCATGGCCTCGTGGATCTGCAGCGCAAACCAGAGCTGCGCCACGGTGGACGTTTCACCCATGTCCAGGCCCGTCAGCTCACCGATCTTACGCATGCGGTAAATGATGGTCTGCCGGTGCGCGAAGAGTGCGGAAGCCGTCTTCTGCCACGACCTTTGGGTGTCCAGATACGTCTTCAGCGTCACCAGGAGATCGCCCTCCTGGCTTTGCTCGTAGTCGAAAATCGGGCCCAGCAGGCGCTGGACCAGCGCCGCCCCTTCCTCGAAGCCCGTAAGCCCCAGCCACGACGGGCCCTGGGCGTAGCGGGACAGTGCCAGCTTGTTGGCCTGGGCCGAACCGAGGGCCCACAACGATTCCTGCAGCGCCCGCTGGATGCCGGCGGCAGTGGCGGGAGCACTGATGCCGATCCGTGCGCCCGGCCCCGCACAGTGAAGCAGCAGGTCGTCGGCAGCGTCAGCAGGAACGGCCACGTGCAGCCTGTCATTCCGCTTCAGCGATGCGGCGGCGACGCCGTGACGCCAAAGTTCGACGTGGACGTTCGCCAGCCAGTCGCCGTCGTCCGCCGAGACCGAAGCCATCAGGAAATCCTGGGCCGGCACATCGAAGGCCGCCAGCCGGCTTTCCGCTTCCGCCGTCCCCAGCCTGCCGTCCAGGGCCTGCAGCAGGAATTCGCCGGCCAGCCGGTGGCGGCTTTCCAGGGACAGGACTGTCTGTGAAAGCTGCAGTCCCAGGACTGTTGCGGCATGCAGAAGCACGACGGCGTCCGGGTGCGGTTCGCTGTTGGGAAGCACCACCAGGAGGGCGTTGGCATGGGTAGGGATGTCCATCGTCAGCACGTGCCTGCCGCGGACCCGGTGCCACTGGAAATTCTTGCCCGCGGGCGTGACGTGTCCCGGCGACGGCGCCCACGCGTCCGCGAGGAAATCCGGGAGCGGCCGGCCCTCGGGATGCCACGGGTGCAGGCACCGCCGGTCCACCACCAGCAGGTCGGCGTCCAGCTCGGCGGCCAGTCTCCGGACAAGGCTCTGCCAATGGTCCCCCGCTTCTCCGGCGGTGCGGAGGAGGTCGTAGACGCGGGCTGTCTGGCGGAGGCGGTGTGATTCCTCGAGCAAGGACGACTCCGCCACGGACCGGGCAATGGCAATGAAGGGCAGCGGGTACGGGATGTTGATCAGGGGCAACGGCAGCCGGTCGCACGCAGCAAGGAACTCAGGGCGCAGCTCCGGAGCGTGCATCTTCTCGCCAATGGCCAGGGCGCTGGCGCCGGAATCGACCATCGCCTCGGCAAGCGCCACCTGTCCGGCGGCATCCGCTGGGATGGACAGGCCGTTGGTCATCATGAGCTCACCGCCGGTGACCCACTCCCACAGCCGTGGCAGGTCCGAGGTGTGGGCCCAGGTGATGCGGTTGTCGCGGCCTTCCGATCCGGCCATGAGCGTGAGCCCAAGCTGGGGTTCGGCTACGAGTTCAGCCACGGTTATTGCCACGGAATGCGCTCCTGGTTGCTGCTGGGCCGCCCGTTTGCAGGCGTTTATACATATGTCTAAGGGCCTCGGCCATTTGTAGTCAATCTACCGCTATACGCCGTGATGCGGGTCACCAAGAATTGAATTACCTACTTCCCGCTCAAAGGCGAGCACCCCTCTCCCCGAAGGATTCCGGCATGACAACGCACCAACCCATTGGCCCCGTCGACGCAACCAAAGTCCCCCGGTTCGCCGGCCTTGGCACTTTCGCCAGGCTGCCCCAGATCGACCGCGTACCGGACTACGACATTGCAATCGTCGGTGTGCCGTTCGACGGCGGGACCTCCTTCCGGCCCGGCGCCCGTTTCGGTCCTGCCGCAGTCCGCGAGGCTTCCCGGCTCCTGCGTCCCGGATACCATCCCGAACTCGATGTTGAGCCTGTGTATGAAGTCCAGGTTGTGGACGCCGGCGACATCGCCTGCACGCCGTACGACCTAACCCGCGCCGTCCGTGAAATCGAGGAGCAGGCGCTCCCGCTGATCAGCGGGGACAAGAAGCTCATCTCCATCGGCGGCGACCACACCATTGCACTGCCGATGCTGCGGGCTTTGAACGCGGTCCACGGACCCGTGGCGTTGCTGCACTTCGACGCCCACCTGGACACGTGGGACACATACTTCGACCAGCCGGTCACACACGGAACCATCTTCCGCCGGGCATTCGAAGAAGGCCTCCTGGTGGAGGACAAGTCCATGCACGTCGGCATCCGCGGCCCGGTTTACGACCGCAACGACTTCCTCCGCGACCACGAATTCGGCTTCCAGATCATCCGCTGCTCCGACCTGGACGTCATCGGCGTTCCGGCAGCGATCCAGCAGGTCAAGGACCGGCTCGGCAATACCCCCGTCTACGTGTCCATCGACATCGACGTCCTGGACCCGTCGTACGCGCCGGGCACCGGAACCCCTGAAATGGGCGGACTCCACTCCCGTGAACTTTTGGCACTGCTCCGCGGCCTGAACGGCATCAACATCGTGGGCGCCGACGTCGTCGAGGTCGCCCCCGCCTACGACCATGCCGACATCACCAGCGTCGCAGCGGCAACCCTGGTCTTCGACCTTCTCGCCCTGATGGTGAACCGCGGCAAGGCTGCCGCCGAGACCGTCCGGGAACTGCAGACAACCTCCCGGAGCCTGTGATGAGCACCCAAACCACTCCCGCCACGGAAGTTCCGCGGCTCGAGGACAAGACCATCCAGCCCATTCCCGCCAATGAGCGCCACGGAAAGGCCCGCGACCTTTTCACCATCTGGTTCGGCTCCAACATCATGATCATGACCATCGTGACCGGCGGACTCGCCACCACGGTGTTTGGCCTGGACTTTGCCACGGCGATCGTGGGAATCATCATTGGCAACGTGGTCGGCGGCATCTTCATGGCGCTGCATTCCGCGCAGGGCCCGCAGCTCGGCGTCGCACAAATGATCCAGACCCGCGGCCAGTTCGGGTCATACGGAGCGCTGCTGATCGTGGTGATCGTGGTCATCATGTACGTCGGGTTCTTCGCGGCCAACCTGGTCTTCGGCGGGGAAGCCATGGCCGCGGTCAGTCCAGGCATCAGCGTGGACGGCGGCATCATCATCATCGGCCTGGTCAGCGTGGTCGCCACGATCTTCGGCTACCGGCTCATCCACGCTTACGCCCGCTTCCTCAGCGTTGTGGCCGGAGCGGCCCTGCTGCTGGCCTTCATCTGGATCGTGTTCGTGCACGGACTCCCGGCAAACTTCATGGCGCAGGGCGCCTTCAACTGGGTTGGCTTCATGGGCACCATTTCCGTGTCCGCGCTCTGGCAGCTCGCCTACGCACCGTACGTTTCTGACTACTCCCGGTACATGCCGCAGGGAACCGGATCGGCACCAGCCTTCTGGGCGTCCTACTCGGGCTGCGTCCTGGGAACACTCTTCCCGATGATCCTGGGGGCCGTGGTGGGAACTCTCGCCGTGGCACTGAGCGCCGAGGCCGGCAATGTCGAAATCGTGGGAAGCCTGGGCGCCCTGCTCCAGCCATGGACCCTGGCCGTCATCGGGATCTTCTGCCTTGGCGTGGCCGCCTCCAACGCCATGAACCTGTACTGCGGGGTCCTCTGCACCCTCACCATCGGGCAGACGTTCCGGCCCAACTGGCTGCCGCACGCCAAGACCCGCAGCATCGCGTCCGTCATCATCTTCACCATCGCGCTCCTGATTGCGCTGTTCGCCCGCGACAACTTCATCTTCTTCTACACGAATTTCCTGTCCTTCCTGATGTACGTCCTGGTTCCCTGGACTGCCATCAACCTCGTTGACTACTACCTCCTGCGGCACGGCGACTACAGGGTTGAGGACTTCTTCCAGCGCGACGGCGGCGTGTACGGCCGGTTCAACCGGGTGGCCATCGGTTCGTATGTTGCCGGGGCCCTGATCCAGGTTCCGTTCTCGGCGACTGCCCTCTACACCGGCCCGCTCGCGGCAGCACTGGGAGGCGTGGACATCTCCTGGATCGTCGGCCTGGTGGTTGTCGCCCCGCTCTACTACTTCACTGCACGCGCCTTCCAGAAAAAGACCGCCGCGCCCTTTCCCACCCCCACACTCGCAAACGACCTGATCTAGCAAAGGCAAAACATCATGACCCTCACCCAGACCGAGCCGTTCACAGTCCGACGCTCCGCCGCGGACCACAGCCCCGCCGGAGTCCTTCCGCCCACCGGGCACTTCATCGGGGGATCCTTTGTTCCCGGCTCCTCCGCCCAGCTCATCGACGTCGAAAATCCTGCCACCGGGCAAGTCATCGCTGCTGTTCCGGCCGGCACCGCCGCCGACGTGGACGTGGCGGTCGAGGCGGCCGCCGCGGCCCAGACGTCCTGGGGCGCCACGACGCCCAAAGAACGCTCCGAGGTCCTGAGCCTGATCGCCAACATCATCGAAGCCAACCGCGAGGCCTTCGAGGTCATCGAATCCGCGAACACCGGCAAGCCCCGCACCGTCGCCGAGGACGACGTCTCCAGCACCATCGACACTTTCCGCTTCATGGCCGGGGCTTCCCGCACCCTCACGTCCATGGCCGGCGGCGACTACGCAACCGGACATACGTCGGTCATCCTCCGGGAGCCCGTGGGCGTGGTGGGCGTCATCACGCCGTGGAACTATCCGCTGCTGATGGCGGCCTGGAAGATCGCGCCCATCCTGGCCGCCGGCAACAGCATCGTCCTGAAGCCGTCCGAGCAGACGCCGCTGTCCACGCTGAAGCTGGCAGAAGTCCTGGCCGGACGCATCCCGGACGGCATCCTCAACGTCGTCACGGGCCAGGGCCGGACGGTTGGCCAGCGTCTCGCCGAGCACCCGGACGTTGCCCTCATCGCTTTGACCGGAAGCGTTGCCAGCGGGCGGGCAGTGGCCGAGACCGCAGCGAAATCCGTCAAGCGCGTCCACCTGGAACTGGGCGGCAAGGCTCCCGTTGTTGTATTTCCCGACGCCGACCTCCGCGCCGCTGCGGTTGGCGTGCGGAACGCCGGGTTCTGGAATGCCGGCCAGGACTGTGGCGCCGCCTGCCGCGTGCTCGTGCACGAGTCTGTGGCCGAAGAGTTCACCCGGCACCTGGTGAGGGAAGTGGGCACTTTGGTGGTCGGCGCGCCGGAGGGGGGTGACGACGTCGAAATCGGTCCCATGATCTCGCGCCCGCACTTCGAGCGCGTCAAGGAGTCGCTGGCTGACGCAAAGGCCGCAGGGCTGGAGGTGGCGATCGGCGGGTCCGCACTGGAGGGACCCGGCTATTTCATTGAGCCAACCGTGATCACGAACGTCCCGGCCGGCGCACACATCGCCACGCACGAGGTCTTCGGCCCCGTGGTGACCGTGGAGACCTTCAGTTCCACCGAAGAAGCCGTTACGCGGGCCAATGAGAGCCCCTATGGCCTGTCCGCCTCGATATGGACCCGGGACTCGAGCCTGTCGCTGAACGTGCCCAAGCGGCTCGACTTCGGCACGGTGTGGGTCAATTCGCACCTGGTGCTGGCGTGCGAAGTGCCCTGGGGCGGGTTCAAGGGATCCGGCTACGGCCGCGACCTGTCGCTCTACGCCCTGGACGACTACTCCCGCACCAAGCACGTCATGATCAACCACGGCGCATGAGCGTTCAGATCCAGCATCGGAGTCCTGCTATGACCACCGCCAACCTTCGCCGTACAGCCCCAGACCGTGCGGCAACCCCGTCCGCTCCCTTCGGCACGGACGTCACGTGGACCAACTGGGGCGGGAACCAAAGCGCGACGCCCGCTTTCACCGTCCGCCCTCGGACTGAACAGGAAGCGCTCGCCGCCGTCCGGTTCGCCATCCGCGAAGGCCTGCCCGTGCGGGCGGTCGGGTCAGGGCACTCGTCGTCGCCGCTGGTCCAGACGGGCGGTGTCCTGATGGACATGTCTGCCCTGTCGGCCATCACCGGAACCGACCGCGTCCGCCGCCGCGCCAGGGCGTTGGCCGGCACCACGATCAACGCCTTCGGGGATCCGCTCTGGGAACAAGGGCTGGCACTGGCCAACCAGGGGGACATCGACAAGCAGCAGATTGCCGGGGCCCTGGCCACGAGCACGCACGGCTCCGGGAAGGACCTGGGCAGCTTCTCCTCAGCCCTGCGCTGGGTGAAGCTGATCAACGGGTACGGCGACATCGTCGAAATCGGCGAAGGGCAGCTCCGCGAACTCAGGGCAGCCCAGGTTGCCCTGGGAACGCTCGGGATCTTCCTGGAAGTGGAGCTGGCGGTTGCGGACCGCTACTACCTGCAGGAACAGATCACGTATCCCACATGGTCGGAGACCGCGGCGACGTGGCAGGCTGACATCGACTCGAACCGGCACTACTCGTTCCTCTGGTGCCCGGAGGACGACTCGTGCGAACTCCTGGACCTGCCGGGCTCGCCTGAGCACCGTATGGGAAACCGCAGCTACACCAAACGGTACAACGTGGCGGAGATCCAGGACGAGGCGGGGATCTCCACTGTCGAAGGCGCACGCCTGGACCGCTCGTACCGGATCTATCCGGGCGGGTTCAACACGCCGTTCCACGAGCTCGAGTACTTTGTGCCCAGCGAACTCGGACTCACCGCCGTCGAGGCCATCCAGGACCTGATCCGGACCAAGCACCCCGACCAGAAGTACCCCGTGGAGGTCCGCTGGGTGAAGGCCGACGACGGGTACATGTCCCAGTTCCAAGGGCGCGACAGCATCGTCATCACCCTCACCACGGAACCCGGAACCGACTACTGGCAGTTCTTCCGGGACGCCGATGCGGTGCTGCGGGACTTCGAGCCGCGGGCCCACTGGGGCAAAATCCATTTCATGACCCGGAGCCGCCTGGAGCGCCTCTACCCGGAGCTGGACACCTTCATCCAGGTCCGGCGCGAGTTCGATCCGCGCGGAATGTTCCTCAACGACCACACCCGGTCCTTGTTCGCCTGACTTCCCCGGCTCCGCTCCAGACCGTTTGCGACGGGCGCTTGTGCCGGGTGGTGAATCGCCCGGCACAACCGCCTTTCCCTCCCGTTTCGGGAGGTTCGGAACCGCCGTCGACATCGGCTCCGGCCCGGGCGTAGGCTGGCAACATCGGCGCATGTGCCCGGTGACTCTGCGTCGATACTCCAATCGATGAAGGAGGACCAATGAGTGCTGTACGTGAATTCATGACTACGGATGCGCGGTGTATTAGGGAGAACCAGTCACTCGCGGATGCCGCACGGATGATGCTGGATCTGGACTGCGGATCGTTGCCGATCTGTGGTGACGACGGCAAATTGAAGGGCATGATCACCGACAGGGACATCGTGCTCAAGTGCGTTGCTGTGGGCCGCGATCCCCGCGAGGTGCTGGCCAGCGACCTCGCCACGGGCAAGCCCTACTGGATTGACGCCGATGCAAACATCGACGCCGCCATCGAAATGATGGAGAAGTACCAGGTCCGGAGGCTTCCGGTCATCGCCGACCACAAGTTGGTAGGGATCATCAGCCAGGGTGACATCGCACGCAACTACTCCGAAGAGAGGGTGGGCGAACTGGTGGAGCACATTTCGGGACGCAGCCGAATGCAGCCGAGCAACTGATCAAGCCAAGCAATTCATCAGCAAACAAGCGCCGCGGAGTTACCCTCCGTGGCGCTGCTTTGTTGCGTGGGACGTTTCTTCTGGTCCCGCTGCCCGCCAAGGACATTCGCCTGGCCTGGCACGCCATGCGGCAGGGGTGGTAATCACATTTCCCGGTTTGATATATTAGTTCCGATCGCTGATATATATTAGTTCTATATGAGGTCTTCTTCGGAGGGCCGACGTCAACTCGATGAGGAGTGGAACAGCATGCAGCAACTCGCGCACCGGCTCGAACGCCTGGGCACCGAAACCGCCTTCAGCGTCGCGCAGGCAGCCGCCGCCTGGAAGGCGAAGGGGAACCTGGTTTACCCCTTCCATCTCGGCGATATCAACATCCCCACCGCCCCGAACATCGTGGAAGCGATGAGCAAGGCGATCGCCGACGGCTACACGGGCTACTGCCCCGGCCCCGGCATCCCGCAACTGCGCGAAGCCCTTGCCGACGACATCGGCTCCCGCCGCGGTATCGAGTTCTCCCCCGAGAATGTGGTGGTGATGACCGGCGGCAAGCCCGTCATCACCAAGTTCCTGCAGGCGGTCATGAACCCCGGCCAGGAAGTGCTGTACCCCAACCCCGGCTTCCCGATCTATGAATCGCAGATCGAGTACCTCGGCGGCACGGCCGTCCCGTACCGCTATGTGCCCACGGACACGGGCTTCGCGATCGACCTGGACCAGATCCGCGCCTCGATCACGCCCAACACCGCCGCCATCATCTACAACGACCTGCAGAACCCCATCTCGGCAGAGTCGACGGCGGCCGAACGTGAGGCCATCGCACAGCTCGCTATCGAACACGACCTCTGGGTCCTCTCCGACGAGGCCTACTTCGAGACCCGCTACGAGGGCGTCTCGAGCTCGATCACATCGATCCCCGGCATGGCCGAGCGTACGGTCATCCTCTACACGTTCAGCAAGAAGTTCGCGATGACCGGCTCGCGCCTCGGCTGCGCCGTCGCCCCGCGTGAGATCGCCCAGGTGCTCAGCACGCTGAACACCAACGACGAGTCCTGCACCACGCACTATGTGCAGTGGGCCGGCGTCGAAGCGCTGCGCGGTCCCCAGGATTCGGTGCAGCAGATGCTGGACATCCTGCAGGGCCGCCGCGACACCGCCTGCGAGCTCGTCAACTCCATCCCCGGCATGCACGTCGCCGTGCCGCAGTCGACGTTCTACCTGTTCCCCGACGTCACCGAGGTCATGGAGCGCATGGGCTACACGGCTGTCGGCGACTTCGCCTCCGACGCCCTGTACAAGACCGGCGTCTCCTTCTGCACGCGCGAGCACTTCGGACGGCGGCTGCCCGGCGAGGACCGGCAGTACATCCGGCTCGCCTACTCGGGCATCGAGGTGCCGGACATCCGCGAGGGCCTGGGACGCCTGCGCGAATGGATCGTGACCGCATGAGCCGGGTAGTCGTCACAGGACGGATCCCTGACGCCGCGCTCGAACAGCTTCGTGCCGAGCACGAGGTCGATGCCTGGACCGGCCCGGAGTCGATCAGCCGCGAGGAGCTCCTGCGCCGCGTCGCCGGCGCCGACGCGATCGTGAGCCTGCTCACCGAGCGCATCGACGGCGAACTGCTCGACGCCGCAGGCCCGCAGCTCAAGGTCGTCTCAAACGTCGCCGTCGGCTATGACAACATCGACGTTCCGGCCTGCACGGAGCGCGGTGTCGTCGCCACCAACACACCGGGCGTGCTCACCGAGGCGACCGCCGACATCGCGTTCGGGCTCATCCTGATGGCAACCCGCCGCCTCGGTGAGGGCGAACGGCTCATCCGCGCCGGCCAGGCGTGGAAGTGGGGCATGTTCTTCCTGCTCGGCAGCAGCCTGCAGGGCAAGACCCTCGGCGTCGTCGGCATGGGCGGCATTGGCCAGGCGACCGCACGCAGGGCCAAGGCCTTCGGCATGGACATCGTGTACCAGTCGCGCAGCGAGATCGACCCCGCAATCGCCGCCGAACTGGGCGCCCGGCGGGTCGACCTCGACGAGCTGCTGACGGTTTCCGACGTCATTTCGCTGCACTGCCCGTACGGACCGAACACGCACCACCTGATCGGCGCGGAGCAGCTTTCGGCGATGAAGAGCTCGACCTACCTCATCAACACCGCACGCGGGCCGATCGTCGACGAAGCGGCGCTGGCCGCCGCGCTGCGTGAGGGCGTCATCGCCGGTGCCGGGCTGGACGTCTTCGAGAAAGAGCCCCAGGTCCATCCCGAGTTGCTGGACCTGGAGAATGTGACGCTCGTGCCGCACCTCGGCTCGGCCACCGTCGAGACGCGTACCGCCATGGCCGTGCTAGCCGCCGACAACACGCTCGCCGTACTCCGCGGCGAGCAGCCGCCTACACCGATCGGTTAGTAGCGGCCAACCAGCAGAAACGAGTACGGGCCCTGTCCTGAAGGACGGGGCCCGTACTCGTTTCTATGTGGAGCGTCCTCGTACCGGGAAATACCTGGACCGGCGCGCCATGCGCGTACTCATCCTCCCGGCGCAAGGACGTGCGGTTCAGGTCTGGAGGCCTGCCCGTTCCAGGGTTCTGGTGAGCTTGTCAGCGAGCAGGGTTCCGGAGCGTGCGTCGTGGCCCCGAAGGTGCTCGAGCGCTGCCAGCGCAGTGAGCGCGACATCCAACAGTTCCTCCTCAACGTCCCTGATTGTGTGCGTAACGCCTTTTCGGGGATTCTGTCCTGTCGCGCCAATGTAAGCGGCGACAACTTCGCCGGCTTCCTCAGTGATTTTCGACAGCCGTGCCCAGGTTGCGGCTTCGGGATGCCGGCTGACGTTGCCTGATCGATCCATGAGCTCAGGGCAGCCACTCCCTGCGAGAAGTCATCAAGCCCCACAGTCCCTGCTACGTTGCGTTCTTTCATACGACCACCCTTTCAAATGTCCTCGGCGACACAATAACGCCCTGCAGTACCGGCGTACCTGTCGAGCAGGGGAAGCCCGGTCCCTTCAGGGACCGGGCTTCCCGCCTCACAGGTGCCGGCGGGACTAGTGGATCGAGGCCCGCACAGACGCCATTGGCCAGCTCCTCATCGCGGCTTCACGCGCCATTACGCAGAACCTGCGATCGCGGAGGTGAAGGTGATTTGCTTACGCAATTCCACACAGCCGGTTCACCCACAGCGATGGCCAGGGGTCTGTCCTGATTAGAGTGACAGCGTGAAGACTCTCGGGGTTGACCTGGCTGCGGATCCGAAGAGAACGGCGGCTGCGGTCATCGAATGGGGCGGGGCGCAGGCAAGGCTCGTCCACCTGGCGCTCGGCTTGGGTGACGAAACCGTCGTCGAGCTTTTTGGTGCATCAGACACGACCGGGATCGACTGCCCTCTTGGCTGGCCCCGGCCTTTCCTCGAATTCCTGCTCGGCCATTTCCGGGAGGACCCTGATGCCGTGCTTCGCCACGACGGGCTGGCCGGACGTCGCGAACTTGCCTACCGGGCCACCGACCGGTTCGTCACGCGCCAAACGGGCCTCATCCCGTTGAGCGTGTCGGCGGACCGGCTAGCCCATCCGGCCATGCGCTGCGCCGTGATTCAGTCAAAAATAGCGCACCTCTGTGGCGTTCAACCCAGGGACGGTACGGGACGTCTTGTCGAGGTCTACCCTGCCGCCTCCTTGAAAATATGGGGCATCGAGGCCCGCGGGTACAAGGGCCGCGGGACGCCGGAGTCCGACGTCCGTGAGACCATGCTGGGCCAGCTCGCCGCCGCAGCGCCTTGGCTGGACCTTGCCACTTACCGCGATCAGCTGACCGCCTCTGATGATCTTCTCGATTCGGTCATCGCATCCCTGACAGCCCGCGCCGCCGCCACACGGACCACCCTGCTGCCTGGCCCGGATCAGGAGGTTGCAGCGCGTGAGGAAGGCTGGATCCACCTGCCAACCGGTTCGCTCGCCGAGCTGAACCGGTAACCGGGGCCCAGCGAAAGTCGGTGAATCCTGGGAACGTCGCCGGCGCATCGATGGCTGGAATATCGAACAATTTGAAAGAATGAACAGATGTTTGAAATATTGAACAAATCCGGATTTTCCTCGTAGGATCGATATATGGAACATGAGGCAACTCCCTTCTACCGCGCAGTGGATGCGCCCTCCCTGGGGCGGGCCATCAGCGATGCCCGCAAGGAGGCTGGCCTGACCCAGCAGGACGTGGCCGACCGGCTCAAGGTAACGCGCGGAACCATCATCAGGCTGGAACGTGGCGAAGCCGTGTCCGTCGTCGTCGCCATGCAGGCCATCAGGGTCCTGGGCCGTGACGTCGCCCTTGTCCCGCGGTTCTCCAAGCTCCAGGTCCGCCCGTGAGCGCACGGAAGTGCCTGGACGTTTTCCTTCGCGGCCAGCGGATCGGCGAGCTGAAAGGCAGCGGGCTTCGCCTGTCCTTCCAGTACGACCGGGCAACCCTGGCCGAATATGGTTCCGGGTCCATTCTGCTGTCCCTGTCCATGCCCGTGAGCAGGAACCGGCTGGACGGCCCGGAGGTCTACGACTTCTTTGACGGGCTCCTGCCCGAAGGCCAGGTGCGGTCCCACATCGCCAAGGAAAACGGACTGTCCACTCCTGACGCCTTCGGCCTCCTGCGCGTCCTGGGTGCGGACTGCGCCGGCGCTGTTCAGATCCTGCCGCCCGGCGACTCGCCCGAGGTGCCGGGCGCCGCCGTGCCCATGTCTGACAGTGAGGTCACGACCGTCGTGGAGTCGCTCCCGACCTGGGACCTGCCTGACGACTTCCTCATTACCGCGTCCTTGGGCGGGGTCCAGTCCAAGGTGCTGCTGACGCGGCACGGCGACGGCGGCTGGGCGTGGCCGGGCCGCGGGGCCGTGTCCACCCACATCATCAAACCGGAACCGCTGGAATCAACGATTCCCGATCTTCTCACCTCCGAGGACTGGGCACTGAAGACGGCAGCGGCTTCCGGCATACCGGCGGCGACGACACATCTGCAGATGTTCGGCTCCCGCCAGGCCATCGTGGTGGACCGTTACGACCGGGCGTTGGATGGCAGCCGCCTTCACCAGGAGGACTTCACCCAGGCCCTGGCGCTGGCCAGCGAAGCGAAGTACGAAGGCAGCTCCGCCCCGCCGTCGCGGCTGACCCGTCTGGTCAATGCCGCCGCCCCGCATACACGCGACGACGACGTGTTCCGCAGGGACCTGATCCGCGCCGTCGCCTTCAACCTGGCAATCGGCAACGGCGACGCCCACTCCAAGAACTACTCACTCATCCTGCGGGACGGCGGCGAGGTGCTGCTCGCGCCGCTCTACGATGTGGCCCCCACCCTGCTCCTCTACGCACCGAGCAACAACGCTGGCCACGCCATCGCCGGGCAGATCCGGCTCGGCTACATCACCCTGGACCACCTCGTGCGGGAAGGCGAAGCCTGGGGCATGGATCCTGACGACGCACGCCACACCGCAATGACCGCCCTGGAATCAATCGCAGCGGCAGCCGCCAACTCCCCCGCCCCGGACCGCCTCGACTTCCTCCGTGAGCTCGTTCCGGCCCGGGCTACCGACCTGTTGAACGGCGGTACCGCACGGCGTGCGCTGCAGTGAGCCACACAGTTCCTCCAAGACCGATTCCTCGTCCGCGGCGACGAACCGGGACACGAACTCGTCATAGGCCTCGTCAACTACGGCAACCAGCAGGAGACCCGCCCGGGGGGCGATATTCTGCGACGACCCACTGTCCGGCCGAGATGGGTTGTCCGCACTTATCCGAGGGGTAAATCGAGTGGATGGGTGCGCCGTGGGTGCCAGGTGAAGCTGGTCGGTGACGGCAGCTGATCCCTACGCGGAGCCACTAGAAAAGTCCTCTTGACCCGTCTGGGCCCCGGGCGTATACCGGGAAGGTCATGGCGCCGGCCCCGCTGGGCCAGTATTGGAGCCGGGCGCCCCCTCTGGTCTCGGAAAATAATCTGGAGTTGAGATGGGCACTGAGCGCTTCAACGTGCTCCGCGAGCAGGTGCGCGGACAGGTTATCGAAGAAGGAGACGCTGAGTACGAGGCGGCACGCCGCGTGTACAACGGCATGATCGACCGGCACCCTGCAGCCGTGTTGCGGGTTTCCCAGGTTGCAGATGTCATGGCCGCGGTCCGCTTTGCCCGCGGTCTCGGGATAGAGCTCGCCGTTCGCGGCGGCGGGCACAGCGCTCCGGGCTTCGGAACGGTCGACGGCGGCCTGGTCCTTGACTTATCAGCGCACCGGGGGGTTCGTGTGGACCCCGCGGCAAGGACGGCACGCGTAGAGCCGGGCGCCACCTGGGCGGATTACAACCATGCGACCCACGCGTTCGGCCTCGCAAGCACGGGCGGCATCATCGGCTCGACTGGCGTCTCCGGCCTCACGTTGGGCGGCGGCATCGGTTATCTCGCCCGGAAGTACGGCCTCGCCTGCGACAACCTGGTCTCAGCGGACGTAATCCTCGCAGATGGAACGTTCGTGACGGCAAGCGAGGCCGAGAACCTGGACCTGTTCTGGGCACTTCGCGGCGGAAGCGGCAACTTCGGCGTGGTGACGTCGCTCGAGTTCCGCCTCCACCCTGTGGACATGGTCCACATCGGGATCATCTTCTTCGACGCAGCCGCCGGGGCCGAAGTGGGCGCAGCTTACCGGGAATGGATTGCGGCCGAACGCGAGGAGATGGGCGCCTTCCTCGGATTCCACCAGGGCCCCCCGGTTCCCTTCCTGCCCGAGGAATGGCATGGGCGGCCCGTGGCCGTCATCGCCGGAATGTGGACCGGCGACCTCGACGCTGGACCGGCGCACTGGCAGCCCATGGTCGACGCCGGCCAGGTACTGGGAAGCTTCTTCGCGCCGATGCCGTACCCCGCACTCAACATCATGTTTGACGGGCTAAGCGGTGTTCCCGGGCTGCAGGGCTACTGGAAGGCAGACTTCCTGAGGACCCTCAGCGACGACGCGCTCCGCGTCGCCGTCGAAAGATCCCCGGGAATCCCCACCGTCCACTCGGCCAACCATTTCTATCCGATAGATGGCGCCGTGCAGCGCGTTGCGCCCGAGGCGACCGCCTTCGCCTACAGGAACGTCAACTTCGCCCCGGTCATCGCCGGGCAGTGGCCGGAACCCGCCGACAACGCCCAAAACATCGCCTGGGTCCGGGACTATTGGTCCGCGCTCCACGAGTACTCCGAGCCAGGGGGCTACATCAACTTCCAGGACGCCGACGACCAGTTCCGGATCGAAGACACGCTCGGATCAAACTACGCCCGTCTCGCGGAACTTAAGGCGAAGTACGATCCGGACAACTTCTTCCACGTCAACCAAAACATCAAACCGGCCGTGCCCGCCCCGGCGTCGGAAACCGTGGCTCCGGCACAAGTACCCGAAGAGCTGGAATCACCCGCCGAAGTCCGGGAATCCGAAGCAGCACGTCCCAAGCCCAACCCACCGGAGGCTGCCTCGAACCTGTGAAGCCTGCCACCGGGCAGGTCCCGCGCCGGGAGTAGCCCGCGCCCTACCGGCTGAACTGCCGCGTGGTGGTGGCAGCACCGAGTTTGTCCGGGTTCCGGACAAGGTAAAGGCCGGTCACATGGTCGTTGTCCGACTCCACCATGACGGCGAGGTCGATGGTGTCTCCGCTGTAAATCAGGATGGCCGGCATCCCGTTCAGTGACGATATCTCGACCCGCATGTCGGGAATGGGCTTCTTGGCGATGCCGAGCAGGAAGCGGGCGACATGGTCCGCACCGACAACGGGCCTGCGGGCAGCCGAGACCTTTCCGCCACCGTCCGAGAGAAGGACGGCACCGGGGGCGAGGACGTCCATAAGCGCCTGGACGTCGCCCCCAAGGGCTTCGATGAACCGCTCGGTGACGACCTTTTGCCGTTGTGCGTCCACTTCGAAGCGTGGCTGCCGGGCCTGTACATGTTCCTTGGCCCTGTGCGCCAACTGGCGGACGGCCGCCGTCGTCTTGCCGGTCGCCTCTGCGATCTCGGAGTACGGGAAATCAAAGACCTCGCGGAGGACGAAGACGGCCCTCTCATCCGGAGAGAGGCTCTCGAGGACGACGAGCATGGCAAAGGACAGCGAGTCAGCCAGAACTGCGTCTTCGGCCACGTCGGGGAGGGTGACCACTGGCTCCGGCAGCCAGGGGCCGACGTAGTCTTCCCGGCGCCGCTGGGTTGTCCGAAGGGAATTCAGTGCCTGCCGGGTCACCGTTTTGGCCAGGTAGGCCCGCTGATTTCCGATGGGGCCCGTGTCCACTGCCGACCATCTCAGGTAGCTTTCCTGGAGGACATCTTCGGCGTCTGTGACGGTCCCGGTGATCTCGTAGGCAATGGTGAACAGCAGGGAACGGTGTTCTTCGAAGACGCTGGCCGATCCCATTCTGCTACTTGGCTTCCGCTGGCACCGGGCCCCTGGGCCATCTGAACGAACCACTCCGGCGAATCTCGCTCCTGATCCAGGACAAGGTCATCCGGCATACCTGCTCTTTCGCCAGCCCGGCAAGACGGCCCCGAACGGCAAACTGCCGGGCCCGGTCATCAGCGGCGACGGTCTGGATGAGGCCGGACCTGCGGCCCAGGCTGATGCATCGGAACATATATCCGGCCGATAGCGGGGCCGGCGACCGGTTCTCCAGGCGGGCGATGATGCTGTCTGCCGCGTGTGCACCGAGAGGCAGGGCCGTCGCGCAACTCATGCGCAGATGGCGGCCGACCGGGTCCGGGACCCGAACGGCATCGCCGGCCCCGAAAATGTCGGGGTAGTCCGGGCAGGACAGTGACTCGTCGACGATGAGCCTGCCCTCGGCATCGGTTGGCAGCCCGCTGTCCCGTGCCAGGTGCGGTACTGAGAATCCGGCAGCCCAGACAGTGCAATCAGACGGCAGCGTGACCCCGTCTGAAGTTATGAGGTTGGAGCCATCGCAGCGTTGCACCTCAGCATTCTCCACCATCTCGACGCCCAGCGCTGCAAGCCGGGCCCGCACCGCTTGCGTGCCGGAGCCGGACAGGTCGCCCGCAATGAGACCGCGGGAAAGAAGACGGACCCGCAGCTGCGGATACTGCTGGGCTACTTCTGCAGCCAGCTCGACGCCGGTCAGGCCAGCGCCGACGATGCTCACGGTGGCGCCCCGGTCCAGCCGTGTAAGCCTCGCCCGGAACCGCGCCGCAGAGCCTGCGTCGCCAAATCCATATGCCCCGTCCGGGAGGCCTGGGGACGCCTGGCCACTGCCGACGGCGTAGAGCAGCCCGTCATAGCCAATCGGTGCGCGGCCGCTTGAGAAATGCACGCGGCGGTTGACCGGGTCGATCCGCGATGCGCTTTCCTCAACGAAATCAACCCGCCCGCTCAGGACAGACTTCATCGGCACCGCCGCCGTTGGCCTGCTTCCGGCAGCAACCTCATGCAGCCGGATCCGCTCGACAAAGTCGGCAACAGGATTGATCACGGAAACTTGCAGCTCATGCTTGCTCCCGGCGAGCCTGTTCGCCGCCATGACGCCGGCATACCCTGCTCCGATGATAACCACGCGACGTGGTGACATTTTCAACTCCCGTCAATGGATCCGTTGTTGAACATAGGACACCGCCGAACCATGGAATGTGACACCAAGCTGTCCATCGGCCATACGCAAAACGGTTCCATCGGAAATGCCTGCAGCAAATGCGTAAGGCCCCGCGGTCCGGTGACGGCGGGGCCTTACTGTCAACGGCCTGGACGAACACAACCGGAACATCGCCGCGTCCCTGCAGGCCGGCGGGAAAGAAAGTCTTCATTGCACCAACAACCGTCCGCGGCACCACCGCTCTCCGGGCGTGCATCGTCAATCCGCACATCGCCGTAAGCGGCGCGACGGCGCTCCTGGACATCATCTGTGAAGAAGCCTCACAGCTTGGCCGGACGTCCCTCCTCGGCGTTCGGTCCGGGCCCCCAAAAACCGGCGACGTGTCGGGCGGAGGGCTGCGTGATCGGGATTGTAGTATCGGCCCATGACGGCGCCGCAGATATATGTCAGTTTTCCCGGGACGGCACGTGAGGCCCTCACCTTCTATGCGGAAGTCTTTGGCGGCGAGCTGTCCCTGCATTCGTACAAGGACTTTGGTCGCAACGACGGTCCGGCCGACGCCATTGCGCACGGGGTTCTCCGTGGAGTAGTCGCCCTGGGCGGGTCAGATGCGGCTAAGGGTGAAAGCAGTGTCCGCATTGAAGGCCTCATGCTCTCATTGCTGGGCGCTGCGGAACCCGCAGTCCTTCACGCGTGGTTCGACAAACTCTCCGACGGCGGCACAATAGTGGACCCGCTGGCCCCAAAACCATGGGGCGCCAGCGACGGCCAAGTCATAGACCGCCACGGCCTCCACTGGCTAATAGGCTACGAACCCCAGCCGTAGACCTTGGCGGCAACCCCGGGTTCAACCTTTCTTGCCTCCAACGCCCGGCACCGACGTGACTTGTTTCATCCATGCCGCGATCTGGAGTTCGTCGATGTCGTCTATGGATTCGAGCTCCACACCGCGCGTCGACTTGCCCATCCCCACCGGTGTTACCGGCGGTACAGGCTCGAGCGCCGCACCATTCACAAACATGAGCTTGACGTGGCCAGCAAAACCGCCGCAGCTGAAGCACCACCCGTC
This sequence comes from Arthrobacter sp. NPDC056727, assembly GCF_042790555.1. Classification (NCBI taxonomy): domain Bacteria; kingdom Bacillati; phylum Actinomycetota; class Actinomycetes; order Micrococcales; family Micrococcaceae; genus Arthrobacter; species Arthrobacter sp. NPDC056727. The sequence goes on along the minus strand of NZ_JBHTZA010000001.1, from coordinate 179,015 downwards.
ACCGACGCCGTAGTACGACATACCCCACTTCACAGAGCGCCGGAGGTCGGGCAGCATCCGCGGAAGTGGCGGTCATGAGGACCAGTGCCTGGTACGCCAAACTGACCGCCGGCGCGGGTGTCGGCGGCATGGGCGCATCCCTGGCCGGCCGCTAGAACCATGGCCGGACCTACAGTAGGGGCCGGGAGGTTCATGGGTCTTCTCCAGCCGAGGATCCTGTCTGCTGGGACGAAAATCCTCGACGAAACGGCACCGAATGATGTCTGCGATGAGTTCACTTTCAGGCGGAGTTGGCAGGATAGGTCCATGAGTTCCGGAAATCCCCTGCCAAGACGCTCCGTGCTAATAGCTACGGCTGCCACGGCGGGCAGTGCGTTGGCCCTGTCCGCCTGTTCCGTCCCGCCCTCGGGCAGCACCACCGCCCCGGACGCTCCGGGCGCTTCAGCGTCACCCGGCCGTCCTTTCCGGATCGGGAAGCTCAGCGACGTTGGCGTCGGCGATACCGCCACCGGGAAAGCCAATGGAAGGACCGTCGTCGTCTACAGACCTGAAGACCGCAAAGTCGTGGCCTATGACGCGACGTGCACGCACGCCGGCTGCCCGGTGGCGCCTGCCGGTACGAACTTCGAATGCCCCTGCCACGGTTCCACTTTCAACGGGTCGGACGGCGGCGTCATCACCGGGCCGGCGCGCCGCCCTCTCACGCCTCTGACCGCCGCCATCGACGGGGACTGGATCACGGTCGTCGCCTGACAATTTGAACCCCAAACGGGGCCCCGAATGGACTGCCAGTCTGCTCTCAGAGACAGCAAGCAATGATGTGCCCGATGGCGCCGGCAGCTTGGGTGGTGTTTGGCTGTAGCCGAGATTCCGACCGTACGGCCACAGAACTGTGGCTCCTCCGGGGTTAGCAGGTCAAAGCGATGGCGACTTCGCCACCGAGGGACACGTTGCTGCGGTACACATCAACATTGACATTCAGGCTCCGGCCGTTCGAGGCGCGCCGAATGAAGTCCAGAAGGAACGGTGTAGTGCTCTTGCCGTTGATCCCGTCCTTCTCTGCCTGCGCCCACGCCCGGGCGAGAATGTCGTCGAGCTCGGCCGGAGGGAACTGCTTGTCCTCTGCGATCGGGTTTGCCAACAGGATGGCCGATTCAATGTGCAGGTCATCACGTGCCCTGCAGATTGCTGCCATCTCATCGGCAGAGTTGACCGCGTACTCGATCTCGAACCCGGAGTCGGTAACGTAGAAGCCAGGGTACTTCCTGGTCCTGTAGCCGACGACCGGGATGTTGAGCGTTTCGAACCGTTCGAGGGTAGCCGCTACGTCCAGTACGGACTTCACGCCGGCACTGACGACGACGATCGGGGTCCGGGACAAGGTGGTCAGATCGGCAGACTCATCAAAGGATGTTGCCGCACCGTGGTGAACTCCACCCAAGCCGCCGGTTGAGAACACTCTGATGCCGGCGCTGTGTGCCAGGAACGCCGTCGCTGCTACGGTGGTGCCGCCGTAGAGTTGAAGAGCAGCGGCTAAGGGAAGATCGCGGAGGCTGAGTTTCTTGACTGCCCCGTCATTGGCGAGGGAAGTGATCTGCTTCGGGCTGAGCCCCACCGTCGGAGCGCCGGCGAAGACACCGATCGTTGCAGGTACGACCCCTTGTCCGCGGAGGCGTTCCTCGGCTTCCAACGCAACTTCGAGATTGCGCGGTCGGGGAAGGCCGTGAGTGAAAATGGTCGATTCCAAGGCGACGACAGGGCGCCCTCCAGCAACAGCTGCGGCCACTTCCCCTGAGATGCGGATCGCGGCGCCGGTACTGGCCGATGACATGGCCGGTCTCCCTGCAGAACATGATGCGACTTGACTCACCAAGGTTCCCGCACGCGAGGACTAACAACAAGAATCAAACAGGAGCCGTCTCAGTTAGGCTTATTGCCCTTGGTTTGCGGGGCCCGCCATTGTGAGAGCCCTGCCCCAAGAAGAGCGATGCCGGCGCCGACGCGGCTGACGGCCGCGGCGAAGCCCGTGCCTATGCCACGGATCTCGGTGGGGAAAACCTCGCCCGGGTAGATGCCGGTGAGCGTCTTATACATCGGCTTCCTGGTAGGCACCATAGGAACATGCGGTTTCCGAGGTGTAGTCGCCGGCGAAGTGGATGTTCCGACGCTGCGCTGGAGATCCGGCAGTGCCGCGTTGCGCTTCGGTGAGAGCAGAGGGAGAAGCTATGCTCCCAAGTGGCTGCAGCCGCTCCCACGATCCGGCCGCGCAACCGGGGAGCGACTTCCAGTCCGCAAATTCGGGCAGGCCTTCCACGTTGGCGGCGATGGTGAACCTGGTGCTCCCCGGCGTTTCTTACGCCTGCAGCGCCGCGCGCTTCCATTCGGCCCCGACCCCCACGACGTCGCGGATCGTCTTCAGGCTTGCTCACCTTCTGGTCTGGCTATCCCCAGTTGGGATGTCCGCCCAGACTACGGCTGAGATTGTGATCAGAGCTATTGCGGCATCTCTCCTTTGAGGCAGGTTATGAAGTCCTCCACCGCGGGAGAGCTGCGGGGGCCGCGGGCGACGTGGAGTTCTGTTTGCGGCCTGCCGACGAAGGGGCGGGTGGTGATTCCGGGCATGTGGAAGCGCTCCACCGATTGTGGCAGGACTGAGATCCCGAGCCCGGCCGCCACGAGGCCGAGAACGGTTTCCTGATGGATGGCCTGCTGGGCAACGATGGGCGGAGTGGAGAGCTGGTCGAAGAGCCGAAGGACACGTGAGACGAAGCCGGGCATCAGGCGGTACGGAAACAGGATCATGGGCTCCCCTTCGAGCAGTTCCGGGTCAACTTCGTCCATGGCAGCCAAGGGATGGGACTCGGGGAGCACGACTACCAGGTCCTCGCTACTGAGGGGTTCGAGCCTGAGTCCGGGAACCGGGCCGGGGTCCCGCACGAGGCCGAGATCGAGTTCGCCGTCAAGCAGCTGCTCAATCTGCTCCCCGCTCGTGAGGGGAGCAAGCACCAGGTCCACCCGTGGGCGCTGTTCGCGGAAGGCCCGGATGGCTTCGGGAACGGTGGTGTAGCTCGCCGAGCTGACGAAGCCCACCCTGATCTTTCCGCTCCTGCCCGCAGCGACCTCGGCGACGTCACCGGCCGCCTCATCAAGTTCACCAAGGGCCGCCCCGGCCTTGTCCCGAAAGGCTTTGCCGGCGGGCGTCAGTGTCACCCGCCGCGTCGTCCGTTCGAACAGCGGAACGCCAAGTTCCCGCTCAAGCCGCTTCACGGCAACGGTCAGCGGCGGCTGGGTGATGTGCAGGCGCTCGGCGGCACGGCCGAAGTGCAGCTCGTCCGCGACGACGAGGAAGTACCTGAGCTGTCGGAGTTCCATCCCAATTCTTTCGATTGACGCTAATAATTACTAGTCAAATGATATTGGACGAGCGGTTACCTGGGGTGAGTAACTGGATATCAAGAAAGGCAGCGCCTGCTGCCCCTCCCCCGGCCTAAGGAGCCATTCATGGAATCGACCGAATACGCCGTCGTCGGCGCCGGGCTCTCCGGAGCCGCCACCGCCTGGCAGCTCGCCGCCCGCGGCCACGACGTCGCCCTGCTCGAACGCTCAACCCCGGCCAACGATGCCGGCAGCTCCCACGGCTCCGCCCGGATCTTCCGCTACGCCTACCCCGACGAGTTCTACACCGGCCTCGTCCAGGAAGCGAAAACCGGGTGGGACGAACTGGCCCGCCTCAGCGGCAAACAGCTCATCACCCCGGCCGGTGCCGTCGACTACGGCGCCATCCGCCAGCCCGAACGCCTCGCCGCCGTCCTGCAGGCCCGCGGCATCGACCACGAACTCCTCAGCGCCGAGGAAGCCCGCCGCCGCTGGCCCCAGATCGCCTTCGACACCCAGGTGCTGTGGCACCCGGGCGCCGGCGTGATCGACGCCCACGAATCCGTCGCCGCCATGGTCGACCAGGCCACCGGCCACGGGGCGGCGCTTTCCACCAACTGGGCCGTCGCGTCCATTACCGCCTCCAACAGGGGCTACCTGCTGACCTCCGAGGACGGCCGGTCGCTGCAGGCGGCCAACGTCATCGTCGCCGCAGGCGGCTGGCTCCCCCAGCTGCTGGGAAACCTGGCGCTCCCGTCCTCCTTCATGGGCAGCATGCCCCGGTTCGAGGTCCGCCAGGAACAGGCCTACCACTTCCCCTACGCCGACGGCGACCATACTGCTTCGCCGTGGCCGACGTTCATCCACAAGCGCGAAGGCTGGCAGGCCTACGGCCTGCCCGGCGGGCGCGACGCCGGCTTCCGCGGCCAGAAAATCGCCCAGTACAACGGCGGAAAGATCCTCCCCTCGGCCGCGGACCAGGACGGACAGATCAACCCGGACAACCGCCGCCGGGTCATCGAATACGTCGAACAGTACCTCCCGGGACTGATCCCCGAACCCTACGCCGAAACCACCTGCCTCTTCACCAACACCCCCACCGAGGACTTCATCCTCGACCGCGCCGGCGGCATCACCATCCTCTCCCCCTGCTCCGGCCACGGCGCAAAATTCGCACCCCTGATCGGACAGCTCGCCGCCGACCTCGCCACCGGAGCCGGCCCCGTCCCGGACCAGTTCCGGCTCGCCTTCCAAGCAGGCCCGGCAGCCGTGGGGGCCCACGCATGACCCCCGGCACGGAAGCCACCCCCCGGCCAGCGCTGACCGCCACAGTCACAGGCCTGCTGTCCGAGATCGCCGGCACCGGCACCGACACAGTCCGCGGCGGCTACACCCGGCCCGTGTACTCCACCGCGGAACTGGACCTGCGCGAATGGTTCATCGGACAGGCCACCCAGCGCGGCCTGACCGTGGAAACCGACCGCAACGGCGCCATCTGGGCCTGGTGGGACGTGCCCGGCGGGGGCCGCAGCAACAGCCTCGTCACCGGCAGCCACCTCGACTCCATACCGGGAGGCGGCGCGTTCGACGGTCCTCTCGGCGTAGCGTCCGCCCTGGTCGCCGTCGACATCCTCAAAGCCCGGATGGACACCCCGACCCGCCCGCTCGCCGTCGTCGTCTTTCCCGAAGAGGAAGGATCACGGTTCGGCGTAGCATGCCTGGGCTCCCGGCTGCTGACCGGCGCCATCGACCCCGACAAAGCCCGCAACCTCCGCGACCCCGACGGCTCAACCTTCGCCGACACCGCCAAAGCAAACGGCATCGACCCGCGCTTCGTGGGCAAGGACGACAAACTCCTCGGCCAGATCGGGGCCTTCGTCGAACTCCACGTCGAACAGGGCCGCGGCCTCATCGACCTCGACCAGCCGATCGCGATCGCCTCATCCATCCTCGGCCACGGCCGCTGGCGCCTCAGCGTGCACGGGCAGGGCAACCACGCCGGCACCACGCTCATGGCCGACCGGCACGACCCCATGGTCGCCGCGGCCCGAATGGTGACTGGGATCCGGGACATCGCACGGAACCAGGCCAACGCCCGCGCCACGGTCGGACGGCTCCAACCCGTGCCCGGCGGGACCAACGTCATCGCCTCGCGCGTCGACTTCTGGCTCGACGTGCGCCACCCCGACGATGCAGTGACCGCAGCCCTCGTCGAAAACATCCACGCACAGGCCCGGCTCATCGCAGCCGAGGAAGGCTGCAGGGTTGACCTCAGGGAAGAATCCCTCAGCCCGACCGTGCACTTCGACCCCGGGCTGCAGAAAGAACTGCAACTGGCACTGCCCCAGGCCCCCGTCCTGGACACCGGCGCCGGACACGACGCCGGCGTCCTCGCACCCTTCGTCCCCACCGCAATGATCTTCGTCCGGAACCCCAGCGGCGTATCCCACTCCCCCGAAGAACACGTCATCGACGAGGACGCCGAAACCGGCGCACAAACCCTCGCCGACGCCCTGCACGGGCTCATGGCCTAACACCAACAACAGCACCCGCGCCGACCAGGCGGCGCGGGTGCTCTCCCATGGCTCCGCCACACACCCATGCTCACCGAACCCCTTAAGCCCGGACCCTGATGCCCGCCTCAGTCAACGACGACAAGGCCCAGGACGCAGGCGTCGGCGCCCGCCTGAAGTACAGGCTGCGGACGGGCCGCGCCATTTTCCAAGATTTAGCGTGATCACCATGACTTGAGATATGTCCGCACCTTCCCCCAGAAGGCGGCCAGCAAACTGACGAAGCAGTCCCTGGCCAGCACCCGGCAGCGTCTGGAGAAGCGCATGGTAGCCCAATGACGAGAGGACCAGGCCCAGCCGCGTTCGACAGTGGCGTGAACTGGCTGGGGCATTTTCTTGATCCCATCCAGCGCGTTTGCTGCGCCATCCTTGATGGCAGGCCATCAGGCTGACAGCAGTCGAAATGATAGGGCCCTGAACCCGGGCCCGTGACGCACACCCGATGTGGGGCGGCGAAGGAGTTGTGCAGTGCGCAGAGGTAACCAGGTGGGTGAGGGAGCGAAGCCGACACTGGCTATGCAACACCTCCAGAAACTCGTGGAGGAAGCTTCCCTGGAGGCGGCCGAGTCGTTGGCAGCTGACTTCATGGCCCGCCTCCCCCGGTTCGTTGAACGGATCGTGCACACCGTCGGCGCCCAGGACGGGGATCTGGCACTGGACGCCTCACTGAACTTGAAGTCGAAATCTTGGCTGGTCGGTGCCCTGCGAATGAACCAACTGTGCTCTGAGCTGGAGCTGGCACTGGCATTGGGCGATTGGGGGACCGCCTCAGCCGTCGCACGGGACATCCAACTCCACCTTCCGCGCCTGCAGAAAGCCCTCCGGGCCGGTCCACGTCCCGCGCTCCGCACCCCGCGACCAAAGACACCCCAGGCGGCCATGGCGTCCTGATTCTCTGGACGCCGAATCCTCGGGGCAGGCACCTGATTACGACCACTGGGAAGGGGCCCCGGATGAACCTCTCGACCTGATGGCGGCACCCTGACCCGGCCTTACACCTGAGCTCCGATAGTGTGGGCCCATGCCCATCGAAATCCCCGCCGCCGAAGGCACCGCCGAGGCCCTCGTGGCCCGCCCTTCCACCGGAACCGGCCCCTTCCCCGGCGTCATCCTCTACATGGACGCCTTCGGCCTGCGTCCCCGAATCCAGGAGATGGCCCAGCGCGTCGCCGACTGGGGCTACGTGGTGCTGGCACCGAACGTCTTCTACCGCGAAGGAACCATCGCCGAGCTCGCCCCGGCCGTGGACATGTCCACCCAGGAAGGCAGGGAGGCTGCCGGCAAAGCCGCCTTTCCCCGGGTGCGGCGCCTGACGCCGCACAAGGCGCTGCCGGACATCGACGCGTGGGTGTCCGCGCTGGCTGGGCTGGACGGCGTAGCTCCCGGCCCCATCGGGACCACCGGTTACTGCATGGGCGCCCGCCTGTCTGTCCGGACCGCAACCTCACACCCGGGCGTGGTGGCAGCGTGCGGCGGCTTCCACGGCGGCGGCCTGGCCACGGACGAGCCGGACAGCCCGCACCTCAGGCTTGGCAACGCACGGGCCCGGTTCGCATTCGGCCACGCGGACCATGACCGCAGCATGGCTCCGGACGCCGTCGCCCGGCTCGGCGAAGCCCTACAGGCCGCAGGCCTTGAGGCGTCCAACGAAATCTATGCCGGGGCGCCCCATGGCTACACCATGGCCGACACTTCCGTGTTCGACCCGGAAGCCACCGAACGACACTTCCAGGAGCTGCGGACTTTACTCGACGCGACGCTGAAGGGCTGAGCATTCCCCGGTGACCGCCCGCGGGCCCGGGTGCTCCGACAACTCACCAGTCGGTCATCTAGTCACTCAAACAGGTTGACAATGTCATCCACCACGTCGCCCCGGTCCGGATCTGCCTGCACCCGCGCCCTGGACGGACTGTCGTCTAGCAACATGTTGCCATTTCCTGCCCAAAACCTGAACGGACACCAGGGAAAGCCAAGGGAACCCTTGATCCGGCGGCGGCATGGTTAACCAGCAGCCAGCAATCCCACCAAAACCGCCGACGCAGCACGCAACGGCCGAAAAACAGGGAGCAGAATCAGCCATGAAGCGGATATCATCATGCCGGGCACTTGGCCGGCCCTCCCGCCAACGTACGGAGATCAACGAGGCGAGCGGGATCGCTGGCCCTCCCACGGCGCGGCGGACGCCATCGGCCGTTCCGCAAACGTTCACCCCTGGCAGTCGCATTCACGACGGCGGATCCGAAATCTGGCCTGACTGCAGCGACTGAAACCGTGCCTCAAACATGAACGGCATGCATCAACCAACCGCCGTTACGACAATCCACACAGGAGTCCGGAGCGCCACGCTTGTAGCCGTGCTCAACGGCAAGTCCACCGCTGTACGCCTCATCGGCAGCGACACTTCCGAAATCACCGAGCCGCCGCCACGACCGTTACGGCCGGACCCTGGCCTGCGCTGGGGGAAGTGCTCCAGCAAAACCCACTCCTGGTCAGGGCCCTTGCAATTGCCGGGCCGATCGACGTCAGATGGACTCGAGCCGCACATCCGAGGAGGTCACTATGACGGTCTCTTTCAACCACACCATCGTCTACGCAAGGGACAAGCGCCGTTCGGCCGAATTCCTGGCCACGGTGCTCGGACTGCCGGAACCCCAGCCCACGTGGTCCTTCATGACCGTGCCCCTTGACCATGGAGTGGCCCTCGATTTCGCCACGGCGGACCGGCCGATCTCCCCGCAGCACTACGCCTTCCTGGTTGACGAGGACGAGTTCGACGGCATCTTCGCAAGGATCCAGGCCGAGGGCGTCCCCTATTGGGCGGACCCGGCACGCTCCCGCCCGCAGCAAATCAACCACAACGACGGCGGACGCGGCGTCTATTTCGCCGATCCGGATGGGCATCTCCTCGAGGCCATCACGCGGCCCTATGGATCCGGCACCTCATTAGTTCACAAAAGCACGACTCACGGCCAAGGTTGCTGACGCCGTCGACAGCCTCATGATCTAACCCCGGGAGACAAAGCACCCATGCCGCCATACAGCGCGGGTGCTTTGCTTTTGAATACGCTCCCGGCAGAAGTTACACGCCGGAAACCTTGGCTTGACGGCTTCGAAACCCGGAATGTGTTTACTCGCAGTTATCAATGTTTCATGACAAGAACTTCTTAGGAGTCTGTGTGTCTACGCGTATCAACTTCCGTTACCTCAGCGAACCGGACATGATCGAAGCCGGCGTCGGCGACCTCGTACGCTGCACCGACGTGATGGAAGAGGCCCTCGTCCTGCTGCGCCAAGGTGACTACCGGATGGCCGGCGAGAACGGCAACTCCCACGGCGCCATGATCACCTTCCCGGCGGACCCAGCATTCGAGGGCATGCCTAAGGACGGCCCGGACCGTCGCTTCATGGCAATGCCCGCCTACTTGGGTGGTCGCTTCGGAACCACCGGAGTGAAGTGGTACGGATCCAACACCGAGAACCGCCAGAAAGGGCTCCCGCGCTCGGTCCACGTGTTCGTTCTGAATGACCGGGACACCGGCGCGCCGCTGGCCATCATGAGCGCCAACCTGCTGAGCGCTTACCGCACCGGCGCAGTCCCGGGTGTTGGCGTCAAGCACCTTGCAAAGGCGGACGCCAAGGTTGCCGCCGTAGTCGGCCCCGGAGTCATCGCCCGCTCCGTCCTCGAAACCACCCTGGCGCTGCGCCCCTCGATCGACACGTTGTTCGTGAAGGGCCGCAGCACGGTCAGCACGCAGGCCTTCGTCGACTGGGCTACGGCCAAGTTCCCCCAGCTCACCAAGATCGCCTCGGCAGAGACGATCGAGGACGCAATCGCCGACGCTGACGTCGTCATGGCCACCACGTCCACCGACGCGGCAGGAAGCGACGCCTTCCCATACTTTCCGAAGCATGCCATCAAGCCCGGGGCCCTCCTGCTCCTGCCTGCCGCGGCCCGCTTCGATGATGACTTCCTCCAAGGCGACGCCCGCCTGGTGATCGACGCCGAGGGCCTCTACCGCGCGTGGCTCGAGGAATATGGCCCCACCGCGTACCAGATCCTGGGCATCCCCGGGTCGCACTGGTTCGGACTGCTGGAGGAAGGGAAGATCGCGGCCTCGAAGATCGAGGAGATCGCCGACATCGCCACCGGACAGCTCCCCGCCCGCCGCGACGATGAAGAAATCATTCTCTACTCCGTGGGTGGCATGCCCATCGAGGACGTTGCATGGGCCACCGACCTCTACCACGCCGCCGAAGAGAAGAACATCGGCACCGTCCTGAACCTCTGGGACACCCCCACCCTCGCCTGACCCGGGGACCCGTATGGGGGCAGGTATGACCTGCCCCCATACAGCCGTCGCGTTCCTGACGACAGCAATGGCAGACGCTGCCGCGCTCCTGGCCTGGACCGCCGTCGGACGCCTTTTCCTCCCCCGATCGACACCCGGGGAAAGTCGTACGGCATGTAGCGACTGCCGTGCGCTGAACGACCGACCCGGAAGCCAATGCAGACCAACTCGGCCCAGGAGATACATTGATTATCAGCATGCTTACTAATAGGGTGGGTAAATGTCAGCCACCAGCAGTAGCGTCGAATGGGACCCGGGCTTGGAGTCCTTCAAGGGGCGGTCCACGACAACTTACGCGGCGGCCGCCGCGGCCGCCGCTACGGAATGCGCGTCGTGCCATATGCCCGTAACAGCACGGACGCCCCTGTCCTTGTCGGTCGACGTTACGGGCGGCAGGCAACGGGACGGCATCGAATACTTCAGCTTCGAGCCTCAAGTTTGCCACCGGGTCTGCCGTGCACCCGCCTTGACGTTCACCGAGGGAAAGAGCTCGCCCGTCGAGTTCACACCTCAGGCTGTCAGGCTCATCCTCGAGAACCCGGCAGACGGCACCACCACGGCTGCCCTGGCCTTCACCTATCTGCCGATGCTCTCCTTTCGCGAACCCGGTGGGGAGCTGACCTCAGCGTTGGTTACTGCGCTCCTCCGCCAAGGCTTTCAGTTGGCCATGAGCGCCGACGTCGGCGAGATATTGCGTGGCTCCGGCCCGACTGCCGAGAACGTCACCTGCCCGGTGACAGAAGAGGGCCTGCTGCAACTGCGTGCCGGCCCGGCCACGATGTACCACGAACAGCTCGATCCAGCCGATCCGGATGACGCCGCATGGCTGGGTGTCGCCCGCAACGGCACAGTTCTCGTGATCGGCGGCGACAACCTCACCTTCAACCACGCGGGACCAGACCTCGACACCGCCGCACAGCTCGGCACACTCGCCGCAGGGATGGTCCCCGTCAACGCCTCAACACAGGACCGACCAGGCAGGACCACCGTCCGACCCTACTCCGCCGACGGTCCGCCGGTCACCGACTAGCCGATCCGATACCGGCCGCCCATACTCCTCCAGGCTGGCAGGATAGGCGTGTGGCGACGACGTATGGAACGACAATCCGTCGGTCCAAGAAGGCAAGAAGGCTCCCGGGCCACAGCACCGGCCAGCTTTTAAACCTCAGCGCGTCCTCACAAGCGCAAGGCGGTTTCGTCCGGAGTCGCCAGCGTCAGCACGGCTTCCTCCACTGTTTCATGGTCCTCAAGCTCGCGCTCGATCCGGCGCAGGGTCACTGCCACTTCGTGTTCCGGATGGTCGCCCTGCAGGTCCACTGCCGCGACGAGATAAAGCTTGCGGGGCCCGACAAACTCCAGGTGGAGGTACGTGAGCCTGGCAATGTCCCGGTGCTCAAGCACCCGCCGGGCCATGGAGCGTTCGATGTCCGGGGTCACGCCCTGGCCCACCAGGAACCGCCGGTTGCGGTCGATCAGCACAACGGCAACAACCGCCAGCAGAACGCCGACGACGATCGAACCCACGGCGTCCGGCAACGGCGAACCGGTGACCTGGTGCAGGAACACGCCCGCAAACGCGACCAGCAGGCCAACAAGCGCGGCAGCATCCTCCGCAAATACGGCACGCAGCGTGGGATCGGAGCTGATCAGGACCTGCTCCAGGGTGTGCCGCTCCAGCTCCCGGGCTGCCGCCCGGGCCTGGCGGAAAGCCTGGGCAAAGGAAATTCCTTCCAGGACAAAGGCCACGGCCAGGACGACGTACGCCACCTGGAAGTCGGACGCGGGCTCTGGGGCGATAATCTGCTGGATGCCGTGCATGATGGACACCACCGCACCTGCGGTGAAGAGCCCAAAAGCGGCGAACATCGACCAGACGTATGCTTCCCGCCCGTAGCCCATCGGATGGCTTTTGTCCCGCGGACGCCGGGAGCGTCGTTCTGCCAGGAAGAGGAATACCTGGTTGCCGGTATCCGCCCAAGAGTGCGCGGCTTCTGCGGTCATAGAGGCTGATCCGGTGAGGACGGCAGCCACCGACTTGGCCGCGGCAACGAGCGCGTTCGCCGTGAAGGCGACGATAACAGTCAGCAGTGTGGTGCCGAAATCTTCTCGCTTCTCTGATGCCGCCATGGGGATACCGTACCCAACAGAAGGGTAATGACGCCTCGACGGTAGTAAAGGAGTAAAGGCCGATGGCCCAAGGGCCTCCCTGTCGACGGCGGAACCACCCGCCGCGGCGTGCTGCTGCGCAACGATGACGTCTCCGTGATGCCCGTGGCTTTCGCCCGGCATGTTTCGTCTTCGAAGCCAACTCCCACTGGTTCTGGCACCGGGATTCGACTGCACAGATAGACCGTAGGTTAACCCTTTGTAACCACTCTGGACTTTCTTGGCTGGGAGCAAGCTGTGAGTGATACCGTCGTCGCTGGCTAGACATTTGGGATTTAAGGCACGTTATCGCGTGGGGATCTGTATCCCCATCATCACGGGAAATTCGTATTTCGTCTCAGGGGGGACAAATGAAGAAGTCTATTGCAGCGCTTGCACTTGCAGGAATAATCGCACTGGCTGGCACCGCTCCGGCCGTGGCAGCCACCTACCCGGCACCTGGCAATGAGCAGGGACTCGTTTCCGACGGCACCATCGCTCGAGGCGAATCCATCACTTTCTCCGGCGGTGGCTACATCGCCGGCGAAACGATCAACATTGCCTTCAAGAGGACCGGCGGCAAGAAGGATTCAGAAGGCCGGCGGCCCGCTCCGTCCAACTTCAGCGTCATCGCTGACCGCACGGGTGCCTTCTCGACCAGCATTACCTTCAAGGAAGGTGGCAACTACACAATCAGTGCCGTCGGCGCTACGTCTGGCACCACCCGCTCGGCAGCCGTGGTTGTGAATTCCGGCAACGGCGGAGGCAACAACAACGGCGGCGGCAACCACGGCGGCGGCAAGGGTAATTCCGATTTCGCTGCTGTTTCCAGCGTTACCGCCGCTGGCACCGTAGCCGATTCCAACCTGGTCCTGTGGTCGCTGGTCGGCGCGGGCGCCTTGGCCGCCAGCGCAGCATCCGCAGCAGTGGTTCGCCGCCGCGCCAAGGATCCTCAAGCCAAGGCCTAGGCTCCAGGCAAGTAACACGTCTTTACAGGGGGTAACGGGCAGGTGCTTCTCCGGGAAACCGGAAAGCACCTGCCCTTTGCCTTGACCATCCAAAGTCGAATAATGCTTCAGGACCGGCCCGATGCGCACGCGCCGTCTAGGGTTTGGCGGGGGTCGGGATGAGCCGCCTCAATGAAGTCGCAGGTGGCCAGCAGGACATGGCTTGCGCGGTCAAGCCGTTCGCAGGGCAATGCGACCCAGTGCGGACGACCATCGTGCCCTGAGAATTACCCGGTTCCCGGTCGGTGCTGCAGAGCTTCTTCATTCCAGGCTTCCTTGCGCTGCGTTGGCGACTCCGGGGACTCCAAAATCGGTCTGCAGCTCAATGGTAGGCAACACCATCGGCGCTGAATAAGATGAAAGTGAAGTGACCACATAAGGATCGCCTATGGACAACCCTGCAGATCGGACTCAGACGGCGCCCGTGCCGTAGCGGGACAGCAGCCGCTCCTTGAGGGTGCCCCGCAAAGGATCAGCACAGCAGAAGCCGCGTAGGACATCGGCTAGCGGCCGGCCCTGCACAGTCCGAGATTGGACTGAGGCGCCGGCTCGACAACGCGCCAAACGTGAGCCCCTGATCGGCGAATGCCTTGTCAACGATTCTCCGCGTGATATCCGGGATACCGCTGTGCACACTCCTGCGCAACGGCGGCGCGAGGTTCCAAGCCATGCAGCATGGGCGATCGCGACGCGGTCGGAGGGGCCCCGTTGCCGGATGCTCCCCAAGTCCACGATCCTCACGAAGTAGTCGATCTTCCAGATGGCCAGCGTCTCCGCCTCTCGAAACCCAGCCATAACGGATCGCTATGTAGGAACACAAAAGCTGTCTTTGTGTGGCCCGCGCCTCAAACGCTAGCTTGATGTCTGACCAACCGGACATCCCATTCGAGATCTCCTTCCGCAGCCCACGTGTACCGGTAGGCCGCTGTTCACCCATCGCCAATGGAGACGAAATGACTCAAACCACACTTCCCAAGAAGACCCCGGTCAGGGCGGCAATCGCGGCCTGGATCGGCACGACACTCGAGTACTACGACTTCGCGGTGTACGGCACCTCGTCGGCGTTGATTCTGAACGTCCTCTTCTTCTCGCCCGAGCTGCCCCAGGGCATCAGCGTGCTGCTGGCCATGATCACCTTCGCGGTCGGCTACGCGGTACGCCCCCTCGGCTCTCTCATCCTGGGACCGATGGGCGACCGCCGCGGCCGCAAATTCGTCATGATGCTGACACTGTTCGGCATCGGCGGCTGTACCTTCCTGATCGGCTGCCTGCCGACGTACGCCCAGATCGGTCCTCTTGCTCCGATCCTGCTCGTGCTGATCCGCGTCATCCAAGGACTGTGCCTTTCCGGCGAGCAGCCCAGCGCGATCACCATGAGCCTGGAGCACGCTTCGGACCGCCGTCGAGGGTTCATCGCAAGTTTCACGACACTGGGCTCCTCCTCCGGCACGCTGCTCACGCTGCTGGTCTTCATCCCTATCGCCGCTATGCCCTCGGAGCAGCTGCTGACCTGGGGCTGGCGGCTTCCGTTCTGGTTCTCCGCCCTCGTGGTCGTCGCCGCCTACCTGATCCGCCGCCACGTCCAGGAGCCGCCTGAGTTCATCGAGAACCAGTCCACCAAGGCGAACGTCGCCCCGCTCAAGCAGCTCCTTCGCTTCCACTGGCGCGCCGTGGCCCGGATCGTATTCTGCGCGCTCATCGCGGGCACGAGCTACATGATGCAGACCTTCTCGGTTGCATTCGGAACCGCCGGATACAAGCTGGACAAACCGACCATGCTCCTGACGACGACAATCTCGGCCGTGATCGCCCTCGGAATCACCCCCCTGTCAGGATTCTTAGTAGACAAAATCGGCCGCAAGACGATGTTCCTCACCGGAACGGTCGGCGCAGGCATCACGATGGCGCCCTACCTCTGGTCAATCACGACCGGCAACTGGACGCTGATCTTCATTTTCGGCATCATCAACTACTCCCTCTTCTACTCGATGGTGAACGCGTCCTGGCCGTCGTTCTTCGCAGAGATGTTCCCCGGCCGGTTGCGCGTCTCCGGGCTCGCCCTTGGCACCCAGATCGGCTTCGCCATATCGGGTGTCGTCGGGCCCGTTCTCGCGACAGCACTGGCGGGCGCCGACCTCAAGGGATGGGTGGGCCCGTCCCTGGTCGCGCTCGGGTTCATGGTTTTCGCGGGGATCTCGGCGCTCACTGCTAAGGAGACCGGCAAGTACACGCTCAAGGAGCTCGACGACGTGCATCAGAGTGAGCGGGAGAAGGCCGCCGTCACGGCCGCGACCGCGTTCCCGAGCAGGGCCACCCGCGATCTCGCTGCTAAGCCTGGCGCGGAGTAGTCACGGGTTGACGTCCGCCTGAGCTGACCGTGCAGCAGCACGACCGCGACTGGGGCGGCCTTTGGTCCATAGGCCAGCGGCCGCCCCGCAAGGGTGGACGCGGTGGTCACCCGAGCGAATCCACCACCCACCACACAAAACCACTCGGCCGTGCCCCTGGCGCACAGCCTCGTCCTTACCCGGGAGAAACCGATGCCCTTCGCTGACTACAAGACCGCCCTCGTGACCGGAGCCTCGACCGGAATGGGGGCCGCAATCGCCGAACGCCTCGCCAAGCGCGGGCTTACCGTCCACGCCGTCGCCCGCAACGAGGAGCGGCTCAAGGAGCTCGCGGATCGCACCGGCGCCGTCCCCCATGTCCTCGACCTCACGAAGACTGCGGAGATCGCGGCCGAGCTCGGCGGCCTCGAGGTCGACGTCCTCGTCAACTGTGCCGGGGTCTCCCGGCCGGGGAACATTCTCAGTTCATCAGAGGAGGATCTCGACGAGATCATCGACGTCAATCTCCGGGGTCTCCTCCAGCTGACGCGCCGGATCCTGCCGGGAATGGTGAAGCGCGACCTCGGCCACATCGTGAACGTGAGCTCGATCGCGGGCGTCTACAACTTCTACGGCCACACCGCGTACCACGCCACGAAGGCTGCCGTGCACCAGATCTCGCGCCAGCTGCGCAACGACACGGTTGGAAAGCGCATCCGCGTCACCGAAATCTGCCCCGGCAGGGTCGAAACCGAAATCTTCGGCCGCAACATGGGCGGAAGTCCCGAGGCCATGGAAGAGGCGTGGAAGACCTACTACGAAGGCTACGAATCCCTCACTACCGACGACATCGTCAACGCCCTCGACTACGCCGTCGAAACCCCGCGTCACGTCAACATCGGCATGATCGAGATCATGCCCACCTTCCAAGTCCCTGGCGGCCTCACCTTCGACCGCCGCTGAACATCGCGGATGGCGATGGAGGAGACTCTCGGCCTCTGGAACGGCTGCTGTCATTCAATCTGAACTCGATGGCGACATGCGCGCCGATGCTCAATTTCTCTACGAGCTTTCACGATCTCCGACGAATGCGCGAGCTTCATCCAGGTCCGCCAGAAGCCTCGCCCATCAGGCGCCCGGCATGTCCTGCGTCTCCACGCTGCCGGCCCGGTCGTAGACCAGCGACACTGCCCCCTTCGGAAAGGTGCGCGCCGGTTCGGCGAGGCGGAAGGAGGCGGGGACGGTTCCGGCGTCGAAGATGTGCTTGCCCTGCCCGAGGGTGATCGGATAGAGCCAGAGGTGGAGGCGGTCGAGCACGTCCGCCGCCAGCAGCGACCGGATGAGGACGCCGCTGCCGAACATGTGCACCTCATCGAACTCTTCACGGAGCCGTCCCGCTGCCTCGGCATTTGGCAGCACCTTGGTGCCCGCCCACGCCGGAGCGACCAATGAATTGGAGACGACGAACTTGGGCACTCGGTTGAGCGTGCCGCCGATCTCGCCGGACTGGTGTGGCCAGTAGGCCGCGAAAATGTCGTACGTCTTCCGGCCGAGGAGCAGGGCGTCCATGCGGCCAATCTCCTCGCCGATGGCAGCGCCGGCCTCGTCATCGGACACCGGCGCCTGCCAGCCACCAAAGGCAAAACCGCCCGCGGTATCTTCCTCGCCGCCGCCCGGCGCCTGGTAGACGCCGTCGAGGGTGACAAACAGGTTGGCGATGATGATTCCCACGCGCCCATTCTGGAACAGGGCCTAATCGCTGTCCATAGCCAGCGGCCGTGACAGACTGGTGCCATGCTGCTCGACGTGCTCGTGAGGACCCTGGAAGCCGTCGCGGCCACCCGCTCCCGGCTCGCCAAGGTCAACGAACTTGCAGACCTGCTGCTCCGGCTCGACCCCGCGGACATTCCGACGGCGGTCGGCCTGCTCACCGCTAAGCCTCGCCAGGGCCGGGTCGGGATCGGCTGGAGCGGCATCAGGGCGGCCAGGGGCGAGCCCGCTCCTGAGCCGAATCTCACTATTGCCTGCCTCGACGCTGCTTTGGACCGGCTGCAGGCAGCCGCGGGCGCTGGCTCGACCGTGGAACGCGCCGCCACCCTTCGGACTCTGATGGCGGAAGCCACCGAACGAGAGCAGGCCTTCATCGCCGGCGTGCTGCTCGGAGAACTTCGTACCGGTGCACTCGAAGGAGTACTGACGGATGCGGTCGCCCGCGCCGCCGGCCGGCCGGTCGAGGCCGTGCGCCGCGCAGCGATGCTCTCCGGCGATCTCGGCGGGACCGCCCTGCTGGCGATCACGGGCACCGCGGCCCAGCTTGACGCTGTCGGCCTCGTCGTCGGGCGTCCCGTGCAGCCCATGCTCGCCGCAACCGCGGCCAGTGCCAGCGAGGCGCTGGAGGCGACGGGGGAAGCGTCGGTGGAATACAAGCTCGACGGCGCACGCATCCAGGTTCACCGTGCCGGCGGCGACGTACGCATCTACACCCGCACCCTGGCCGAAGTGACCCATCGGCTGCCTGAGGTGGTGGAGGTGGTGCGCGGACTGCCCGTGCGCGATGTGATCCTCGACGGCGAGACTCTAGCCCTGGACGAGGACGGTGGCCCCCGGCCGTTCCAGGAGACCATGTCCCGGTTCGGGGCGAACGCGGCGCGCACCACGCTGCTGCATCCGTGGTTTTTCGACGTGCTGCACATCGACGGGCGCGACCTGCTCGACGAGCCGCTGTCCACACGCATCGGCGTGCTCGAGCGCATCGCCCCCGGTCACCGCATCCCGGGGACAATCACTGCAGATGCGGCTGTTGCCGAGAGAGTGTCGCGCGATGCGCTGGCCGCCGGCCATGAGGGTGTGGTCGTGAAGGCAGTGGACTCGGCCTACGCCGCCGGGCGGCGGGGTTCGAACTGGATCAAGGTGAAGCCGGTGCTCACCTACGACCTGGTGGTGCTCGCCTGCGAATGGGGGTCAGGGCGGCGCACCGGACTGCTGTCGAACCTGCACCTCGGAGCCCTGGACCCTGTTGGCGAGTTCGGCGAACCCGGCGGCTACGTGATGGTGGGCAAGACTTTCAAAGGCCTCACCGACGCGCTGCTGCAATGGCAGACCGAAAGGTTCCTGGATCTGCAGGTGCGGCGCACGGCGGGTACGGTGTGGACCGAGCCGGTCACCGTCGTCGAAATCGCCATCGACGGCGTACAACGCTCTCCCCGCTATCCGGGGGGAATCGCCCTTCGGTTCGCACGCGTCAAGCGCTACCGTGACGACAAGACGGCCGCGGAAGCCGACACCATCCAGACGTTGCGCGCCCTGCTCCATACCCCACCGGGCAGAAAGGTATCGCCCGCGCCGGCGGAGCCAGATTCGGGAACAGACGCTCCACTCCCAACTCCTGACCCGCCGGGTTGAGCACTATGTCACCCGGGCTCATCGGGCCCTTGAAACAGGTTCATTGGTCAGCGAATCAGATAGATGGCAGGAATGCCTCCGCCACCCGAATTCGACAGGCAGCCGTGCCGCAGCCATCCACAAATGTGGCGGCCGCCACGGCACCTGTATCGACGCTAGGGGTGCGTCACACCCCGGGGCAGGCAGGAACCAGGTGAATACCCAACGAAGCAACAATGAACCCCGCACCGAATTTTTCCAAGTCATGTTGGCAGCACCATCAACGCCCATGAAGAGGCATGGAACGGCAACCGGTCGATCCAGGAAGACAAGAAGGCCACCGGCCACACCACCGGCCAGTAATGAAAAAGGCCCCCGAAGGGGCCCTTCACAACGCAAAATGTGCACACTCAGAGGCTAAAAAGCCCCTGGACAGGGAAAACACCTGCCCAAGGTGGGACTCGAACCGGGCGCCACCTTTAAAACCCGCCACTCTCCCGAAAACGTCCCAATCCGAACCAGTTCGATGCCTGAACAATCCAATCCGAGGCCAAGGGTGTGCACACTGTCCACACCACCTGGGACGGCTGACGCACTGCCCTTAGTCCCCGTGCGTAACCTTTTGGTAGGCCAGCGCGTTACTCGCGGCGGCGGCGGCACGCGCCACAATGGGACCCAGCCTGGGCACGTCAGCGGGCGTTACGCGCTGGGTGGGAAACCCCAGTCCCAGCACGCCGGCGAGCCGGCCGGTGTGGTCAAAAACGGGTGCGCTGACCGATCCGACGTCTTCGTTGCGCTCACCGAAGGCTGCGAAGTAGCCCTGCTCCCGGGCCACCTGCGCCTGCGCCCGGAGGAGCTCGAGGGTGTCGGGAGTGGCAGGTGTGTAGCGGCTCAATTCCACTTCCGCCAACGAACTCCAGGCATCGGGGTCATACGCGAGAAATATCTTGCCAGGGGCTCCGGCGTGAAGGGGCATCACCATTCCGACCATGAATGGCCGCATTACTACGTGGCGGGTTTCTGCGACTGCGACCACGGTTCGGAACGCCCCGTCCCTGACGTAGAGGCATGCACTTTCGCCTGTCTCGTCGCGCAACTGCTGCAGCACGGGTTTTACCAGCTTGACGAGGTCGAGCCCCATGGTTCCGGGCGCGGCCCAACGGACCATGCCAATCCCGATCCGGTACCGGTCTCCCTCGCGGTCCAGGAATCCTTCCCGGACCATGTTCTGAACGAGCCGCTGGCAGGTGCTGGAAGGCAGCCTGGTCTGCCGGATGATCTGCTGGAGCGTCGGTTCAGGCTCGGCGACTGAAAAACAGTCGAGGATCTCGGCGACCTTATGCAGCACCAGTAGAGGTGAGGAGCCTGAACCCTGATCCGATGCCACGGTGTTCCTTTCTGCCGTTTTACCCCGTCCTGCGGATTCCATCCTAGGCAGACCGGAAGCGGCCGCTCGGCGGCTCTCCCCAAGGGGGCCTGTGATCTGTTTGACATTCTAGCCGATACGCCCACATCATGGGATGGCAACCCAGATAGTGGGTTTACCCATCAGCACAACGTCGTGGAGAAACCATGAGCATTCCTGAAATCACCTGTGAAACCGCCCCCGAGCCCAAGCGCCCCGGCGCCTCGCGCATCGGCTTGATCGTTCCCAGTTCGAACACCACCATGGAAACTGAGCTTCCTGAGCTCTTCCGCCGGCAGGCCGAGGCCACCGGGCACAAGTACACCTTCCATTCGGCCAGGGCGGGCATGAAGACCGTCAACCGTGAAGAGCTTCTGGCCATGGTGGGCAAGGCGGCCGGCTGCGCCGAAGCCGTGTCGGACGCTGACGTGGACGTCATCGCCTACGCCTGCCTCGTCGCTGTCATGGCGCAGGGGCCGGGAGCCCACGCCGGATCCGAAGAGGTCATCGCCGCGGCCGCCGCAGGAAACGGGCATCCGGCGCCGGTCACCAGCAGCGCCGGAGCGCTGGTACGAACCCTGCAGGAAATGGGCGTCGGGAAGATCGCCATGATCACCCCGTACATGAAGCCGCTGACCCAGATGGTCATCGAGTACATCGAGGGCGCCGGAATCAGCGTCCTTGACGCAACCAGCCTCGAAGTAGCCGACAACCTGGCGGTCGGCTGCCTGGACCCGAAGAACCTGCCCGGCATCGCGCGTAACCTCAAGCGCGAGGGCGTCGAGGCCATTGTCCTTTCCGCCTGCGTCCAGATGCCCTCACTTCCGGCGGTCCAGGCCGTTGAAGATGAACTCGGCTTGCCCGTCATCACCGCGGCGACGGCCACAACGTACGAGATCCTCAAAACCCTCGGGCACGCGCCGGCCATTAAGGGTGCCGGAAGCCTTCTTTCCGGAGTCCGCGCCCTCACCGGCACAACCGTCTAAGCCGCCATGTCGCTATCCCTCATCGCGTTCCTCATCCTGGTAGCGGCCTTTGCCATCGGCTCGTTCACCAGGGTCAACGCCGGACTCATCGCCCTCGTCGCCGCCTTCGGCGTCGGCACGCTGCTGGTGGGCATGCCTATTAAGGACGTCATCGGCCAATTCCCGGCCGGCCTGTTCTTCATCCTCGTCGGTGCCACCTTGCTCTTCGCCATCGTGAGGATCAACGGCACCATCGACCTGCTCGCCTACTGGGCCGAGCGCCTCGCCGGCGACCGCAAGGTGCTCGTTCCCATTTTGATGTTCCTGCTGACCGCCGTTCTCGCCTCGGCAGGGGCATTCACGCCGGCCGCCATTGCGATCGTCGCGCCGGTTGCCCTGGCCCTTGGTCTCCGGTTCGGCATCAGCACCCTGGCCATGGGCCTCGTCATCGTCCAGGGCGCAAACGCCGGCGCATTCTCACCGGTCAACCCCTTCGGCGTGCTCGCCAACGTCATGCTCGACGAGGCAGGAGCATCCGCCGATTCCCTGAAGCTGTACGTCTACTGCTTCGTATTCAACGCTGTCCTCGCCGTCCTCGCCTACGTCCTCGTGCAGTGGATCATGAAACGCCGAGCTGCACGGGAAGGTGGCCGTGAACCGGCTGCCACCGGAGCCGATGGCTGCCAGGACCTCGTAGTTCCAGGGGCGGCTCGGGGCTCTGCCGGCGACTCGGGCGCCTCCGTGCTTACCGTTGCAGCGCCGGCGCAGGTGACGACCGACCCCGCCTTGCGTCAGGGCCCGGTCAAGGTCACGGCAACGCCAATACGGGTTTTGACCCTGATCGGCCTGGGAGCCTTGCTGGTATTGACGACGGTCCTGGGCATCGACGTCGGAGTGGCCTCGCTCGTCGTCGCCCTGGTGCTGATCTGCGTGAACCCCGGCGTGCAGAAGACCGCAGTGGAGAGCATGCCCTGGTCCGCCATCATCCTGGTCACCGGCATCGTCACCTACGTGGGCCTGCTGGAAGAAATGGGCGCCCTCAAGGAACTGGAGACCGGCATCGCCGGCTTGGGCGACAGTTCCCTCGCCGCCCTGATCGCCAGCTACGTGGTCGCGATCGTCTCCGCCTTCGCCTCCACCACCGGGACCCTCGGCGTGATCAGTCCGATCGTCACTCCCATCGCAACGGACCCACTGCTCTCCCCCATCGGCGTGATCACGGCGATCGCCATCAGTTCCTCCGTCGTGGACGTCAGTCCGATGTCCACCAGCGGGGCACTGCTCATGGCCAGCGCCCAGCCCAAGGATGAACGCATGTTCTTCCGGGCCCTGCTGCTCTGGGCGATCGCGATGATCGGCCTCGTGCCGCTCGTCGTCTGGCTCATCTTCGTCCAGCTCGGCCTCGGCTAAACCCACAAGCCCCGTTGCGGGGTGCCCGGGACCATACAGGCACCCCGCAACGGCTCAGCCGTCCGTGCGGTCCCTAGGCCGGAATCCGCCGGGCCAATCGGCCCGGCGAATCCGCTTCAGTTCCCTCACAGACCCCGTCGTGCCCCACTCATCAAGCCCTAACCGTGCCAGCGGTTCCAGCAGATCAATCCTTGGGTGGCTACCATCCAAAACGCCCGAATCCACCACGGCATGCGTGACCTCCCCGAACACCAGAACACAGTCACCAACGGGCACCGTACTGTGCAGCCGGCACTCCAGCGCCACCGGCGACTCCGCGACCCTGGCCACCCCCACGGTGCGGCATACCTCCCGCGTCACCCCCGCCGCATCGAACTCACTCACATCGGGTGGAAAATTCGTCCCCGTAGCATTGACCTCGGCCATCAGCCCGGCCGGCGCCAGGTTCACCACAAACTCTCCCCGCGAGCGGATATTACGCAGCGAATCCTTCTCCCCTACCGAGGTGAACTGGACGACCGGCGGATCCACTGAGGCAACAGTAAAAAACGAATGTGGAGCAAGATTGTCCACGCCCTCCGCCGACCTGCTCGAGACCCACGCGATCGGACGGGGAACAACAACGGCCGTCAACAGCCGGTAAAAATCCCGCGAAGACAGCTCGGCGGGATCAAAATCTTTTCGCATGACCTCAGCCTACGCAGTTAACACGGCGGTTAGACCCACGCACCCGGGAGCCGAATGTTACAAATTGCTGATTCGCCAAGATGCAATTCTCGGGCGGTCTCAAAGTGCACCCCCTACGTGTGAGACAGAGGCTCCGCAACCACCTCGACACCGTCGTCCTCATGGATAAGGCGCCGCCCTGCTCCAGCATCCAGCCAGATCCAGAAAGCGGACCCGTCGGGCATCCATTCATCCAGGACACCGTTAAGCAAGGGCCGGCCGCGGCTTTGGAGACGGACGCGACTCCCGGCTGGCACAGTTTCCGGTCCTGCAATCCATACATCGCGCTCCTGAAAGGTTTCGCCGCTCTCGAAAGCGGATACAGCGTGAGCTGAAGAACTCGCAGGAAAGCCTGGGAATCTTTCTCGTTCTGCCAACGGTTCGTCCTTCCTTCCACCGACCGGTTGGACCGGGGCGCAAACCACTACAAAGAACTGTGTTGTGCTTGTCAGTCGACAGACGCGGAGTTGGTGAGGCGGATCAAAGCCTTCACGCGCCGCACGGCACGTTCCGCCCGGAGGGGATTGGGGGCGCCCCTCCGGGCGGAACTGAAACAACGTACCAAATAGTTTGTGTACAAACAATTCGGCCGCGAACACATCGCAGGTTTGCTAAGGAGCCTGGATCCTTTCCGGTAAATGCCGGCCTTCGACGGCTCCGCGATTCGACATCATGCCCGCTGAGGACAGAGCAAAGTCCCGATTCTGACAGGCAGCAAATTTGGGGGGTATGCACCGGGTGTCGCACTGACCGACCTTCCGCTTCAGTACGCCCGACACGTGTTGGACGAGACGACCGCCAGCGGAACGCACATGGGCACGTGATTTTCCCAGCGTTTCCCGATACCCCTCGACATCCCTAGTAAGGGTGCTTAGCATTAAGGCTCGTCCAGAATCTATTTCGCGAAGGGGTTGGTCAGCCGGGTTTTCCGGGGCAGCCAGCCACCATAAATCCTTGGGTCTCCCGCCCATTTGGGTGGACTTAGAGGTCCTATACGTATCCCCTCCCTTGCGGCTCATGCACGCGTACCTGGGTGACTTGTGCCCTTGGACGACACATGTGCGCGGCCTGCAGGGTGGACATAGGAAGAGAGCGAACCGTGAAGGCAGTAATTTACAAAGGACCGAACGACGTCAGCGTCGAGGAAATCCCCGACGCCAAAATTGAGCACCCCGCCGACGTGCTGGTCCGCATCACCTCGGCGAACATTTGCGGGTCGGACCTGCACATGTATGAAGGCCGCACCAGCTTCGAAACCGGCCGCTCCTTCGGCCACGAAAACCTCGGCGAGGTGGTGGAGACCGGCCCTGCCGTGAGCAAGGTAAAAGTGGGCGACCGTGTGGTGCTGCCGTTCAACATCGCTTGCGGATTCTGCAAAAACTGCGAACGTGGCTTCACGAACTACTGCCTGACCATGCAGCCTGAACCGCAGCTCGCGGGCGCAGCCTACGGGTTCGCGGACATGGGCCCGTATCAGGGCGGACAGGCCGAGTACCTGCGCGTGCCGTACGGGGACTTCAACTGCCTCCGTCTGGGCGAGGACTCCGAGGAGAAAGAGCTCGACTATGTCATGCTTGCGGACATCTTCCCTACCGGGTGGCATGCCACAGAGCTGGCCGGGGTGTACCCGGGCGACTCCGTGGTCATTTATGGTGCTGGACCGGTCGGACTCATGGCGGCCTACTCGGCCATTATCAAAGGCGCCGGAAAAGTCATGGTGGTGGACCGCCAGAAGGACCGGCTGAAGCTGGCGGAACAGATCGGTGCCATCCCTGTGAATGATGCGGAAGTGGACCCTGTCGAGTTCGTCAAGGACCAGACCATGGGATTCGGCGCAGACCGGGGCTGCGAATGCGTCGGCTACCAGGCGCACGACCCGGGCGGAACCGAACATCCCAACATGACCCTGAACCGGCTCGTGGACTCCGTGCGGTTCGTTGGCGGCCTGGGCGTGGTCGGCGTCTTCCTGCCCCAGGACCCTGGAGGCCCCGACAAACTTGAGCAGCAGGGCCAGGTGGCCTTCGACTACGGAAACTACTGGTTCAAGGGGCAGACGATGGGCTCAGGCCAGTGCCCGGTCAAGAAGTACAACCGGGCCCTGCGTGACCTCATCGCCGGCGGAAAGGCCAGCCCGTCCTTCATCGTCAGCCACGAACTGCCGCTGGACCAGGCCCCCGAGGGCTACAGAAACTTCGACAGCCGCGAAGACGGCTGGACAAAAGTCGTCCTCCACCCGGCCGGTGCCTGAGAGAGACCGAGAGGGAGAAATTTTCGATGTCGAAACGAGTAATTTCCAGGACGTGGCCCTGATGCGCGCCATGGTGTACCGAGGCCCGTACAAAGTGCGGGTCGAAGAAAAAGACATTCCGAAGATCGAGCACCCGAACGACGCGATCGTGCGGGTCAGCAGGGGCGCGATTTGCGGGTCCGACCTGCACCTTTACCACGGCATGATGCCGGACACCCGTGTCGGGATGACGTTCGGGCACGAGTTCGTGGGCACCGTGCACGAAGTGGGCTCCTCGGTGCAGAACGTGTCGGTGGGAGACCGGGTGATGGTGCCGTTCAACGTCTACTGCGGCTCCTGCTACTTCTGTGCCCGGGGCCTGTACTCCAACTGCCACAACGTCAACCCGAATGCGACGGCGGTGGGCGGCATTTACGGCTACTCCCACACCTGCGGGGGTTACGACGGCGGCCAGGCCGAATTCGTGCGAGTCCCCTTCGCCGACGTGGGACCTTCGAAGATTCCTGACTGGATGGACGAAGAGGACGCGGTGCTGCTTACCGATGCGCTGCCGACCGGCTACTTCGGCGCCCAGCTCGGGGACATCGTGGAGGGCGACACCGTGGTGGTGTTCGGCGCAGGCCCGGTGGGACTGTTCGCCGCCAAGTCCGCTTGGCTGATGGGCGCCGGGCGGGTGATCGTGATCGACCACCTGGAGTACCGGCTGGAAAAGGCAAGGTCCTTCGCGCACGCCGAAACGTACAACTTTGCCGAGTATGACGACATCGTGGTGCACCTGAAGAAGGAGACCGACTACCTGGGGGCCGACGTCGTGATTGACGCAGTGGGGGCCGAAGCGGACGGTAACTTTCTCCAGCACGTCACAAGCAGCAAGTTTAAGCTGCAGGGCGGCTCCCCCATCGCCCTCAACTGGGCCATCGATTCGGTCCGCAAGGGCGGCACGGTGTCCGTGGTGGGCGCGTACGGACCGATTTTCAGCGCCGTGAAGTTTGGCGACGCCATGAATAAGGGTCTGACGCTGCGGATGAACCAGTGCCCGGTCAAACGCCAGTGGCCGCGGCTGTTCGAGCACATCCGCAACGGCTACCTCAAGCCCAGCGACATCGTCACCCACCGGATCCCGCTGGAACACATCGCAGAGGGCTACCACATCTTCTCCGCCAAACTGGACAACATCATCAAGCCGCTGGTTGTCGCCGGCCAGTCCTGAAGGGAAGCGCACCATGCCTGAAACAGCCACACCTTACGTCGCCGGCAAACCCGCCCCGCAGGAAACCGCGGAGGAGCTGCGGGCCCGGATCCCCGGATGGGGCGCAGACGTTGACCCGGCCGACCGGCCCTCCTACCCCCGCGAGCAACCCGGCATCGAGACCGGCGCGCGCTGGGACTTCCCCGAACGCCAACCGGAGAAATGGCCCCGGGAACGGTCCGTCGAGCACGCCTTCCTCACTCCCGTGTTCGGGACGTCCACACCTCCTGCAGGGGTGTCGGGCGCTATCCGGAAGTACGCCTACAAGTACAGCGAGGGACGGGCTGCGCATTGGCTGCTGCTCATCGCTGCCGACCGGGTCGACGCCTGGGAACACCACCTCCGCTCGTTCGCTACGCTGCGCCCCGACAACCCCGTCACCGAAAGCGGGGTGCTCAGCGAGTTCTCGGCCCACGGTGTCCGCTCACGGTTCGGTCAAAAACGTGCCGACGTCAACCACCAGTGGATTGACCCGTTCATCGTCGGTGCCCCTTGGGCACTGGCGGGCCTGGGTGCTGTTGCCGCGGTCCGGGCACTGCGAAAACACCGCACAGCCTGACAGCAATTCACCCAGGGTGGGGACAAAGGGTGTCACCAGCGTCGCGTGCGCTGGTGACACCCGCGCGTCATCCCTGACCCAGGTTCGTGACCAAGTTGATGAGACCGCGGTCAGGACCGGGTTAAGAAAAGCGACACGGAAGCCCGCCCGCGCAGGTTGCGCTGAATGCTGAGGAGAAAAATCGTGCCAAGAAAGTTCACCCCTGCCCGTTGCGGCAGCCTGCCGTGACGAAGGGGATCAGAGTCGGGTTGCTGGCGGACCCGGCCGCGCCTACGGAGATCGCGCGCCTGCTGAGTGACCTTGAGCCGCCGAGCGAGGATCGCGAACCCTGGGACATCGAGATCGTGAGCGAACCATTCGCCATGGATTGCGAGGACGTCGAAACTGCCTTGGCACGGCTTCGGGATCACGCCCGTCAGCACGAATGGGACATCGTTATCGGGCTGACTGAACTTCCGTTCCGTGACGAGGATGACGGCCGATATCTGCTCGCTGAGACCGACCCACGGCAGCAGACAGCAGTGCTGTCGCTGCCGGCACTCGGCGGGTTCGGCATGCGGGCGCGTGCCCGGCATGCCGTGCGTGCGCTCGTCAGCGGCATGGCAGGCAATGCACAGGCTGGGCATAGCGAGCCGCTGCCCCGCTTCACCAGCCGTTGGCGACTGCTCGTGGGAATGGTGCTTGCGAACCGTCCGTGGCTCCTCGTGCCCGGGCTCAAGTCCGCGCTCGTGGCAGCGCTGACAACAGGGGCGGTGGCCACGATCAACTCAACGGTTTGGCTACTCGCTGGCTCCCTGTCACCGTGGCGCCTGATAGTGGCGACGATCGCCTCCATTTCCCTCGTTGTTGCCTGGCTCGTGATCGACGGCGCACTGTGGGACCGACCCGACGACGGCTCTAGGGACGCCAGGGAAAGGTCACGCCTCTACAACACCTCGACACTGGTAACCCTGACCATTGGGATATTCATCTGCTACCTGGCGCTCTACCTCGTCAACCTGGCCTGGGCACTGTTCGTCCTCGACCCGGCCGTAATGGGCGGCTACCTCCACGCAACGCTAGGCTACGGCGACCTGTTCGTCCTGTCCTGGTTTGTCGCGTCGGCGGCGACCGTCGGCGGTGCCCTTGGCACCGGCCTGGAGTCGGAGGAAGCAATCCGCGCGGCCGCGTACTCCAAACGCGAGAAGGAGCGCCGCAACCGCCTCGCACACGAGCGAACCTAGGCTGCACGGAACCGTGATTGCGGAGCACGTTTGGGCCGCCGGAAGAAGTTTGTGGCCGTTTCCGAACGCCCCTCCGTAGTAACCCTCAATGACTGCCCTATTTCACAAACAGGGTTGCACCAAGCAGATTGACGGAATCACGATTATCGGCGAGCCTGCTCGATGATTTTCAGGACCCCAACTGCGTCGCTGGGATCAACAGGAGGAGCGCTGCCCGTTTGCAAGGCATGCGCCAGCTGCGCGTAGAACTGCGGATAGTCTCCCCGGCGGGTCGGCTCGTCCCAAAAGGATCCAGGAATGCCTAATCTCCCCCAACTTTCCGGAGGTTCAATGCCATATTCAGAATCGGTTGGAAGCACGCCCTCCCGTAGCGCCTTTTCCTGTCCATCGAGTCCCCATTTCGTGTAGGCGGCTTGGGAGCCGAGGACATGGAATCGGGGACCTAGCCGGGCAGCATTACCATTCATCCACAAGCGGGATCGTGTGCCGGAGCGGTGCAGAAGTGAGAGGAAGGCATCCTGGTCTGCGTCGGACTTCTTTGGATCGTCATACCGCGCGGTTTCCCCGTAGATTTCCGATACCGGGCCAAACAATTGAATGGCCTGGTCGATCAGGTGGGCGCCGAGGTCGTGAAGTATCCCTCCGCCCTCGGCCAGCAGGGCTGTGTCCCGCCAGTTCCGGAACCCATCCGGCATCCACCATTCGAAGCGGGACTCAAAGGTCCGGACTTTGCCAAGCTTCCCGTCGCGAATCAGCTGCTTGAGGGTAAGGAAATCTCCGTCCCACCGGCGGTTCTGGAACACGGTCAGACACCGGCCGGCGTCAGCCGCCGCAGCGACAAGCTCTTCACCATCTGCAGAGCACGGGACGAAGGGTTTGTCGAGAACGACGTGCAGGCCCCGTTCGAGGGCTGCCTTGGCCAGCTTTTTGTGGTTGAGGGGAGGTGTGCCGATGACGACAACGTCGAGGACCAGTTCCCCTTCGTCAACCTCGGCAAAGAGCTGCTCAGGGGTGGGAATGATCCGGGCATGCGGATAACTTGCCCGGGCAGCTTTAGTCCTTTCTGGGTCTGAAGTGACGATGGCTTCCAGAACATAAGAATCGTCTGCCTGAATCAGCGGGGCATGGAAGACACGGCCGGATATCCCGAAACCGAGAATAGCGGTCCGCAGTGAAGGCCGGTCGCGTCTTCTTGCTTCTTTCGGCCCTGATTCATGGTGTTCGCCGGTCAGCGGCTGGCGGGTCATTGAGCATCCTCTTCGGTCCGATGATGAACACAGTTGAGTAATCTATGCGGGCTGGGTGGCACCTAAGTCTCCGGCACCACATGTGCTACAGCTGAAGCGGCCGGCACGAGTCAGCAATGCGCGGTCCCCGGCGGGCATGGCCGCCATCGTGGAATTGGCCGGGGACACAAGACGTGTTCCCGGCCAATTCCCCCACGTTAGGCCTTGTAGCCAGACGGCGGCGTGAGAACACCGCGCTCGATGAGCTTTTCGATATTGGCAGCCCGTGTTGAGTCTTCCCGGGCCAGCCAGCCTTCGCTCGGCGGTGCGTCGAGGTACTGGTTCTTCGGGTAGATCGGGTTGTCGTAGATGACGCTGTACTGCTCTGTCCGCAGGTCCTTGAACTGGTTGTACAGACCATTCGAGACACGGGCCCGGCGGAGCGCTTCGATGTCGATTGTGGTGCAGACGAACGAGTCGCCCGAGGTCCAGCCCTGCTGCTTCGTGAGGATCTGGCCTCGTGGACCGACGATCATGGACTGGCCGCCGAACAGGTCCTGCATGCTCCCGTCCTCGCGGACTTCGGGCCCCAGGTTCGGAGCGACGACGTACGCCGAGTTGAACATGGCGTGGGCGCGGTTCTGCAGTTCCCACATGCCGTTTTGGACGGCAGGCTCGATCAGTGTGCCCCGGATAATGATCTCGGCACCGTTCATCGCGAGCCCACGCGGCACCTCAGGGTAGACGCCCTCGTGGCAGATCGCGTACCCGATGTTGCCGATCTCGGTCTTCGCCACCGGGAAGATGGCGTCCATTGCGTTGCCGTTTCCCTTCTTTTCAATCCACTCGTCCCACACGTCGTGCGGGTTCATATTGCCGAGCATGCCGCCTTCGTAGGCATCACTGGTGGCCTTGTAACGCTTGTAGATGATCTCGCCCTGCGGATCGATGATGAAGGCAACATTGAAGTGGCGGTCGGGGAAGTCCTCGTCCTTGACCATGTACAGCTCGGCAGCGATGTAGGTGTTGAGTTCCACGGCTTTTTTCGCCAACTCGTCCGTCTCCGGCCCGGGGATCGTCACGGCAAAGTGGCGTTCCTTCTCCCGGTTCCCTGGCGTGTTGGCGATCATGCCCTGGATTGCCATTTCGGGCAGGACGACCAGCTTGACCGGAGAGCCCTCCCAGGCCCCGACCATGACCGCCGTGTCGATGAATTCGTTGATGCGCTTGACGTTGGCCACGCCGTCGCCGGGATTTTTCACATTGATGGTCCGCGGCGAAACCGCTACGACGACAAATGGATCGACCATTGTTTTCTCTCTTTTCTCTTCTTCGAGTACCTGAGTTAGCGCTAACTCACGGTATTCCGGTTAGGTAGGAAATTGCAAGACCTGGAGCTCCCTCTTTTTGGGGAGCGGACCGGGGGCCATTGGGCACCTGGGTCGGGAGTTCAGCCCTGGGTAGGGGTGGAGGCAGCCAGCACGGTGGGTGTTAGTGCTGGCTTCGGGGCGATGCCGTGGTGTCGCGGAGTATGAGGAGCGGTTCCAGCAGAGGGATGTCTCCCTCGGCCTCTTCTTTGATCATGGCCAGGATGCGGCTTACAGCGATGTGGCCGATGGCTTCGAAATCGAGCTTCACGGTCGTTAGTGCCGGCCGAAAGTAGGGTGCTTCCTTGACGTCGTCGAAGCCAACCACGCTGACGTCGCCCGGTACATTGCGTCCGGCGTCGTCCATGGCCTTGATTACTCCCAGTGCGAAGGGGTCGTTGGCGGCGAAGACTGCTGTGACGTCCTTCTTTTGAGCGAGTTCTCGGCCCACGCGGTATCCCTCGGCGGCTGACCAGTCGGAGGTTGCGAGCGGCTGCGGAACGAAGCGTCCAGCCGCCCGCAGTTCCGCTGCCCATCCCTGGACGCGGGAGGATGTTGCCATCCAGCCCGGCGGGCCCTGGACGTGCCACACCGTTTCGTGCCCGAGGTCCAGCAGGTGGCGCACGACCATCCGGGCACCACGTACTTCGTCAACGGACACACTGGTCGGGCTCGGCTGGGATCCTTGCTGGAAGGTCACCACAGGGACGCCGATGTCGAGGTCCTCGAGCACCGTGATCGCATCCAGCAGGGGCGCGAGCACGATCACGCCGTCAACCGTGTCCGAATTGATGGATTCGAAGGCAGCCCTGATATCCCGGCGTGCGAGACTGGCCAGCGTGACTAAACGCGTCGCATAGCCATGTTGCCGGGCTTCCTCGGAAATACCGTACAGGGCCACTGTTGGGCCCAGGACCGAGAGTTCGAAGCTGACAACACCGATCGTCATGGTCCGGTTGCTGGCGAGCGCCGCGGCCGCCGGGTTTCGCCGGTACCGCAGTTGTGAGATGGCGTGCTCCACGCGCTGACGGATGTCGGGGTCCACGTTGGTCGCTCCCCTGACAACACGTGACACCGTCTGCTGGGAGACCCCGGCCAGCCGGGCAACGTCGGACATCCGGGGAGCCTTTGACCTGGAGGCCAGGCGCTCCCCGCGCCCGTTGGAGTTTCGGGCTTCTGAGGGGGCAGGGGTCGTGGACACCACTCCATTATCCCCGGCTCCCCTCGACGAGCCCCGGAAGGCGACACCGTTCGGCGCGCCACCTGTCATGGGCGCCGGTACCGCAGGACTTCAGGATGCTGATCGTACGGCCACTCCGCCCCTTCCACCATGTACTTACGGGTCGTGTAGCTGCCGTCCATGGTGGAGGCCAGCGACGGAGGTCCGTCGAAGCCGATGACCCCCCACCCGACGCGGTTCTCGTTGCCTCCGTACACCGGGTCGCCGTAAAACCCCTGGCGGGTGTTGAGCACCAGCAGCGGGAAGAACTCCAGAAAATCCTCGTTGACCGGTTGGTTGCCTGCCGGAGCGCCCCCAAGACCGGTTTCGGAGTGCTCCAGCGAGAATGCGTGCGGCTTCGCCGCACCCGATAGTGTCTCGAGCACCGCGTCCTGGTCCTCTGCCGGGAGTTCGAGGAATTCGACGTCGGCACGCTCTTTGGCCAGTCGGTCCAACTCCACGACGCCCTCGCGGTAAAACTCCCGGCGCTGCTTGATGCGCTCCTGCCACGCGGCCTCGTCGCGGCCTTCCATCCGGAGGAACCCGTTGCCGTCAGCAGCCGGGAAGATGAACTGTGTTCCGGCCAGCATCCGGTCGATGAAGCGTACGACCTTGGCCTCACGCGCGCCCGGGTGGTGGTCCGTGGGGATGATCCGGGCCGTTGCGGCCTCGATCGTCTTCCACTCGTGATCGGTGAAGAAGACCGGCCCGTCGACGTCCCGTGTTGAGATGGGCACCGTAGCCCATTCCGCCTGTCCCATGTGAGATGTGTCCTTTCGTATCTGTGAAGTGTGGGTCAGTTTTCGGACCAGCCGTGGCGGTCGACCTGGAGGATACGGTCAGAGCACCGCCAGGCGTTCGCCATGATCGTCAGGGCCGGGTTGATGCCGGTCGCGGTCGGGAAGAAACTCGCGTCGAAAACGTAGAGGTTGGGTACCTCGTGGGAACGGCACCAGCGGTCGACGACGGACGTTGCCGGATCGTTGCCCATGCGGGCGGTGCCCAGTTCGTGGGAGGTGTTGCCCGTGATCCGTTCCATATTGACCGGGATGACCTTTTTCGCTCCGGCGGCCTCAAGGATTTCCCCGTTTTTGGCGACCTGCCAGCGTTCCTGGGCAAAGTCGTTGGAGTGAGGAGTATGGGTGATACGGGCCACCGGCAGACCCCAGGCGTCCTTAACGTTCGGGTCAAGATCGACCCGGTTGTCCTCAACCGGCAAATCATGCAGCAGGACCCCGATTTTCATGCTGTGGTTGAAAAACTCGCGGTCTGCGTCCTTCGCCGCCTGGCCCCACGTGGGCCGGCCGGGGAAGCTCCAGTTCACCGGGTGGCCGATCATCGACGGGAAGATCAGCGATCCGAGGATGTGGCCGCGGCTCTCGTCTGTCTCGTAGAAGTCGAACGAACACAGGCTCATGTAGTGGCCGGCCCACCCGTACAGCGGGTCGCTGACCTCACGGTCAAAAAGGCCGACCGAGAAGGAGTACTGATGGAAGGTCGCGTTCTTGCCGACCATGCCGCTGCCGTTGCCGAGGCCGTCCGGGAAGAGCCCCGACTTGGACATGAGCAGCAGGCGCGGGGTCTCGATGCCGCCGCCGCAGACGATCACGGCTTTCGCGTGCTGGACGAACTCGTCGCCGTCCTCGTCCTGGTAGCGGACACCGGTGGCGCGGCCGTCCTTGCCGACGAGTATCTCGCTGACATAGGAGTCGGGGCGGAGGTCGTAACGGCCGGTGGCGACCGCGTCGGGAATGAAGCTGATCAGCGTGGAGGACTTGCCGTTGCCGGGGTCGGGATACTGCTGCCAGAAGCCGTTTTCACTGAAGGGCTGGCGGCCCCGGTAGGGCTCGGTGACCATGCCCTGCGGCATAGGGAAGGTGCCATGGCCGAGCTTGGACATAGCGGTGGCAAAGGTCCGCCCGATCTGGCTCAGCGGTGACGGCTTGGTCGGGTAGCCACGGCTGCGCCACGCCTCCCACTTGTTCGCCCCTGCCAGGCCCGATGTACCGAACTCCCATTCGACCCGCGTGTAGTACGGCTCCAGCTCGTCATAGGAGATGGGCCAGTCGACCAGACTCGCGCCCGGAACATCACCGTGCAGGCTTCGGAGCTTGAAGTCGCTCTCAGCCATGCGCGGAACCATGCCACCCCAGTGGGTAGTGCCGCCGCCGACGACCTGAGGCGTAGCGGAGAAGTTGGTGATTTCCGCCTCGACCTTGTCGTTGGGGCGGTAGGTCCTCGGCTTGACCTTCGGGTCCTGCCAGATGAAGTTCCGGTTGAGGAACTTGAGCTCGTCGCCTGAAGCGTGCTCGGGCTTCAGCCATGGCCCGCGCTCGAGGCCCACCACCTTCAGGCCTGCCTCGGACAGCACCTTTGCCGCGGTGGCCCCGCCGGCGCCTGCGCCGACGATGACGACATCCACCGGCTCGGGCTGCTTCTTCCTAGTCATTGCTTCGTTTCCTTTCGTAATTCCTGCTTCGCACCCCGGTGGTCAGACCGTCGCGGCTTCAATGCCGTTCCGGCCGGCACTTGCAAGGGGCAAGAGCTGGTCCCAGAGTTCCTGCGGGATGTCATGGTTGAGTAGGCGGAGGGTCTCCTCGACCCGGCTCGGGCGGGACATTCCAACGATGGTGGATGCCACGCGCTCATCGCGCACCGAGAATTGCAGGGCTGCTGCGGCGAGTGGGACGCCGTACTGCCCGCACAGCGCTTCCATGCGCAGAACCCGGTCGATGGTCGCCTGGTCGACAGGTGCGTAGCAGTACCGCGGGACGGCCCGCGGTCCCTTGACGAGCATTCCGCCGCCGAACGGGGCGGCGTTGACGAAGGCGACTCCCCGGCGGGCTGCCTCCTCGAGGAGCGGCTCGGCGGTCTGTTCGACGAGGGTGTAGCGGTTGTGGCTGATGACGGCGTCGAACGCGTCCGTCGCAAGGTACTGCAGTTCCAGATCGATCGGTCCCCCGGCGACGCCCAGGTGCTGGATCACACCCTGGTCCCGGAGATCGATAAGGGCTTCGAGAGGGCCTCCCTTGGCCACTCCCTCCTCGAACGAGATCTTCTCGGGGTCATGCAGATAAACGAGCTGGAGTTTATCGAGGCCAAGACGCTCGAGGCTTTCTTCGACGGACCGGCGGACGCGGTCTCCGGAGAAGTCGGTGCTGCCGGGAACCGGGTCGACCTTGGTGGCGACGACGTACCCCTCGGGGATGCCGCCGCGCTCGGCGATCGCCCGGCCAATCCGCTCTTCACTGGCACCTCCGCCGTACTCGTTTGACGTGTCGATGAAGGTGAAGGGCCCGTCGAAGACGCGGTGGATGGTGGCGACGGCGGTGTCTTCATCGACTTCGTAGCCGTACTGGGCGGGAAAGCTGCCGAGCGCACTCGTGCCGACACAGATATCGGAGACATTCAGGCCGGTGCGGCCTAAGGGGCGAATGGACATGATTCCTGCTTTCTGAAGCTGGATGGGTTGGACGGTGGGTAGGCGGTTAAGCGGCCTGGATACTAAGCAGCTTGGGTGCGCCGGAAATGTTTGGAGAAGAAGGCGGAGATCCTTTGGACGCCGCCTGCGCTGGAGAGGAAGACGGCGAGGATGATCACCGCGCCCTTGATTACCAGCTGCGGCTCGGAGGAGATCCCGACGAGGTTCATGATGTTGATGATGGTCGTCAGGATGAACACGCCGATCACAGCGTTCAGGGGGTCGCCCTTGCCGCCCATGAGCGAGGCGCCGCCCACGACGACGGCTGCGATGGCGTCGAGTTCGTAACCTACGCCGATAAGCGAGCTTCCCTGCCGCAGCTGGGCCGCGGCGACGAGGCCTGCCAGGCCGGCGAGAACGCCGGAGATGGTGTAGGTGACGATCAGGTTCCGCGCGACCGGCAGGCCAGAAAGCCTTGAGGCCTCAGGGTTGCCGCCGATCGCGTAGAGGGAGCGGCCGAACGTCGTGTACTTCGCCACGAGAGCGGCGATCACGGCAACGATGATGAAGATCAGGACGGGGTTGCGGATGCCGAGGAAGCTGCCGCGGGAGAAGGCCTGGATGAGCTCCTGGTCGCGGATTTCGATCAGGCTTGTTGACTGGATGATGTAGCTGAAGCCCTTCACGGCGCTCATCATGGCGAGCGTTGCGATGAATGGGGGGATGTTCAACCAAACGACGAGGATGCCGTTGATCAGTCCGGCGACAGCGCAGCAGGCAAGCACGAACACCACCGATGCGCCGGCGGGCATTCCGGCCTGCAAGGTCAGTGCCGTAAGGACCGTGGACATCGCCAGGATGGACCCTACGGAGAGGTCGATGCCGCCCGTCAGGATGACGAAGTATTGACCGATGGCCAGCACGACGACGATTGAGGCGGCCGTGATCACGTTTTCAGCG
Source organism: Arthrobacter sp. NPDC056727 (assembly GCF_042790555.1). NCBI lineage: Bacteria > Bacillati > Actinomycetota > Actinomycetes > Micrococcales > Micrococcaceae > Arthrobacter > Arthrobacter sp. NPDC056727. The sequence continues at coordinate 141,880 of NZ_JBHTZA010000001.1, read as the reverse complement.
TTCCGGAACGTCAGGAAGTCGTCGGAGACGTAATAGCCCACCGCGATGATCGCGAGGAGCACAAGGATCAGGTAGCTCTTTGGCAGGGCGCGGAGGGCGCTGCCCCGCAGGCGGGAGCCGACGCCGGCGGATAGGGAGGGGGCGCCACTGGTGGGAGGCAGGGGCGACAGGGTCCGGGACATGGTTGTTCTCCTGAATAGAAACTGGTCAAGGGGGCGGTCAGGCGAAGCGCTCAAGGATGGCGTTGCCGGAGGGGTCGATGTCGTCATGGTCGAGTTCGGCGACGACTTGGCCGCGCGCCATCACGAGGACGCGATCGCACATCATCGCCTCCGTGATCTCAGAGCTCGCGACCACGACGGTTCCTCCGGCCTGCGCGAACTCGCGGATGAGCTCGTACATGTCTTCCTTGGCCCCGACATCCACGCCGCGGGTCGGTTCGTCGCACACGAGGATGCGTGACTGGCGGACAAGCCAGCGGGCCAGGATGGCCTTCTGCTGCGTTCCGCCGCTCAGCGTTTTGAGCGGCTGGTTCACCCCGGACACCTTCATGCCGAGCCGGGCCACCATCTCCCCGGCCATGCCTCGCTCCCGCCGGGACTGGATTACGCTCAGCCGGCTGAACTGCGGCAGGCTGGCCAGCGTGATGTTGCCGGCCACGCCCATGTCCGGGATGAAGCCGGCGGCTTTGCGGTCCTGCGGCAGCAGCCCGATCCCGCGGCGGATTGCGTCGCGGGGGGCACGGAATTCCACCGCCTTCCCGTCGACGCGGATCTCGCCGGAGGTCCGCCGCCGCGCACCCGCGATGAGGCCAGCCAGTTCTGACTGGCCGCTGCCGATGAGCCCCGAGATGCCGAGGACCTCGCCTTCGCGCAGCTCGAACGACACCTTGTCTACGTACCCCTGTTCCGAGAGGTCGCGGGCGGAGAGGATGACCCTCTCCCGGGCGCCCGAGCCCAGGCTGGGCGAGCGTTCGCCGCGGAGGGCGGCGTCGGCAATGGACCCTTCGAGGCTTTTTCCGACCATTGCCGTGACGACGTCGGCGGGCTTGGAGTCTGCCGTCTTCAGATCCGCTGCGTTCACACCGTCGCGCAGCACGGTCACGGCGTCGCAGAGCGAGAAGAGCTCATCCATGCGGTGCGAGATGTACAGCAGTGTCACACCCTGCTCGGACAGCGAGCGGAGGACGGTGAACAGCCGCTCCACATCGGGCATCGGCAACGTGGACGTGGGCTCGTCCAGCAACAGGACCCGCGCGTCCTTGTGCAGCGCCTTGGCAAGTTCCACTGCCTGCTGCTCTGCCGTGGAGTAGCTGCCGACGGGGCGGCGTACGTCAAGGTCGAAGCCCACCCGGTCCAGGGCCGCCCGTGCCTGCGCCTGCATTCGCTGCCAGTCCACCGCCGCCCCGCCGCGAAGTGGCAGCTGGCCCAGAAAGATGTTCTCGGCCACGGACAGGGAAGGAACGAGCGAGAGTTCCTGGTAGATGGTGTGAATACCAGCCTGCTGGGCGTCCATTGGATCCCGGAAACGCTGAAGCTCGCCACCTAGGCGGATGCTCCCGGTGTCGGGGGATTCTGCGCCGGAAAGGATCTTGACGAGCGTGGACTTGCCGGCCCCGTTTTGTCCGGCCAACGCATGGATCGATCCGCGGCCGACACTGAAGCTGACGCCCTTCAGCGCCTTCACGCCAGGGTAAGACTTGGTGATGCCCTCGAGTTCGAGCTCCGGGGCGATTGAAAGGGATTCCCCTGCGGCCCCGGTGGCTGATGTCACCGGTGCCTGGTTGTTGGCGGACATAAATGTTCCTTATCTGGGACTTTCGGGGCCGCGCGGGCCGGCTGAAGATTGCTGTCCGGGCCGGCGGGTTTAGTCCTTGGCGCGGACGTAGGTGTCTCCGGGGACGTAGTATTTGGCTGCCTCAGCGGGCGTGACCACGGTCGTGTCGATGTACTTGGTCTTGTCCGGGCACTGGGACTGGTCACCCTGGGCAGCGGCAACCGCCATTCGCACGGCTTCGGCTCCCTGGTCCCACGGCTGGTTGGACGCGTCCGCCTGGAGCGGCCCCTTGGGGTTGTCCACCATCTCCTTGATGGCTCCCATGCCGCCGTCATAGCTGGCCATGATGATCCCATCTCCCCAGAGGCCGGCCTGCTGCAGGCCCTGGACGATGCCGCCATGCATGACATCGCTCATGCTGTAGATGACCTTGAGGTCGGGATTGGCGGTGGCGACGTCACGGATCGGGGCCAGGGCCTTGTCCGGTTTCCACTCCCCGTACTTGGTGTCAAGCTTCACGGTGGTGACACCGGGGTGCTTGTCCATGACCCGGTTCCATCCGGCCATGAAACCGTTGAACCGAAGGTCGCTGAGCACATCTCCGGGGAAGCCGCCGATGCCGACGATCTTGATCTGTCCCTTGTCGCCGTACTTCTCCAGCGCCCGCTGTGCAGCTACTTCGCCGGCCAGGGAGCCGGTGTGCTCCTGGTCCTCGGCGACGTAGCAGAACATGTCCGGAACCAGAGACTTGTCTACGCTGGAGTTGACTGTCACAACGGGTATGCCCGCATCCTTCAGCGCCTGAACCGAGGGGCCGACGCCAATCGGATCGTTTGGGTTCATAACGACGACGTCCACGCCCTTCGTGATCAGGGTCTGCACGTCGGCGTTTTGCCGCACCGTGTCACCGTTGGCGTCCAGCAATTCCAGGCGCGCCCCGATCTTGCCCGCCTCGGCCTGGCCGCCCTCAACGAGGGTCTTCCACCAGTCACTGCCGCTGATGCCGCGCTGGCTCCAACCGATGACGAGCCCCTTACCGCTAGCCTTGTCCCCCGCGTCGTCCGCCGCAGCACCGCCCTTACAGCCAGCAAGCGCAAGCACCGCGACCGTCAGGACAGAAGCGCTCAGAGCAGCCCTGCCAAGTTTTTTGTTCCGACGAATACCAGTTGTAGTTCTCTGCATGAACAACACTCCCTTGTGTTCGTGACACCCCACGTCGGGGCTACGTGAGTCACGTTACACACTGAGTTAGCGCACTATCAAGAGTCTTGTGGAAATCAATTGAAGTTTCTGAAACCCCTTGAGTTTCGCCTTAAAATCCCAGAAAATAAAGGAAATTACGACTCGGCAGCTTCTAAAAACCTTTAGTAAGCTTGCTGATTTATCGCTAACTCAGCTCCCTTCGCGGTGATTCCCGCGAAGCGGCTCTCGGCAACGAGGTAGGACAAATGTGCGCGGATTCTGACGGAAAACGGCCCCCGGAGCAACGGGGGCGACTGGAGAGTACAGACTCGGCCTCCGTCCGTCGGCTCCGGGCCGACGGCCGACCGAAAGACGCGGTTGCCGGACCTTTGATGACAGCCGTTAACCGTGTATCGATGGTGGACGTCGCGGTGTTGGCGGGGGTCTCGACTCAGACCGTGTCCCGGGTAGCGAACGGGAGCCGTGACGTGCGCGCTGCCACCAGGCGGCATGTCATTGCTGCGATGAATGAGCTGGGGTACCGGCCCAACAGTGCCGCACGGGCACTGAGGCGCGGCAGTTTCCGGACCATCGGGGTGATCACGTTCTCACTGTCCTCACTGGCGAACACGCGCACCCTGGAGGCTATAGCCATGCACGCAGCCCGGCATGACTTCGCCATCACGCTGATTCCGGTCACCGCCGCGACACAGGCCGGCATTCAGGGCGCGTTCTCGCGCCTGGGCGAACTCGCCGTCGACGCGGTGATCGCCATCATGGAGGTCCGTCTGCTCGAGGCGGCCACGGTCACCTTGCCGCAGGGGGTGAAGGTCGTCGTCGTCGACTCCGACGCCGGCGAACAGTACAGCGTGGTGGACACCGATCAGGCCGATGGCACCGGCAAGGCCGTCCAACATCTCTTAGACCTCGGTCACGAGACCGTCTGGCACGTCGCCGGCCCAGAGGAGTCCTTCGCCAGCGAACGCCGCACGGCAGCCTGGTGCGCCACACTCACCGCCGCCGGCAGGCCCGTCCCGCCCGTGCTCCGCGGCGACTGGTCAGCCGACTCCGGCTACACCGCCGGACTCCGGCTCGCCGACGAACCCGGCTGCACCGCGGTGTTCGCTGCAAACGACCATATGGCCCTGGGACTCCTTCGGGCCTTCGGGGAAAAAGGGAAATCGGTCCCCGAAGACATCAGCCTGGTCGGCTTCGACGACGTCCCCGAAGCCTCCTCCTACGCTCCCCCTCTCACCACCGTCCACCAGAACTTCACCCGCGTCGGCGAACGCTGCGTCGACAACATCCTCCAGCAACTCCGCACCCACACCACCGAACCCGGCGTTACCCTCGTAGAGACCCAACTCGTAGTCCGCCAAAGCACCGCTCACCCAAAGAAGTGAAATCTCGAGTGCTCATTTTGCCCCTTCAGGCAACATGCGAGAAGACATAAGGGCCACGACGAGCCCTGAGATCTCTGGCTGTGGCTCGAAGTCTGCGACGCCTCTCGCAACCCTCGGCTTACAGGCCAGTACTTCGGGCCATGATCAGGTGTATTCGCCAGCACAGGATGCCGCTGGCGGGCCGTTACCATGGGCCTATGGGTGCCTACGAAAGCCCACACGGTGCTCCCGGGGCCGTCCCTCCTGCAGAGGGGCTGGCGCTCGGGCGGCTGCTGCTCCTCATCGGCGAGGGAAACTCTGCCGAGGCCCTGGAAGCACAGTTGGCAGCCATGCATGCGGAGAAGCATATTGATGCTGCGGCAGCCGCTGCAGCCCGCACCCTTTCTGCCAGGCTGCGCGAGGCCAGCCGACGGGAGGGGCTGCTCCGCGTCCTCTACGACACTGCCACGGACCTTACCGGCATCCGGGATGTTGAAGCCGTGCTGAAGGCCATCGTCCGGAGAACGCGCTCGCTCGTCGGCAGCGACATTGCCTACCTGAGCCTGAACGACTACGACTCGGGTGAGTCGTACATACGGGTAACTGACGGTGCTGCCACTGCCCTTTTCCGGAACATCCGCATGCCTCTCGGAGAAGGGGTCCTTGGGGCCGTTGCCACAGGGGAAGCCCCGTCCCAATCCGCCGACTACCTGAGCGACCATACCAAGTCACACCTGGAGTCCAGTGACAGAGCCGTTGCGGAAGAGGGCGTCAAGGCGATCATGGGAGTCCCCTTACGGGCCGAAGGCAAGGTGATCGGTGCGCTTCTCGTCGCGGACCGGCACGCACACACCTTCAGCAGTGACGACGTCGCGCTTATGGAATCTATCGGAACCCATGCCGCGGTTGCGCTGGAGAACGCCCGGTATTTCACCGAAATGGCTGATGCCCTCGCCCGCCTGGACCAGGCCCAGCGCGAGAACCTTGCGCATGTCAGCGCGCTGGAGGAGCTTTCGTCACTTGACCAGCGGCTGATGGAAACGCTCGCTTCCACTGACACCCTTCCCGCGCTGCTGCGACTGCTGACCGAGTCCATGGACAGCGAAGTTTTCGTGGTCTCGCCAATGGGCGAACCGATGGCGGGGCCCGTGCCTGGTTCCGACTTTGGCAGCCCGGCGGCGTTGAGCGCTGCCGAGACGTCCGCGGCGCGGACGCTGCCCGTGCCCTTCAATGTCAATGACCACGACTACACCGTGATGTCCGCCGTTGCCGGCGACCAGCATCTGGCATCGCTGGTGGTTGCGGGGCATCTCACGCAAGACCGGACCGCCATACTTGAGCGCAGCGCCCTGGTGCTCAGCGCGGCACTGCTTTTTGAGCGCACGTACCAAGAAGCGCAGTACCGCCTGCAACTGGAGCTCATCGATGAGCTCCTGAACCCCCGCCCTGAAAATGTTGAAGCCCTGAAAAGGAGGGCGAGCCGGTTCGGGCTCGCCGACAACCTCCAACTCGTCGTCAGAGTCGTAGGAGTAGGGGACGACCAGCGACAGCGCGCCCTGGCAGTGCTCAGGCGGCACACCGAGGGCCGCGCTGGAATCACAGCACTGCACGAATCGCACCTGTGCATGATTGAGCCCCCTCCGCATTTCGGTGCCAGACCTGGAGCCCCTGCATTGCCCGGGAGTACCGCTAGTGGCCAAGAAATTGTCGACGCCCTCAAGCGGCAGCGCATCGAGGCCAGTGTCGGCTCATCGGAAACTGTGACGGGATTCTCCCGGCTGTCGGCGGCCCACGCTGAGGCCCACGCCGTGTTGCGTGCACTGCAGGCGTTGGCACGGCATGGCGAGGCAGCGGACAAAGCTGCACTCGGCACGGCCGGCATGCTCCTCGGTGCCATGGAGAGCCCGTTTGCCGCACAACTGCTGGCCGCCCAGCTCGGCCCGCTCCTGGACTACGACAGACGGCGCGGTACGCAGCTGGTTCGGACGGCGTGGACCTTCCTGGAAAACGATGGCTCCACCGCAGCCGCTGCCAACGCCCTGCATATCCATACCAACACATTGCGGCAGCGGCTGGACCGGATCGACAACGTCCTTGGCGAAAGCTGGCGCCGGGGCGGACGTTCCCTGGATGTGCACGTCGCCTTGCGGCTGTGGCGGTTGCAATCAGCAGGAGTGGGAGGGCGCACCCCCCGATAGCCCACCAGTGGCCAGCAACAGTGTCAAATAACCACATGACAACGGATTCAATGTGGCAGGAACATCCATATGCTGCATCACACGGCTCTGGAACCATGGGATCTGCGGCACCTTTCAGGTAGCCGAAGACCCCCACCTTTAGGAGTTAGTCACAATGTCGTGTGCGCATGCAGCGGGCATTCATCCCACTACCTTCGGCGTCCTGCGGCTGCCGAGGAACATCGTCGTCGGCGCCCAGCAGCGCTTTGCTGTCGCCGATATCGCTGCAGAGTTCGGCGACCAGGTCCTCATCTGCACCGACGCGCGGCTTGCCGCCTCGGAGGAGCTGCAGGCGCTGGTCCGGAGCCTGGAGAGCCGTAACCTCTCCGTCCGCGTCTTCGGTGAAACCGAGGCGGAACTGCCGACGCCGGGGATCATCGCCTGCGTTGAAGAACTCAAAGGCCAGGACATCGACGTCATCATCGGTTTCGGCGGCGGAAGCTGCATGGACATGGCCAAAGTGGTCTCGGTCCTGCTGACCCACGGAGGCCAGCCCAGCGATTATTACGGCGAATTTGCTGTCCCCGGCCCCGTCAAGCCCGTCATTGCACTGCCGACGACGGCGGGCACAGGCTCGGAGGCCACAGCCATCGCCGTGGTGTCCGACCCCGGGCTTGGGATGAAAATGGGCATCTCCAGCCCGCACATCATTCCGTTCGCTTCCGTATGCGACCCCGAGCTCACCTACTCCTGCCCGCCGTCACTGACTGCGGCGACAGGCGCGGATACCTTCGTGCACCTCGTCGAATCGTTCACCGCAATCACCCGCGAGCCCACCCGGACCCTTGCCAGCGAACGCGTTTTCGTGGGCAAGAATGTCCTGACGGACTCCCTTGCGCTGGACGGAATCCGGCTGGTAGGCCGCAGCCTCGCCACCGCCTACAAGGATCCAGGCAACGTCGACGCCCGCGGCGACATGATGCTGGCTGCACTCTACGGCGGCATCGTTCTCAGCAACGCCGGAACCGCCGCCGCGCACGCCATCCAGTACCCGGTCGGCGCGCTGACGCACACGCCCCACGGCGTCGGCGTCGGACTCCTGCTGCCCTACGTCGTCCGCCACAACTTCAGCGCGATTATTCCGCAGCTGGGGCAGATCGCCGACGCCCTTGGACGCGACACCAAGGGCATGGACGCCAGGAGCGCAGCGGCCGCCGGCGTCGAGGCCATCGATGAAGTAATTGCCGCCATCGAACTGCCCTCCACGCTGGAGGAACTCGGCGTGAAGGAAAGCGACCTTGACCGGATCGCCACACTGTCACTGAACTCCAAGCGGCTCATCGACAACAACCCGGTGCCGCTCGACCTCCAAGCCGTCAGCTCCATCGTGCAGGCCGCCTTCACGGGCGACCGCACCATCCGCTGACGCCAACTCCCCAACACCAGAAGCAAAGGCTTACCCATGACTCTCCTTTCCACCCGGGAACCGCTTGATCTCGAAGGACTGACCGTTCCCCGCCAGCTGCTCATCGCGGGGCACTGGCGGGATGCCACGAGCGGCGCAACCGTCGACGTCGTCAACCCCTCCGACGCCACCGCCATCACAGCGATCGCCGACGCCGACGTCGCGGACGGTCTCGCCGCCGTCGACGCTGCCGCGGCTGCACTCTCCGAATGGGCCGCCACTGCACCGCGGCGGCGCGCCGAAATCCTCAGCCGCTGCTTTGACCTGATGACCGAACGCAGCGAAGAACTCGCCCGCCTCATCTCCCTCGAAAACGGCAAGGCGCTGCCCGACGCCCGCGGAGAGGTCGCCTACGCCGCCGAGTTCTTCCGCTGGTATGCCGAGGAAGCCGTCCGGATCATCGGCGACGTGTCCGTCTCACCGTCCGGAGCCAACCGCATCCTGGTCCAGCACCAGCCCATCGGCGTATGTGTCCTGATCACGCCGTGGAATTTCCCCGCCGCCATGGCCACGCGCAAGCTGGCACCGGCGCTTGCCGCCGGCTGCACGGCCGTGCTCAAGCCGGCTACCCTCACTCCCCTGACGTCCCTGGCGATCGCCCAGCTGATGGTCGACGCGGGGGTTCCGGCCGGCGTCGTAAATGTTGTAACCACGAGCAAGACCAGCGATGTCATGACGCCGATCCTCGCCGATCCCAGGGTGCGCAAGCTGTCCTTCACGGGCTCCACCGGCGTCGGCCGGCACCTGCTGCGGCAGGCCGCCGACAATGTGCTCAAGTGCTCCATGGAGCTCGGCGGCAACGCGCCTTTCCTGGTGTTCGAGGACGCCGACCTGGACAAGGCCATCGACGGCGTCATGGTCGCCAAGATGCGCAACGGGGGCCAGGCCTGCACGGCGGCCAACCGGATCTACGTCCAGCGCGGAATCCAGGCCGAGTTCGCCAGCCGCCTGGCCGCACGCATGGCCGCCCTCACCGTCGGTCCGGGCACCGACCCCTCCACCGAGGTCGGCCCCCTCGTCGACGAAGCCAGCGTCCTGAAGGTCGACGCCCTGGTGCGCGATGCACTCGACCAAGGTGCGCGCCTGCTCACCGGTGGACAGTTGCCGGAAGGAGACGGCTACTACTACCCGCCCACGGTGGTGACCAACGTGCCGCTGCACGCACGCATGGTCAGCGAGGAAATCTTCGGACCAGTAGCCTCCATCATCGGGTTCGACACGGAAGAAGAAGCCATCGCAGCGGCCAACGACTCCGAGTACGGCCTCGCCGCGTACGTCTTCACCGAGGACCTCCGCCGCGGGCTGCGGGTCTCCGAACGCATCGAAAGCGGAATGGTCGCCCTGAACCGCGGCCTGGTATCTGACCCCGCCGCCCCGTTCGGCGGCGTCAAGCAAAGCGGGCTGGGACGTGAAGGCGCCCACCAGGGCCTGCTGGACTTCACTGAGACCAAGTACATCGCCGTGAACTGGTGAACCGGGTCCCCACCCATAACCCACCGTCCTTCAACAACTCTGTTTGATCATCGAAAGAAAAGACCAATGACGCTCCCTTCAACCACTGCGCCCAAGGCAAAACGAGTGCCCTGGCGCGTGTCCGTGGCCAGCTTCGCCGGCACCACCATTGAGTGGTACGACTACTACATCTTCGGCCTCCTGGCCGCCACCGGAGTCTTCAGCCGGCTCTACTTCCCCGAGCAGGACCCCGCCACCGGGCTTCTGCTCGCCTTCCTCACCTACGCGGTCGGCTTCGTGGCCCGTCCCTTCGGCGGCATGTTCGCCGGGCACTACGGGGACAAGATCGGCCGCAAGCCAATGCTGGTGCTGTCCCTGCTCCTGATGGGCTTCGCCACACTGGCCATGGGTCTTCTCCCCACCTATTCCCAGATCGGTGTGTGGGCTCCCATCCTGCTGACCTTGCTCCGCCTCATGCAGGGCTTCGGCGCCGGCGCCGAATGGGCAGGAGCAGCCATCATCTCGACCGAACACGCCCCAGCGGGTCGCCGCGGGTTCTTCGGCAGCTTCACCCAGATGGGCGTCCCTGCCGGCATGCTGCTCGCCAACTCCTCCGTTCTGGCCGTCAAGGGCAGCGTTCCGGCCGACGTCTTTGATGCGTGGGCCTGGCGCATTCCCTTCCTGCTGAGCGTGCTTCTGATCATCGTGGGTCTGGTCGTCCGGGCGAAGCTCGAGGACTCCGAGGACTTCAAAGACCTCATCGCGAAGAAGCAGACCGCCCACAACCCGCTGGGCGAAGCCCTCAAGAAGGAAACCAAGGGCGTCTGGCTGGTCGTCGGCATGCGCCTGGCGGAGAACTCAGCCTTCTACCTGTACACCACCTTCTCCGTGGTCTACATCATGCGGACCTTCGGTGCCGAGCGCGCCAACCAGGGCTCCATGTCCGTGCTGATTGCGTCCGCCATCGGCGTCATCGCGGTGCCGCTGTGGGCCGCTTTGTCGGACCGCATCGGCCGTAAACCGCTTTACCTGTTCGGATCCATCGGCGGGCTGCTGTTCTTCCCGCTCTACTTCGTCATGACGGACACCGGAAGCGCGCTGCTGGCCACCCTGGCCATCATCATCGGCCTCGCGGTCTTCCACAACTCGATGTATGGCCCGCAGGCTGCCTTCTTCGCCGAGCTCTTCTCCACCAAGCTCCGCTACAGCGGCGCCTCCATGGGCTACCAGTTCGGGTCCGTCCTGGCTGGCGGCATCGCACCACTGGTCGCCGTGGCCCTGCTCAACGCAGGAAACGGCGAACCCGGCTGGGTCATCCTTTACTTCAGCGTCATCGGCGTCATCACAGTGGCCTCGGCGATTCTGGCGCCTGAAACGGTGAACCGTGTCCGCAACCGCCTCGATACGGCATCGGTCTCCGCTGCGGACTCAGCTGACAAGGCCCGCGTGCACTAAACAGCATTTCCCACTAGCACTAATGCCGGTGTCATCCGCTGGGGCAACCAGCCGATGACACCGGCATTTCTTGTTCCGTGCAGCGGGGCTAAAATCGGCTCCGCATCCGTGAAGGCCTCACCGTTCGACAGGACATGAGTACTGGATCCAAGAGCCCACCAGCACAAATGACATTCTGGGCCACGCCGCCGACCGGAAGTCACCGCCCTGATCAAAGCTCCCAACAACGCTCCCAAGCTCCAGGCCGCTGGCAAGTGCCCGGGTGGCGGCAGGGCCACTGCACATGGACCACCCGTCTGACTCCGAAGTCTGCACTAAAAAAGGAGGCCGACGACGACACGCAGTGTCGCCGTCGGCCTCCTTTCTCCGCCGCACAGGGTGACGGCTGCATGCCCGAACTTCTGCAAACGGTAAAAATGAGATGGCGAAGTGAACTGGAAATCCGGCGTTGGACCGGAACCCGAAAACCGTCAAGGCGATTTGGATCGGCTCACATATTTTCCGGAGTATCAGCTCGATACGATGAGATCACCGGACAGAGCCGTCCGGTCGGATCGACGCAGAAGGAAGCCATGGCCGCGGTTACGGTGGACGATATCCTTTCGGACTTCCCCATGGGTTTCGCCACCCTCATCCTGCGGCCTGCCTCCGGGCGGTCGGCGGTCGAAAAGTTCCTTATCGTGGATGCGGAAGATGAAGTGCCCGACGCCGGCACCTCGTTTGTCCTGCTGATGGGCGTCCGTGGCCGGTCAGCTTTGCCGGCTCTGCGCCGGCTCCTCAAGAACCCGCCGCCGGTTGTCGCGGTCAAGGGAACGCGTGGTGAGCTGATCGAGGCCGAGGAACTGCTGGGCGCCGCCGGCACGGGACTGCTGCTGGTGGATCCGGCTGCCGATTGGGACCGGCTCCTTTCCATCGCCAAGGAGCGGATGCAGCCCCGAAGTTACCAGAGCGAAGTGCTGACACTCTTGGAAGAAGATCTGTTTGCCATTGCCCAGACCACCGCGCGCCTGACCTCCAGCCATGTCGTTATCGAGGATGCGGCCAACAAGGTGCTGGCCTACTCCACCGTCTCGAACGATATCGACGAGCTACGTAAGGCGTCCATACTGGCCCGGCGGGGCCCACGGAAGTACGAAATGCTGCTCAAAGATCTGGGCGCCTACCGCGAGCTTCACAGAACGCGTCTTCCTGTGCGTGTGCCGGCTCGGCCGCAGGACGGTTTGAGAGAACGGGTGGCGATAACGCTGTTTGCCGGTGACCGGATCATGGGCTATATCTGGCTTCAGGAAACCGGGGACGGCTTCAGGCCAGACGTTGATTACGTGCTGACGGGATCTGCAGCCCGGGCCTCCGCCGAGCTGATCCGTTACCGCAACCAGCAATCCGTGCACATGCGCGAGGACCGCATAGCCAGGATCCTGTCCGGCGCAGCCGAGGCCGCTGCGACCGCCCGAAGCGGAAAGATCCCTGCGGACCGCCCTGCGGCACTGATCCTGATAGGTATGTCCGCCGCCGACACCCAGGCCGATGATGCCGCCCTGAAGCATGGCGAGCTCGCCAGCCTGGCCTCGATCCATGCCGCTGCATACAAGGCGTCGGCGGTCGTCGGGCAATTCAAGGGCGACACTGCCGTCATCGTTCCGGGCTTGCTGTCGGCTACGGCTGAACAGGGCCTGCGGAGTCTGGCAGAATCCATCATCCGGGACGCAGCCAAGCATCTGGGCATCAGCCCCTTCGCTGCTGTCGGCCCGGTGGCTCCGGATCTGCTGACCCTCCACTCGGTCACGCCGATCACCGAAGCCCTGCTGGACTGCGTCGGCACATCCCCTGACGCCCCGGTAGCGACAGTGGCCGACTTCGAAGCCGAGATACTCTTCCGTGACGCGCTCCACAGGTTCACATCCTCGACGTTCCGTCACCGCAGCATGTCAGCCCTCATGCGGGACGATGTCGAAGTCGCCGCAACGTTGCGCGCCTATTTCGACTGCTCGCTCGATGTCGCTGAATGCGCCAAACGGATGGCGCTTCACAAGAACACCGTCTACTACCGGATCAGCAAGGCCGCCCGTGTCACCGGCCTGGACTTCGGCAATCCCCGCGACGCGCTGGTGGCACTGCTGCATATCTATGAATGGGGCGGCCGGCACAAAGGACTACAGGGCAGGAAATGACCACAGCACTCGATGCTCCGCCGTTGGCCCCGATGCTCGATGACATCGTCCGCAACCACAGACCGCATAGGGAATCCGGTTCCGTCCCGGCGAACATCCCGTCCCTCGCGGGTGTTCCGTTCAACAGATTCGGAATTGCGGTCGCCACTACGGCTGGAGAAGTCTTTGCCTCAGGAGACACCAATGTCCCGTTTTCCATCCAGAGCATCTCCAAGGTCTTCACCCTTGCGATGGCGCTGCGCCGGGACAGCCCGGGAGCTCTATGGTCACGGGTGCTGCGCGAGCCCTCCGGCACCGCCTTCAACTCCCTGGTCCAGCTGGAAGTGGAACATGGCATCCCGCGGAACCCCTTCATTAACGCCGGTGCCCTAGTGGTCACGGACCACCTGATGGAAGAGACCCCGGACTCCGCCGCAGCACTTCTTGGTTTTCTCACCGCGGAGAGCGGACAAGGCCGTCCCTTCATCGATGTGGCCGCCGCCGCCAGCGAACTGCGCAACAGCAGCCGCAACCTGGCCTTGGCCCACTTCCTCAAAGATTTCGGCAATCTCAGGCAATCGGCGGAGTCGGTGGTGGAAAACTACGTCCGACAGTGCTCCATCATGATGACGTGCAGGGAACTGGCCCAAACCGGCCTCTTCCTGGCCCGGGGCGGCCGCGGCGCCGCTGGAGTCGTGGTGTCACGCAGCGAGGCGAAACGCATCGGCTCCATCATGTTGACCTGCGGCATGTACGACGCAGCCGGAGAATTTGCCTACCGCGTCGGTTTGCCCGGGAAGAGCGGTGTGGGCGGAGGCATCCTGGTCATCGTTCCTGGCCAGTGCGCCATCTGTGTCTGGAGTCCCCGGCTGGATGCCAAAGGCAACTCCCTGGCGGGCACCGCAGCTCTCGCCGATCTGTCCGATCGCACCGGCTGGTCGGTTTTCTAGTCCACTCTTGCCGTGCCCTCCGGCCTCGGGGCCGCATCCCTTCTTCCATCTGATTCCCCCTAACCGGTCAGACCTGTGTCCGGATCGAAAGGAACTCCATGCCCAACAACAACCCCAATGTCGAGGTTGCTCCGGACCACACTGTCCCGGCCCAGGCGCATGCCACCGAAAACCTTCTCCACGCCGAGGACAAGGGCTACCACAAGAGCCTGAAGCCGCGGCAGATCCAGATGATCGCCATCGGCGGCGCGATCGGCACCGGCCTGTTCCTCGGCGCCGGGGGCCGGCTCAACGCCGCCGGGCCGTCCCTGGTCATCGCCTACGCCGTCTGCGGCTTCTTCGCCTTCCTGATCCTGCGTGCCCTCGGTGAACTGGTGCTGCACCGGCCGTCGTCGGGCTCGTTCGTCTCCTACGCCCGCGAGTTCTTCGGCGAGAAGGCAGCCTTCGTCTCCGGCTGGTTCTACTGGATCAACTGGGCCACCACCACCATCGTGGACATCACCGCCGCCGCCCTGTACATGAACTTCTTCGGCAACTACGTCCCCTGGATGGCCGACGTTCCCCAGTGGGTCTGGGCACTGACCGCCCTCGTCGTCGTCCTGGGCCTGAACCTTGTTTCCGTCAAGGTCTTTGGCGAAATGGAATTCTGGTTCGCCATTATCAAGGTCGCGGCCCTGGTTGCGTTCCTGATCGTCGGCACCTACTTCGTCATCTTCGGCACCCCCGTCCCCGGCCAGGAAACCGGCTTCAGCCTCATCACCGACAACGGCGGCATCTTCCCCAACGGCCTGCTGCCCATGATCATCCTCATGCAGGGCGTCCTGTTCGCCTACGCCTCCATCGAGCTCGTCGGCACCGCCGCCGGCGAAACCGAAAACCCCGAAAAGATCATGCCCAAGGCCATCAACTCCGTGGTCTTCCGGATCGCCGTGTTCTACGTCGGCTCCGTCATCCTCCTGGCCCTGCTGCTGCCCTTCACGTCCTACGAAAAGGGCGTCAGCCCGTTCGTGACGTTCTTCGGCTCCATCGGCATCCAGGGCGTGGACGTCATCATGAACCTCGTGGTCCTCACCGCCGCACTGTCCTCCCTCAACGCCGGGCTCTACTCCACCGGCCGGATCCTTCGATCCATGTCCGTGGCCGGCTCCGCCCCCAGATTCGCCCAGCGCATGAACAAAGCCGGTGTCCCCTACGGCGGCATCGCCATCACCGCCGGCGTCTCCCTGCTCGGCGTCCCGCTGAACTACCTCGTCCCGTCGCAGGCCTTCGAAATCGTCCTGAACATCGCCTCCGTGGGCATCATCGTCACCTGGGCCACGATCGTCCTGTGCCAGATCCAGCTCAAGCGCTGGGCGGACAAAGGCTGGCTCAAACGCCCCTCATTCCGGATGTTCGGCGCGCCCTACACCGGCTACCTGTCCCTGCTGTTCCTGGTGGGCGTCCTCGTCATGGTCTTCATCGACTCACCGCTGACCCTCGTGGTCACACTGATCGCCATCGCGCTCATGGTGGCCGGCTGGTACGCCTGCCGCAAACGCATCCACGAAATCGCCGAAGCCCGTGAAGGCTTCACCGGCATGTCCCCCGTCATCGCCAACCGGCCCGCGCCTTTGAGATAAATCCGCAGCTTCACAAACACCGGCCCGTCAACCAAAGAAAGCACATGATAAAAGAGCCCCAGTCCACGCTGATCTCAACCAACGTCCATCACGAAAGTGGACGGTCCCATGAACAAAAGCTCCCCCAATCCCGCCATGGCTCCATCTCCGCAGTACCGGCGATGAAATCCGCCGGGCATGTGATTGTTGATTCGCTTGCAGCCCATGGCGTGCAACGAACGTATGTGGTTCCCGGCGAGAGCTTCCTTGATGTCTTGGACGGTCTGCACAGTTCGGAGATAGAAACTGTTGTGTGCCGCCACGAGGGCGGGGCAGCGTACATGGCGGAGGCTGAGGGCAAAATGAACCAACTGCCCGGGGTGGCAATGGTCACCCGGGGCCCTGGCGCCGCCAACGCCCACGTGGGGCTCCATACTGCCTGGCAGGACTCGACACCGATGATCCTGTTCGTAGGCCTGATTCCGTTCGCCCACCGGGACCGTGAAGCGTTCCAGGAGTTCGACATCAAGGCCTGGTTCGATACGGGCGCCAAACGCGTCATGGTTCTGGACCACGCCGAGCGCGCATCCGAAATCGTGGGGGAGGCGATATTTGCCGCGATGAGCGGCCGACCGGGGCCAGTGGTGGTCGGTCTGCCGGAGGACATCCTCCGGCAATTCGTGGATCCGGCTATCCACCCGGCCATCCCGGTGGCGGCTGGCGGGATGGGCAGCGACGACGCTGAGGCACTGAAGGCAGCGTTGGCCTCATCCAACAAACCGCTTTTTGTGACCGGCGGCAACGACTGGACGCCGTTCGCAGCTGAGCAACTGACTGACTGGCTCGAGCGGCACCACATTCCAGCCGCCGCGGAATGGCGTACTCAGGGAACGGTCCCTTTCGACTCCCCTTCCTATGTCGGGCCCATCGGGTACGGCCGCCCGCGTCCCACCTACGACCTGCTCGAGGAGACCGACCTCCTGGTCTTTGTGGGCACAGTCCCTGGCGACGTAATTACGGATGGATTCGTTTGCCGGCAGGACTGGAGCAAGAAAAACTTCCTGGTCACAGTTGACCCTTCCCTGAGAGGCCGTTCCGGTCCTGTTTCAAGGCAAATCCTGGCGAAACCGGGGGCCTTTGTCCGCGGCTTGGCAGGAATCGAGCTGGAAGTGAAGGAGGAGTGGAAGGCGTGGACGGGCCGAATGAGGGCGGAACAGGAATCATTTGCCGCGCTGCCCGCTTCCACTCCCGCCGACGGGCCAGCCAGGATGGATACGTTGATGGCGAACCTGGTCCCCAGGCTGACAGAGGACGCGCTGGTGACATTTGGCGCGGGCGAGCACACCAACTGGGCCCACCGGTACTTCCCCACTCGCCGTTACGCGTCCATGATCAGCGCCCGGAACGGCTCCATGGGCTACTCCATCCCGTCCGCCGTCGCGGCGTCACTTGCCGAACCTCGACGACGGGTGGTTACCATCGCCGGCGACGGCGAGTTCCTCATGAACGGCCAGGAACTGGCCACCGCCGCCCAGTACGGTGCCACGCCGCTGGTCATCGTGATGGACAACCGGGAGTACGGCACCATCCGCACCCACCAGGAGCGGCACTACCCCGGGCGCGTGTCCGGCACGCAACTGAAGAACCCGGACTTCGGCATGATGGCCACGGCTTATGGCGGTTTCGGCATCACTGTCACCGAAGACAAGGATGTTCCGGCAGCATTGGAGGCGGCCCTGGCCGCCATAGACAATGACCACGTCTTCGCCCTCATCCATCTTGTTGTGGAACAGCGGGTCAAGGCCTACCAGGTAACCTCCTGACAGAATACGGACGACGGCGGGGCCTCCCGCCGTCGTCCCCGAAGATTTTTCGGTTCGGTGCTACCGGCGACACCCACCCACCAAACGATTATCTGGGTTCTGACACGCTCATCGCAGACTTTGTCGTTGGCCGCTGTCGAAGAACGAGACTTCGAACTCGACCGGGCTCTGGCAACAGCCAAGTTCAAGGCCTCAATGGACCGGAACCGGGGTGTCCTCGTCACGCGCCAGGATTTCTGCCGCTTCTCGGCCGCATTGACGGCCAGCGTTGCCTACGGTGCGATTCACGAGTGTGACCACGCCCGGGCTGCCTGACAATGGCCCATGCCAGAGGAGTCCCGGAAGGCCACTTGCGCTGTTTCCCGCTGTGCCCGGCACTACCGGGCTGATACGCCATGAGGGATTGCACGCCGGCTAACCCAGTCACCACCGTAGACACCTGTGCAGCCCGCTGCTCATTGGGGCTACACCTGAACCTGACATTGGATTGACGGAATCAGCATTACGGCATGCCAGTTGGCTGAACACGCCAAAGAGCAGATGCCGTGCGCATCGAGGATATACCCGAGCGCACGGTCCCCCAGGTTGCCAGGCGGGATGGAGCATTCGCCGGCTCGGTCTTCGGCTGGTTACGGGCGGGCATGACGGACCGCGCGATGCTTACGGGTGCTGCTGAGACATGGAGTGTTCACGTCTCGCGAGGATCTGCTTCCGGCTCTGTTGCTTGTGCCTCACGGGCACATCCTGACATACAGCTGCCGGACTTAAGTCCCGACCCGAGAGGTTGGGTTGTGCAGCCGTGATCGCTTGCCGGCAATGCCCGGAGCCGCGCCAAAACCAGGCGGGGGGTCCAGCCCGAAGCGGCAAGCAAGCCGGGGAAATCGAGGACGTCGGGCACGAGGGCGCGGTTGGCAGCGAAGTCGGCCCGATATGCGGGCGTCTCGGAAACCCAGCGGAACATCGCAGCCTTGCAGATGTCATCACCGGGTGCGGCGGTATCCCCGGTTCGCCAGACCGCCAATAGCTCCGGCCAAGGCGGCCGGGAGTGCGACGAAGCCGGCCAGGTGGCGTGCCAGACTGTACGGCATAAGCAGGGCGATCCCGCCGACCAGGATGGCAGGTGCAGCCACGCACGCCGTCACCCAGCGCGGGTGCCCCCGCAGGAACGACCAGACAGCTGCAGCCAACGACGCCGCGGAGCCGCCCACCAGATACAAACTGCCTACTCGCGCGTCCTCCACGAGGCCGGGTTCCGGGATGAAGCCAAAGAACATTGACCTCAGCAGGCCGGTGACCATCAGGACAATGGACGCCAGGACAAGGGCCGCCCACAGGAGAACACCGGGCCATTCGCGGCGGCTGGCCTCAGCATGGATCTGACTCACTGCCGCATCCTTTCCTGATAAAGTTTCGCCTCCCGGCGCCCAAGGGGTTCCCGGGATCAGACATTAGGGGGCTTCCTCACACGACTCCTGATGACGTCGAGAACTTTCAGGTCCTCAGCATTCAGTTCGGTGCGAGCGACGGCCAGTATCTGCACCATGTAGCGCAGGTCGACCTTGCTGATCGTGTACGTGCCGGTGCTGACCGTGAGGGTGCCGGTGCAGCTGGGGTCCTCCAGGCTCATCAGCGCCACCGACAGCGTGCCGGGCTCTTCAAGGATCGGCCGGCTCGCATCCCATCTGCCAGTCGTCATGTTCCCGGCCCAGGAACGTCGAGTGCCGTGGCAGCACGAGGGACCAGGGAGGCCGCCGGGCGGGATGGGCCCCCTGCCTGAGGCTTCCTCGACTTCGCCGGATTCCAGCTCGGTGCGCACGCCCCACGGCGCCGAGAGGAACCGGGTTCCGCCATCGAGGGTCACATCCCAGTACCCGCCCGGGAAGTACCGGAACGATCCGGCTTCGCCTTCCACTCCGGCGGCCTTGATGAACCCTGTGGCAAAGCGTCCGGCGAGGAACTGCGGTTCGGCGTGTGCCAGGGTGCCGATCAGCTGCTGATGGCTCGGGATCATTGGATCGCGGATGGTCAGGGCCGGGACGTGCGCTCATCGATCATCCGGTCGACTGTCTCATCGTCAGAGCACGGTTGGTCGTCGAACGGGCATCGGCCGGAGCCCGGCACACCTCCGCGGGCCTTAATGACGTCCTCGCACATGGTGCAGAACGTTATCGGATTCGTCAGGATAACGGCCTCAGCTTCCTCATATCCGCCGACCGCTTTCCGCCAGTCCAGGTCCCGGCAACACACAAAGTGCGCCAGCTCATCCGGATTGTTGCCCAGCTTGTACTTAGCTTCCCAC
Organism: Arthrobacter sp. NPDC056727; assembly: GCF_042790555.1. Classification (NCBI taxonomy): domain Bacteria; kingdom Bacillati; phylum Actinomycetota; class Actinomycetes; order Micrococcales; family Micrococcaceae; genus Arthrobacter; species Arthrobacter sp. NPDC056727. The sequence continues at coordinate 122,171 of NZ_JBHTZA010000001.1, read as the reverse complement.
GCCGGAACGCGAACCAGCTCCAGGCCCGGCCGTCCCGGATCTCCACGGGATTCTCCGTTGATGCCCCCACCATCACCTCTTTCGTTGCCGCCATGGTATCCGCGAGCCTGCCCCCGCAACAGGGCCTACTCGCGATCCCCAAGGGTTCAGCCTGCCGGCCCGGTCGGTGAGATCGTCCTGCCGCCCATCGGGGCCGACACGGCGCGGCATTTCGCCCGCAGCCCCTACCTTGCCAGCTTCACCCGGTCCGGTGTTCACCCTCGCCTCCGCGCACGTGCGCTGGGGCAAGAACGCCACCGGGGGGTGCCGGAGATTACCGCCATCGCCGAATGGATGCGGGACTGGGCAGATCCACGCTGAGGGAGGGAATATCCCATCTTGAGAGCCGGCCGGAAACATTGCGACGGGTGCCCGACTTCGCCTGGTTCTCGGCTTTCCCACGCCTGGTAGGTGCTGTAAACCGTTGCTGGAGCCGACCGGACGTTGATATACCCGCGGTTGCCAGCCAAGTCACGACCCGAACCTCGCCGATCGAGGACAGGACTGCCATGGCGAAAGTCGGTCGGGCGTCTATAGGGCCAACACCGAAGCGGGCGATCTGTCGTGGCTGTCGAACGGCATCCACCCTGGCAATGTGCCGGTGGGCGGCGGTGCAGGCCAAAAGGCACCATGACGCTCACGTGCCTAAAATACTGACATGCCTACACGTGTTCACGAGTTTGCCTGGCCCGATCGGGTCGTCGTTGGCACCATTGGCCTTCCGGGGGCGCGCACGTTTTACCTGCAGGTGCGCGCAGGGACGCAGATCGTGAGCATTGCCCTGGAGAAGCAGCAGTCGGCTTTGCTCGCCGAGAAGATCGACGAACTTCTCGACCAGCTCGTCACCATCGAGAACAACCCCTTCAGCGTTCCCACGAGTACACCCATTGAACTTGTCGACAATGACCAGCTCGAGGCCGTTCAGGAGCAGTTTCGCACCGGTGCCATGAGCTTAGGTTGGGACCCAACGACGGCGCAGGTCGTTATAGAGGCCTACCCCATCACCGATGTCGACGCTGATGACAACGGCGAATCCCTTGATGAGAACGGCCCTGACGAGACCGAAATGCTGCTGGTGCGGATGCCGGTCGGCACTGCCCGCGCATTCGCCAAGCGCACCCGTGAGGTCGTGGGCGCCGGGCGTCCGATCTGCCCGCTCTGCGGCTACCCCATAGACGCCGACGGGCACATCTGCACCCTTCCCGGGGGCTGATGCACCAGCCCCGGACCCTCTGACCGCCGAGCTGAGGCTCAGCCGCCGCATCACGACGGCATCGAACGCCAAGTATCGCGTGAGTACCAAAGCGGACAAACCTAGGAACCGGGCCACCACCAACGAGAAGACACCAAGGGCGGCCATCCTGACAATGTGCTGCTTCGCGCAACTTCGACTGCCATGTCTAGGTGGATACACCTTTGCCCATCAATTGCTTGACGGAATCCCGCTTATCGGCGTTGGCCTGGCGCCATCGTTAGACGGAAAAACGCGCCTGTGAAGCCCACCGCCGCTCGCTTCCACGGCTCATGACCGCAGTTGTTTTTGAGAGTCTCGCTAAAGCGGGCGGTACGATTTCGCTTTACCGGACCCGCGAAGGATAAAGCGGTAGTTTCGATCGTGGTGGCCGGCAGCGCGGCATCGCGCCCAGCAGTCATCAACGGGCTCAACCGAATCCCCGGAACACTGCAGTTCTACGACACCCTCACCAACATGGCACTTCATCCAGTCTGTGTTGAGCTTGCTCTTCCCCTGATCAGATTGACGGAATCTGCGGTACCGCGAGATGAGTGGCGGATAAGCCCGCCGGTACCTGGGATAAGCAGGTGCCGGCGGACTTTCCGCATACATCGAATCCTCACTGACACCGAGGTCACGTTCCCTAGGCGCCGCAAAGCCTTGCACTTTTCCGTGCGGTCTTTGGCCTCTGAGTCACAGCATCAGGACCCGAAAAGTTGCCGGGTGAGTGATCCCAGCACTTACCGGGCCGATCTTCCGGCAGTACGCCGAGCTATCGCGGGCCGGGCAGGCCGGTACATGGTGCGCGAGAAATATCGGCATAATAAATCCCAGTATCCGGATAAGCACCGTTATGCCAGCTCGGCATAACAATGCTTGGTCCCAGCCACGTATTTTCGTTCTTCCGGTCTCTTCACGCCGGCCAGTCAATTGAATCCCGCCGAGCAGCGGTAGGGCATGGACGGCACTCAGCTCGGCACCTCCAGGGCCGGTTCCGTGACCGCTGAACTGGTATGGCGGGCGCTGAGCCGGGCGAGCACGGAGGCTCGGCCGCATTGCGGACACGTCGTTTCGCCTAGACCGGTGGGATCGGAACAGTGCAATCCGTACCGAGAGAAATAGTCCCGGGCGTGCCCGTGACCGTCCTCAACATGTTGGACGTCAAAATCGGCAGCCCAGCCATGGCCGCAACCAGTGCAAGTGAAACTGAACTGGTCGAGCGAGACTTCTCTTAGAATCATGGTTTCTCCTTCCGGTTGCCCGGTCATAGTTGGGTTGCTGGCGGGGGAAGGATCCCGAGAGCATGCTTCGGTGCCTTGTCTGAGAGATTTACGGGAAAAGTTCCGATAGACGGGTATGGTGCGCTGTCTGGATGCACACCGGGGAACTGCGTTGGGGAAAGTACATGCCGCGCTATTCGAGGTTGGCGTGGCGCAGCCACAGCTCCTCCGCCAGCTGGGCGTCGTTGTCCCACAGCGACTGGAAGATGGCCTCGGTGGCCACGAAGAGCACCTGCTCGAAGAGGGAACCGGCGTACTGGCGCGAAACGCTGGTGCCGTGATCGGTCTTCTGCGCGGCGGGAATGACCACCACAGCGTCGGCAAGGCCGGCGAGCGGGGAATCCGGGTTGGTGGTGAACGCGGCAATGCGCGCTGTGGCCTTGGCAGCGGTCTCTGCAGCCTTGACCACACCGGAGGTGGTGCCGGAACCGGAGGCCACCAGGAGGAGGTCGTCGGAAGCGATGGCGGGAGTGGTGGTGTCACCGGCCACGTGGACGTTCAGGCCCAGGTGCATCAGGCGCATCGCGGCCATACGCAGAACCAGGCCGCTGCGACCCGCACCGGCAACGAACACCCGACCAGGATGACTGAGCTGAGCTGCGAGATCCGCTACCTGCTGCCCGTCGATTTTGGCCGCCGTGGCCGCGATCTCCTCTCTGACAAGGGCCAGGTTCCGGACAATGTCACTCCTGCTGCAGTACACACCCCGCGCAGCATTTGCTGTCAGACTCATGATCTATTTCCCTTCCTGAATGCATACGGCCCGGGTGTCATCCATGTTCGTAAAGCTATAGAGCCGGGTAAACACTACTTTCTGATGGTCTTTAACTACACTTTTGGACAGCTGCCTACTGCGGGCTCGGGAGTAAGCTTGGCAGGCTCGCACGTTTGCAGCTGCTCCAGCTATAAAGCCACCGCATCGGACCGTTGGCCCGGCGGCCCTGCGTCTAGTCCCATGGCAGGCCGGTTGAGCGCACACCCCGCATACCGGCCCAGCCCGCGCAGTCTCAGCGATACCTTGGCCACAAACCGATGAGTCGAACTGGGTGTCACAAAAAGGGGCTCGACTGAATGATTCTTGTAGCGTATGTTTGCGGCTTAGACGAACGTCCGTGACCCGGATCACAACATTCGATTCTGACCAGAAGCACAACTGGCCCTCTGGACAAGAGGCCACGGGGACGGCAAAACAACCCTTCCGGGAACGCAAACCGAGGTACTGGGGTGCCTCGGAGCAGTCTGATGCGACAACCGTGACTGCTTCGCCAAGACAAGCATTTTCCAGCGGTATCCAAAGGAGAAACCCATGGAAACCTACCTCGTAGAAACCCTGAGCAAGGCCGGATCCATCCACACGGCAGTAGGCGGTTATGTCGGTCTGCCGTCGATGAACGGGCCCGGAACGGTCGCTGCAATCGGCGACTCCCTGCACAACCCCGAAGGCCCGGTCGTGAGCGCCGGCTTCTTCGCCGGCGACCGCACCTTCGCCCCGTAAGGACCGACCATGCGTTCCGCGTCCATGCCGCCGGCAGCAGGCACAGGCCTGGAACCTGGTTTCCGCGGTGTCATCTGCGCCTCCTTTGGCGCAGGTGACACCGCGGGTCAACACACCGGTGTCCAGCCCAGGCATGATCTCCGTTTCCAAGCTGCAAACCACGAGGCCCTCACCGAGCTGAGGTCCGCACTCGGACGCTCGCATGTCGGAGTCCGTCTCGTACTCGCCGGCCCCCCGGCGGACATCCGTGCAGCCGCGGCCGCAGCCGCGGAATGCGGACTGCAACAGGAGGAGATCACCCTCCTGAATGACGAGACCGCACCCCGGGTAATTTACTGCCCGCACTGCCACACCACCACCAAAACCGTTCGGCCGGCCGGCTCCGAGGTCCAGTGCCAGGGATGTGCCACCAGCCTGGCCACCACAGATCACTTTTCGCGCCGCATGGGCGCGTACCTGGGATACTCAGCCCATGCCGAGGAGGCATCATGACTGTCACGGCACTCCCGATCACTGCCCACCCGGCGGTGGAAGGCGGTCTCCAACTCGAGGTGACCAACGTCAGCGCCCAGACGGACTCGATCGTCAGCATCACCTTGGCTGATACGTCGGGGGCACGCCTTCCGTCCTACGTCCCGGGCAGCCACCTGGTGGTCCAGTACGGCAGCGGCGTGAACGCCTACTCGCTGACCGGCTCGGGCAACGGGCCCTCCGAATACACCATCTCAGTCCTCCGGGTCGAGGACGGCGCGGGTGGATCGGTAGCCATGCACCAGCTCGCCGTCGGCGACCGGGTGTACGTCTCCCGGCCCCGCAGCGCCTTCGCCCCCGCCTCCACGGCCACCCACCACCTGCTGATCGCGGCCGGCATCGGCATCACCCCGGTCCTCTCCCACGCACGTTCCGCCGCCGACCGCGGGACCACATCGTCCCTGATCTACCTGCACCGGCCCGGCGCCGGCGCCCACGTCAAGGAAGCCAGGCACCTGCTCCGACGGGGATTGACCGACCTCATCGAATGCCGGGACCGCACCAGCTTCCGCACGATACTCACCGACCTGCTCAAGGCCCAGAACCTTGGAGCCCACCTCTACGTCTGCGGCCCGGCCGCTTTCATGGACTCGGTCCTGGAAGAGGCCCGTGAGCTGGGCTGGCCAGAGACGAGGCTGCACTCGGAAGCCTTCGGTTCAGCCGAACTGGATGAGGGCGAGCCGTTCACCGTCCACGACAAAGTTGCTACGTCCCCCCGGGGGCGCAGTCATGAAGCGGCTGCTCGCCCCTCGAGCCGGGCCCGGAATGCGCCCCTATGCGTTCCGGCCCCTGGCAAGATCCCCGCGCCTTGAAAGCGGGCTCCAGACCCTTCGGAGGTTCACCATCAAGGCGGCAAGCGCAGGGCCACGTGCTGTTTCCCGAAACTTGCCCACCCCCGGAGAACGTGCATGACTGAGATTGCCCGTCACGCTGGGCCCCCGTAGTCGCCTTGCCCCCGTTTGGCGTCAGCACGGTGGCCATTCTTCACATTCTTTGCAGAATTTCAGCCATCGGCTTCTTCGGCGACCTGTGACCGGTAATGAACCAGGAAGCAATGGTCGCAAGTGAACCCGCCGGACTGGTTTGCCGGATTCTCCCAGGCCGAAGTCGCGCCATCGGTAGTGACCCGCCAGGCCGTGGAGGCGGGCGTTGATCCGTACTTCGGATTGAAAGAAACGAACCTGTCTACGCTGCCGGCGGCCGCCCTGTGTGACCGGCAGCCGCGTCGTCGCCCATCAGCCAGCGCCCTGCGCGCCTGCAGGCACCAGCACAAGCTTGCCCGTCTCCGCCGAGTGTTCGAGGAGCTTGTGGGCGCGACGGGCCTCGGGCAGCGGCAGGCGCTCGGCCACGACCGGGTGGATCTGCCCGCCGCGAAGCAGCCCGAGCAGCGCACGGAAGTCTTTCCGGTACGCCGATCCCGTCGAGCACGACATCCATTCCCTTTCTGGGAAGGACACGTCCTGGACCGCCAGGATTTCTAGAGGCCGGTTGTGGCCAGCAGGGCATTTACCATCGCGAAAAACGTGGTCCGATGATCTGCCACTGTCGGGTCGGTCAGGTACTGGAGGGCTGCCCCGTCGTAGATCATCAGGAACGACCTTACAAGCACGGGGAGGGCCACGAGGCACTCTTCGTTGCTGTTTTTGGCTGCGGCCGAGAAAATGTTTCCCAGTTCTGTGACGTAGGCCGGGTAGACTTTCGCGGCCAGCGGGCTGGCAGGGGCGTTGCGCGTCGCCCAGAGAATCATTTCGATCTCGGCCAGGATGCTGGCCGGCTCTTCTTCCAGCGCACGCCACCAGCCTTCGGCTACTTGCTCGACAGCCTTCCGAAGGCCCAAATCCACTGGGACGTCGCTCGAAAAAAGGCTGAGGTTTTTTAGCCAGGCCTCCGCGGCCGCCTCCATGATCTCGTCCTTGCTGTTGAAGCAATAGTGTGCGGTCGCCAGCGGGGCATGGGCCTCTTTGGCTATTGCCCGGACCGTTACCGCCTGAACCCCCTCGCGGCGCATGAGCTCAACCGTCGCTGCAATCAGCTGTCCTCGTCGTTCTTCTGCCGGTACCCGCATTGCTCATTCTCCAGTCTCCGCGTTGCGGCCGGTCCGGGCCGCCCTCTAAGACTATTGTCTTACCACCCTTGTCTTGAACTGTTGACTGGAACAGAAGTCGCCACTTGCGGTGGGCATAGCCGCCTTAGGTCGCGGACCTGCGGCACTTTAGTGTTTTTGTTCCGCTGAGATCATGCGAAGAGGTTGGGCGGCCAGCGCCGCGATCAGTGGCATGGGCCGGCGACGGGGAGGCACCGGCGACCACACTGGTATCTGGAATGCACGGGTGGTTCGAGCGGATGAGAGGCCGGTGCGCGCCCGGTCCTCGATCCAGCCCGTCTTCCTGCCGCCGGATAAAGCACCCGCCATGCGGTCCCGGCAAGCGATCGGGCTTTCTGTTCGAGCTTTCTGTTCGAGGCTGAATTACGCAGTGGCCGGTGATGGCCCAAGTCCGTCCTGGACGGAGCGCACCGGGCGGGGCCGCGGATGGCGAACCAGCCGGGAGCAGGGGCCTTGCGCGGGGCCGTTAGCGGATAACTTCGCGCGTCAGCCCGAAGGGAACCTGGTCAGAGAGCCCGGCAGTGTAATGGCCGGGCTTGTTGCGGGCGACCAGAATACCGTGCGTTCCTGTGAGGATAGCCAGGTCTTGGAGTTTCTTCACGGCGACTTCCAGGCGCTCGTCCAGCGCCCGCCGGCTCGTGACGTGAATATCGATGGAACTGAGAAGGGGGGCCATGGCGTTTCCTTTCTTCTGGCCGCAGCTGGTTGTCTCTGTGATGCGGGTGGGTCCACCGGATGATGTCGTGACTGCGGGCCCTGCCGGCAGTTTCCGCGTCGATGACCGAGAACCCACGTGCCGTGGCCGACACAGCGGCGCCCGGGATTGTGACAGGAGGGGGCGCCTGAACGGAAGCGGACAGCTTCAGCGCCCCTTGCCCGCATTGGTTACCAGGCAGCCTTTGGGTGCCCCGGGAGACCGCTTCCGCGGGGTGCCTGCCATAAGCAGCAGGCACCCGGCGGAAGCGCGGTCCTTACGGCGCGAAGGTGCGGTCGCCAGCGAAGAACCCAAGACCGTACCCGGGGGTCTCAAACTTCACTGTTGTGCCCTTCGGGAAGAACAGCACGTCACGTTCCTTCGCATGGGTGACTTCACCTGACGTCTGGTCGGTGAGGATGAACTCACCCTGCACGACGACCTTCATCTCGTCGTAGGTGTACGTATACACCACCGGTTCAGAGGCCTTCAGCTCGAAGAACCCTGCACACATGACCGACCCTTCGGGGTTGTGGAGCGAGTCGCCGATGGCGGCCTCGCTCCCGGGCAGGTTCATCGACGGCAGGCCGATGAAGCCGTCTACTACCTTGTGTATGGATCCGGCCTTACTCAACGTTCCAACGAGGGTTTCCATGGTCTCTCCTGTAAGTAGGTCACAGCAGCCCATCTTTTGCTCCGGGCTGTTCATCGTTTGATGAATATGAAACTGCGCTTGGGATTGCTCGGGAGGATCCGGGCTTTGTGTGGGATCGCCTGCAATACCCTTTCCGGCCTGGTTGGCCGAAATCGTCCCCGGCCTCGCTGCTGTGATGACAGTCACGCAAGCCTTTTCCTGACACTGTGACATGGACGCTTGTCCGAGTCAACCGCCCATGTCGGGATGAAGCGCCCCTGGGCGGACTGATCAAAGCAGTCTTCAGGCAGGGCGGAAAACCTGCGTGGCTTCATTGGGGATTTCCGAACTCATCCGTTTTGGACGCTTGACTCAAACAGCCGTCCATGTCAAAGTCGTGGGGAGCTCTTCGTGACCGGTATCACGTTAGCCGGGCGGCGGGTGACGGCGAGGCAGTTAACTTCGAGCAGGAAAGACAGATTGAGATGACACGCGAGGAAGACTACGAAGAGTGCCCTTCGGATTCGTACGTGGAATTCCATGGCGGCCGGTGGCTCGTCGTCCCGTATGCGGCCGTCGAGCAGCCCGTCTTTTTCACGTGCCTGCCCCGTACGCGGCGGCTCGTGTCCGCCGGGGTCAACGTCCCTTGATTACAGTCACCGACGAATCCGTTATGAGCTTTCAAGAACTGCCGTGGCCGCTCCTGCAGGCCATCGCCACACTCGTGAACTCTCCTCTGAGCGAGCTGGCACACCGGCTGCGTGACGCGCTGCTCCCCTACATGAAGAACAGCGCGCTGGTCATCTTCATCGAAGACTGCACGGGGCGCCCCCAAAAAACCGCAGGCCAGGAAGAAATCATCTCCCGGGTCTCCATTGCCGAACTCGATGACCTCCGCGCAGGTCTCGCGGATGAGGCGCCCTGGTTCGGCGAAGCCGGGCTCGCCGGCCGGCCCAGGGCGGCGCTGGCCTTAACACACGCCTCTAGCCAGGCACTCCTCGTGCTCACCGATCCCGACCAGGCCGATCCCGGGAATCCGGCCGGGTGGATGTGGTGACGTACCTGTGGGGAATTGCAGCCTGCCGGATCCAGGAAAAAGTCGCCGATGCACCGCCCTCCTACCTGGCGGAATCGCGCGCAGCCTCGGCCGCGGCGCACTGACCGCCGTCACCCCCAGCATCAGCGGCCTGGGACGCCGCGTCCAGGCACTCAACGGACAGTTGCGGATGGACGCCATGCCGGGATGGGGCGCCGACATCTTCGTCTCACTCCCCCTTAATCTGAAGACGCGACCGACAGGGGACACCACTGAATGGAACCTCGCCGCCCGGGAACTCGAAGTGCTCCAGCACCTCGCCGCCGGACACCGCAACCGCACCATCGCCCCGACCATGAGCATCAGCGAGAACACCGTGAAATTCCATGTGCGGAACCTTTTCAGGAAACTCAATGTCGGCTCACGCACCGAAGCCATCGCCCTGGCACACAGTCACGGGCTCCGCTGACAAATGGGAAACCGGTGTTCTTCAGCACGACGATGTTGTGCTGAAGAACACCGATAAGTCGACGGGCAGCCGATCCGGCTCGCGGCCCACCGGCACCCGTTCGCTTGGACCCAGTCGCTCTAAGAGGTCGGCAGTTTGTCCAAGTCCTCGGCCTCTAAGTCAACGGTGGGCGCCGTCAGGGCCGCCTTCTGTTTCGTGCGCCTCGATTCGTGCTGTGAGTAAAGCCAGATAGGAATGTAGAGCGCAAGTACGATGAAGCCCACCCAGGTCGGGGCCCAACCAATTTCCAGGCTGTTGAGGTAAACGACGCCGATCAGGCACAGGGGCAGATTGAAAAGCCCAAAGGCCATGGCGACGTTTTTCCAGCCCTTGGGAGCCTTGAAGGGCCTTTCCAAGCTGGCAAGAGCTGCGTGTTTCTTCGATTTGACGTAGGCAAACAGGCTGATGCCATTGGCACACGTGTAGCCGATCGCGGCCGCCGCAAGAATCGCTGAGAGGGATCCCATCGAAATGAGGACCATGTTGAAGGCTGCGGTGACGAGCAAGGCGACGAAGGGAGTTCCGTGCCGATTGATTTTGCCGAAGATCTTGGGGAGGTTCTCTTCAGTCGACATCGAGTGCAGGGCCCGGGACGAACCCAGGAAAGCAGTTTGAATGATCAGGATCATGGCGGCGATCAACATGATGATCGTGACGACGGTACCCGCTCCGCCAAACACCGCCTGGGCGACCGGGATCAGAGGGGATAGCGGCTCGGCGATGACGCCGTCGACACCAAGTACCCCGATGACCGCGGCCTGAACGAGGACATACGAAAAGAAGCAGATAATACCGCAGGCGAAGAGGGCTTTAGGGACGTCCTTTGAGGGGTTCTTGTATTCAGGGCCATAAATAGCTGCTGTTTCCCAGCCACAGGCACTCCACTGTGCGATGGCAAAGATGCCAAAGAGAATGAGGATATGGTGCATGTCCCACGACCAGTCGGCTGGCAGCCAGTTGGCGGTGATGTTGCCCAGGTCAACGTGTCCGGTAGCAAAAGGTGCGACGGTCAGGATGACCAGGGGTATCAGGGAAACGGCGGCAAGGATGTAGCCCAGGATCGCACCGTCTTTGAGGCCAAACCAGTTCACGACGAACAGTCCGGCGAAAATTACCAGTCCGGCCAGCAAGGCGAGTTGATACTCCGTGAAGGTGGCGGCCAGGGCCGGGAACAGGCCATGCAGGTAACCGCCGACCAGGATGGCGAAGATCGCCAGCACGGGGTTCCAGGCGAACCAGTAACTCCAGGCGCTGAAGCCGCCGATCAGCTTGCCCCTGTCGTACTTGCCCTTGTAGTTGTCGGTCCGGAATATATGCTGTGCGTAACCCGGGAGGCCTGAGGCCTTGGGAAATGTGGTCGCCATTTCAGCATAAGCCGTATTCTGGAAGAAACCCTGGATTACCGATAGCCCCCAGATAAGGATGGCGGCGGCAGATAAATACAGCGGGATGTATCCCAGGGACGGCAGTATCAGCAGGGGTACGCCCAGGGAAATGGACAAACCTTGCTTCCAGTCGATCGATCTCTTCAGATGATCGACGGCACTCAAACTGTTTTCACTCATGAAAATTCTCCTTTGAATAACAGTGAAAAACTACAAACAGTTCTGCCGGCGGATCACGCCTGGGCTGGCACCGTTTCTGGGCTCGCGGCGCCAGCGGTCACTGATCATGAAGCCCGGTTCAGTCGCGGCCGTCGCGTATGACGGCACGTTGATGACGACGGCGCGGACACTGAACAGCGCGGTCGTTGTGTGGGATTGGGGTTGGGGTGTGGCTTGGTGGAGCGGAGGTGCAGTCGTAGTGAACGACCGCACCTGCCCGACAGCCTGAGCCGCACAGCTCCCTGCTGTGCGGCCGCCTGTCTTAGAGTTCGAAGTACCGGAAGGAATGCGATTCCAGGCCTTCCGGATTCGGTCCATAGACGGTGACCATCCGTGCGTAGACGGGGGCGATATACCGGCCAAGTTGCCCGGGGTTTACGCGGGCCGAATCGCCGGGCCCCAGGATGACTTTCTTGCCCTCACTCTCGATGTGAAGCTCGCCCTCCAGCACGAAATTCGTCTCGGTATGGGGGTGAAAGTCTTCCCACCCGCAGGAGGTCAGCTCCCACTCCGAGAGAATGAAATCGTCCCAGGGCCCGTCGGGAAGGGCGTTGATGAACCTGCAGTGCAGTTGTTGCCATTCACCCTTCATCGGCTCCATGGCCTTCATTGGCCAGAAGTCGATCGCTTCCCTTGTGGCAGAAGTCAGGAGGGGGGAATTAGTTGTAGCCATTGTCTTAAAACCCTTTCTTACGCGCGCCTTCCGCTGAGCGGAAGATCGTCCGGGGTATCCGGACAGGTCGCGACATCGTGATGCGGGTCACAGCGAGGTCCACTCTGGCAGGGACGGGCGTTCAAGTCAACGGTCCAAGGAAATCCGTTCCATTGAACCCAAGCGAGGCAAGAAACTTAGGGCAATTTTTCTTGAACGGTTGACTTGCACGCTTGATCATGTCAACTTTTCTCTTAGCGAACAACGCGATCGGCATCACAGCAGCAGAGTTCGAACCGCGCCCCGACCGCCTTCGAAGAAACTGGAAGTCGGCGGATTTACAGTGACCGCCAAGTCCCTTACAGGGCACGACCTCACTCCCCACGGCAACTCTGCCAAGCGTCACAAATTCCTGTTCTGGCAAGTCCTATTTTCAAAGGAGAAATCATGGAAACCCTCGTAGGAACGCTCAGCAAGGCCGGATCCATCCACAAGGTAGTAGGCGGTTACACCGGCCTGCCCTCAATGAACGAGCCAGGGACCATCGCCGCGATCGGCGACTCCCTACACAACCCCGAAGGCTCGGTCATGAGCGCCGGCTTCTTCGAGCTGAAGGCTTCCGAGCCGCTGGTGTACACGTATACCTACGACGAGATGAAGGTCGTCATCGCCGGCGAGTTCATCCTCACCGACCAGACCACCGGCGAAGTCACCCAGGCCAGGGAGCGCGACGTGCTGTTCTTCCCCAAGGGCACCACCGTCAAGTTCGAAACCCCCGAATACGGCCTCGGCTTCTTCGTCGGCGACCGCAATTTCGCCGCCTAAAAGACGACCTGGCGCCAGTCCCCCGCCCAGCTGCATGTCGGGCCGCGTTGATGCTGTGCACTATGGCTACCTGCTTCCTGCCTTCAGGCAGGTTCGTCGGATCCGGATAGTGATGACGGTGTAGCCGACGTGCAAATCAGGCAATTCCCGACGTGCCGTCTGCGACATTGCGCTGATCGAATTTGGCGCACTACGGCCAAGCCAGCTGCACTGCGCCGCTGCCATCATCACCTGTCTGTGTTGGCAAGCAAGAGCAGGCGCAAATAACGATGCCGCCCTGCGGCAACCCAAAAAACTACTATCGGTAGAGGAGAGCAACATGACACTACGAGTCGGAATCATCGGTGCCGGCCCCAGCGGCCTGGCACAACTGCGGGCCTTTGAATCAGCACGCCAGAAGGGCGCCGCCATCCCCGAGATCAAATGCTTTGAAAAGCAGGACGACTGGGGCGGCCAATGGAACAACAGCTGGCGGATCGGCCTGGATAGCGCCGGTGAACCGGTGCACTCCAGCATGTACCGCCACCTGTGGTCCAACGGACCCAAGGAGTGCCTCGAGTTCGCGGACTATTCCTTCGATGAGCACTTCGGTCGCCCCATCTCCTCTTTCCCGCCCCGCGAGGTCCTGTTCGACTACATCAAGGGCCGGGTGGAAAAGTCCGACGTCCGCAAGTACGTCAGGTTCAACACCGTTGCACGCCACACCACCTACAACGAATCCACTCAGGAATTCACGGTGACGGTTGAGGACCTTAAGACCAACCTCACCGAAACCCACGTGTTCGACAAGCTCGTGGTGTCCACCGGCCACTTCCACGTCCCCGCCGTCCCCGAATTCAAGGGCATCAAAAGCTTCCCGGGCGAGGTTCTGCACGCCCACGATTTCCGCGGCGCCGAGCGGTTCTACGGCAAGCGGCTGCTCATGATCGGCAGCAGCTATTCCGCCGAGGACATCGGAATGCAGGCCCACAAGATGGGTGCCGCATCCATCACCATGAGCTACCGCAGCAATCCGATGGGCTACCACTGGCCCGAGACCACCGTGGAGCGGCCGCTCGTCACCCGCTTCCAGGGGAGCACCGCATACTTCAGCGACGGCACCCACGACGACTTCGACGCCGTCGTGCTTTGTACCGGATACCAGCACAAGTACCCGTTCCTGCCCAGCGAGCTGTCGCTGAAGTCACCGAACGTGCTGTACCCCGGCAGCCTCTATAAAGGCGTGGTCTGGCAGCAGAACACCAACCTGTTCTACCTCGGCGCGCAGGACCAGTACTACACCTTCAACATGTTTGACGCGCAGGCGTGGTTTGCCCGCGATGTCATGACCGGTGTCATTGACCTGCCGTCCCTTGCCGAGCGCGAGGCGGACATCCAGCTTTGGCTTGACCGCCAGGCCGCACTCCCGGACCACGACGCCGAGGCCGACTTCCAAACCGATTACCTGCGCGAACTCATCGACGCCACCGACTACCCGCCCTTCGACCTCGACGCCGTCTCGCAGCTGTTCAAGGACTGGATGCGCCACAAGCACGACGACATCCTGGGATACCGCGACATGATCCACCGCTCCGTTATCACCGGCACCATGGCCACCAAGCACCACACCCGCTGGCTAAACGCCATGGACGACTCCCTGGAACGGTACCTCCACGGCACCTCCCAGGACATCGACACCGACACGCCCGAGGACCTCACCGACACCCTGGCCGCAAGGTAATACGTCCCCCCGCAATGTGGCCACGCCCCGCAGTCCAGCATATGGACCGCGGGGCGTCCGCACGGCATGGGACCTTCTCGACAACACCACAGGGACATCCGTTCGAGTCAATGGTTCAGGACGAATGGTGCACAATGTTTGTCCACGCAATAGTCTTAAGGGCAGGGGCCTGTACCGGGCCGCAACCGGGAGACTAGAGGGTGAGCTATGCGGGTACCCGCAGAGGAACGAAAAAAACAACTGATCTCAGCAACCATCGAATTAATGCGGCGTGAAGGTGTTCAATCTGTCACGACCCGGGCCATTGCCAAAGAGGCTAATGCGCCCTTGGCCACAGCCCATTACTGCTTCAGCAATAAAGACGACCTCATGGAAGCAGCCGCCGAGGCCTGGCTGAAAAACCTCAGCAGCTTCTCCGGCGAGGTCCCGGATGAACTAGGCCTCCGCAAGGCCGTGGAACAGGTAGCCGAAGGCTTCTGGCGCGCCCTCGAAGAAGAACCCTCCAGCCTCCTTGCCGAGATCGAACTCATTCTCTGGGCAACACGCAACGCTCCCGCAAGCCCTCTTGCGCCGAAAATTTATCCTGCTTACGAAGAAGAATTGGGCAATATATTCTCAGCTGCGGCCCGAAACAGCGGCGACCAATGCCGCATAGAGATCCCAGCCCTCGTGAGATCCTTCCTGATGATCTACGACGGGGCAGCCCTTCAATACATAACGGACCCGACACGGACCGACCTTCGCGCCTTGTTTTTCATGATGCTTGACGCATTGCTGACCAAGGCCGGCGTCTAAGGCCCGTTCCGGAGTGTTGGGCGAATCCAGAGCACGCATCGTGGGAGTCGGCCCCTTGGTGCGGGGCGGGGAGCCCTTGGGGGCCTGCCGGATAAGGCCCCCCATGGATGAGGCGGGTCCGCGCGACAGGATCGGGACGGACGGCGACTTGGTTACCGGTTTCTGTTTCGACCGCGGGCGCCCCGGCAGCGCTGCGCGTTACCGTATGTCGGCGATTGAGGGACCTCCGTGCACTGTACCCCCAAGCCGTCCGCCTGCCTCATGCCCCGGCGCGCCATCCACGTCTCAGAGAGCGCTCCAACCGGGACTGATACCCCCGGCCGTGTGCGTTGCGGCTGACACGATGTATTCCCGTGTGGGCCGGTGGTGGTTGACCCCCGGGAAGCACATGCCCGCGTACCTTGACGGAATCAGCTCTGTTTGTTTTTCCAGGTTGCCGCGGTCAGGGCTTCCTGAAGAGCGGGGTGCAGAACGCGGGTAATTTCAAGTTCGCTCATGTCCAGCAGCCGCCGTTCGCCAAGTGCCCGCTCGCGAATCCAGAACAGGCCCATGGCGGGCAGGAGGTCGGTGACGGTGCCCGTGTGAAACAGATGCCCGCCCTGCCACGCGTTTATGTCGTCGCCTATGGAAAGATCTGCGCAGCCCTGGACGACAAGGTCAGGATCAAAGAACATCATGGCCGTTACTCCTTTGTGCTGTGGGCTTTCTCTGTCGCGGACGGGAAAATAGGTGCCCCGGAGAGCTTCGATGAACATGGCAGCAGCCGGGCAGGACTTCTTTGAGCGGGATTATGCTGGTGCTGTTGGTCATGGCAGCCGGTATGCCCAAGACGTCGCCTCGCCGAGGCATCCGGAGAAGCGTCGGCGTGTTGAAATCACGCCGGGACGCGGCGGAGGTCCCGGACATGGCAACCGCAGGAGCAGGTTTGCCGGCCGGGATCCGCCGCGCCATCCGTGCAGGGCAGGTGGCCGCTGTCAGAAGATGACGTAGAGTTTGCGCAGAGTTTCGTGCAGTTCCCAGTTGCCGCTCCAGCCCCGCGGGATGAATATCGTGTCTCCGGGACCGACAAGCTCGGGCTCACCGCCGTCGGGGGTGACGGTCATCGAGCCGGATAGAACGTGGACGAATTCGTTTGTTTCCAGGACCCAGCGGGAGGGTCCTTTCGTACATTCCCAGATGCCGGATTCGGAGCCGTTCTCGTCTTTCCATAGGTAGCGGCCACGGGTGTCCATCTGCTGACCGATCGCTTCCGGACAGGGGCCCCAATCGTCCAATTCTGTGACGTTCCGGGCGTCGCGGATGAGGTGGGTGGAAATGGAAGCTGTCTTTTCGGTCATTGATCTTGCCTTTCCTGCGGTCAGTGGCCGCTTGTGCCGTAGATTTTGTTAGTGCGTTTTCAGGGTGGTTGGTGGGGGGCGGCGCCCAGCCCACCTGCCAGAGTGTCCGGGTGTAGGCCAGGATGAGCTGGCTGAATCCGGGCCTTTCAATTCGGAAGACCGCGCCCGGTTCCCCGCCGCTAGGTGTGAGGACAGGGGCCAGCCAGCTTGCGGCCTTCGGTGTTCAATGCCACGCGCGGAGCCCCGCAACCGGTCAGATCTCTTGGTTCAGCAGTCAGGCCTCGCTATTCCATCCAAGTGCGGGCTGGCTGAAGGGTGCCTTCTGAGTCAGGCGCTGGAAGCGCCCTCTGAGAATGCAGGCCGCATTCGTCTGTCAGGGCCTTGGAGGGAGTATGCGCGCCGCCTGCCCCGACATGCCGGATTCGGGCCCTGCCTGGGCTCAGATTTCGGAGTATTGGAAGGAGTGGGACTCCAGGCCTTCGCGGTTGGGGCCGTAGATGGTGACCATGCGTGCGTAGACGGGCGCCCAGTACCGGCCCTTTCGGCCAGGGTTTACGCGTGCCGCATCGCCGGGCCTGAGGATGACCGTCTTGCCGTCGCTTTCGATGTGGAGTTCGCCTTCGAGCACGAAGTTCGTCTCACTGTGGGGGTGGAAGTCCTCCCACGCGCAGGAATTTAGCTCCCACTCGGAGAGTATGAAGTCGTCCCATTTGCCTACTGCGGGATGGGAGTTGATGAACCTGCAGCTAAGGCCCTGCCATTCGTCCTTCATGGGCTTCATGGCCTGTGCCGGCCAGAAATCGATCGATTCCCCCGTCAATGTCGAGGGCTGGGTGGTGGTAGTCGCCATTGTCTATAACCTTTTCTTCCGTGGGAGACCCGCTGCGGGTGGTTTCATAAAGCTCAAATTTGCGCTGTCGTGATGTGGATCACCTCGCTGCCAACACTTTTACATGGACGTTCGTCCAAGTCAACAGTTCCATTCAGGATTTCGCGATATCGGTTGAAACCGGTGCGTGACGACGGGAAGCCGCTGAGTAGCGAAATGGGACGGCGGGGTTAGTGGCGGCACGGGCGTGAGGGCGCCTGGTTGTGGAGGCCCAGGCAGCCCAAAAGGTCAGAGCCCCAGCCGAGCATTATTGATCACTGCAGGCATACCTGAATCTCGGACGCGGCCGCAAAGGCTCAGCGGACGGCAGCAGGCCGGGGTTAGATGGCGTTCCGGGCTGCGGGCGCCAGTGCGCCGGCGTGGGCGTGGATTATACGGATGATGCCCGTGACGACATCCGGTTCGGCGGTGCTCCGCCCCCCAGTCAAGTCCCACCCCGCCCAGACCTGCTTTCCCCGGCGATGCAGGCGGAAAGCAGGAGGGCGCCATCTCCAGCTTGGAAGGCCACGACGACACGGTCTTCCGATTTCCCGGCCGCCGCCGGACGCGGATCACACGAGGCACAGCGCCTGATTCCCCGGGAACGAGGGGCTGGGGCCGGGCCAATCGAAGCCGCCGGCGAGGCGGCCAGGAGCCTGCAGCCTTGTCCACAGCTGAGCAAACTCCTCTTTTTTCCACATGAACCGTTGACTTGGACCTGTGTCCATGTCAAAGTTTGTGGGACGAACCACGTGACTGGCATCACACGGGCAGGCTCGAGGCGGAGCTTGGCCGTACCTTTAGAAATTAGGCGATGCCTGGTCTGCGGAAGATCCTCCAGCACTCCCGACCGGGTCCTGGCCCGATCTTCAGCCAGTCATATTTGCAACCACGAAAAGATGAACAGTCCTGACGACGATGAACAGTTCTGCCACGTCTTTCGCGACTTAAACCATTGACAGGAGAACCCAATGGAGACCCTCGTAGGAACACTGAGCAAGGCCGGATCCATCCACAAGGTGGTAGGCGGTTACACCGGCCTGCCGCCGATGAACGAACCCGGGACCGAAGCTGCAATTGGCGACTCCCTGCACAACCCCGAAGGCTCGGTCATGAGCGCTGGCTTCTTCGAGCTGAAGGCTTCCGAGCCACTGGTGTACACCTACACCTACGACGAGATGAAGGTCGTCATCGCCGGCGAGTTCATCCTCACCGACGAGTCCACCGGCGAAGTCACCCACGCCAAGGAACGCGACGTGCTGTTCTTCCCCAAGGGCACCACCGTCAAGTTCGAAACCCCCGAATACGGCCTCGGCTTCTTCGCCGGCGACCGCACCTTCGCCCCCTAGAACCAACGTTGTGTTCGCGCGCCCTGGCCACCGGCGGCGTCGTGCGGACATCTGAGCCTTGCCGGTGCCTTTCCTTTATTCGCCACGCCGCCGCTAGGGGCATGGACGCCTACACCGGCAGCCCATCGGCAGGCACTACCGCATAACCGGACGCTGAGTCCGGTGCATTCAAAGTCTCTACAGCCCTAAAACCGGACGGGGTCCAATAGCGAACCTGCCTCCGGACGGACTTTATTCGATTGGAACTTCCGGCCCGGGACCGACCAGGGAAACGGCCGCGAACACCGCCATGATGTGCTGCCGCACGCAGCACATCACCAGAATTGGAGTTGGATCGTTGAGCATTACCATTAGCAAAAAAGACCCTGACACGGCGCCCGCCGACGTCATCAAGGACCGCGGACCCAAGATCAACTGGCGCGTCCTCATCATCGCCGCAGCCATCACCCTGGGCTTCTCCATCTGGGCGATCATGCTGCCCGGCAACGCGGAAGACACCATGAAAGCGGTGGTGGGCTGGACCGCGGAGAACCTCGGCTGGGTGTACGTCCTTACCGTTACTGTCGTGATCGGTTTTGTCCTCTGGGTGGCCCTGTCCAAGGTCGGCTCGATCCGACTGGGTCCTGACCACTCACGCCCCCAGTACAAACTCTTCACCTGGGTGGCCCAGCTGTTCGCTGCCGGCGTGGGCATCGACATGCTCTTCTACTCCGTAACCGAACCCATCACCCAGTACATGTCTCCCCCGTCCGGCCAAGGCCAGACGGCGGCCGCCGCCCAGGACGCCGTGGTGTGGACCATGTTCCACTACGGCATGGCCGGCTGGGCCATGTACTCGCTGCTGGGCATGGCCATGGGCTACTTCGCCTACCGGCACGGCAAGCCGCTGTCGATCCGGGCCGTCCTGTACCCGCTGCTGGGCAAACGCGTCCACGGCGGCGTCGGCGACGCCATTGACATCGTCACCCTGGTGGGCACCGTCTTCGGCGTCGCCACGGCAATGGGCATCGGCGTGGTGCTGCTGAACGTCGGCTTCTCCATCATGTTCGGCCTCGAGCAGGGCCTGGCCCTGCAGATCGCCCTGGTGCTTGTCGCCGCCGTCCTCACCATCGCCGCCTGCACGTCCGGTGTCGACAAAGGAATCCGCTGGATCGCCGAGCTGAACATCTGGAGCGCCGCGGCCCTCCTGCTGTACATCCTGGTCACCGGCAAGACCTCCTTCCTGCTCAACTCCCTGGTCGAGAACATCGGCCAGTTCATCGTCACCATGCCCGGCCGCACCCTCCAGACCTTCGCCTACGAACACGGCGGATCCGAGTGGATGGGCGGCTGGACCCTGTTCTTCTGGGCCTTCTGGCTCGCCTGGGGCCCGTTCGTCGGCCTGTTCCTGGCACGGATCTCCCGTGGCCGCACCCTGCGGGAATTCGTGATCGCCGCGATCACAGCCCCCGTCCTGTGCGACTTCCTGGTCGTGAGCATCTTCGGAAACAGCGCCATGCACGAGGTCCTGGGCGGCAACAAAGACTTCGCCAAACTCGCCATCGAAAGCCCGGAACAGGGCTGGTACGCACTGCTCGGAATGTTCCCCGGAGCCCCGCTCCTCATCGGCCTCGGTACCTTGTCCGGCATGCTGTTCTACCTCACCAGCGCCAACTCCGGCGCCATGATGATGTCCAACTTCTCCTCCACCATCCCCGACCCCTCCCAGGATGGCCCCAAATCGCTGCGGATCTTCTGGGCCCTGGTCACCGCGCTGCTGACCATCGCGATGCTGGTCGCAGGCGGCGTGACCACCATGGAACACGCCACGCTGATCTTCGCCCTGCCCGTGACGATCATCGCCTGGCTGGTCATGGCCTCCTTCACGAAGGCCCTGCGCATAGAACGCGCCCAACGCGAAGGCCGGGTACTGCGCCGGCGGTCGATGGCCGCAGACGGCGGGCACGCCCCGGAGCGCACCTGGCGGCACAGGCTCACCGGACTGCTGTCCTACCCCTCAAAGAAACAGGCAGCCCAGTTCATGGAAGACACCGTGCATCCGGCCCTGAACGAACTCGTCGGAGAGTTCACAAAGCAAGGCCACGAAGCCACCCTGGACATTGTCCCGAACGACCGGACAGGCATTCCGAGCTACGCCCTGGCAGTCAGCGTTCCGGACCATCCTGACTTCCTCTACGAGGTCCAGGCCGTGGAAGCACCCATGCCCGTCTTCGGCGGACGGATGTTCCCGGAAACCGAGATCTACTACCGGGTGGAAGCCTTCACCCGGACCGGCTCCGAAGGCTACGACCTGATGGGCGTCACACACGAGCAAATGATCGACGACGCCCTGGCCAGATACGAGGCACACCTCGGCTTCCTCACCTACCTGGGCCAACAGGACGGCCAGAGCACCGGGACCCGGGCCGAGGACTGACCCCGGGTCCCGGCCGGCAGCAACTGTTACGTCGTCCGAGAGGCCCGGCGGGAAGGCCGGCTGAGGAATCCAGGTTCCGGACTTCGGCACTAAGCAGCACAACTTGGCCCGGTGGGCGGCGAATTCGCGGCCCACCGGGCCAAGTTGTCGTTCCAGTCCGTTCGTGCCAGCACCGGATGCGCGGGCAAGTCCCGGGCGGCCCCTGACGGCCGCCCTCGGCCCGGTGACGTAATTCGGCCGCGCAAATGGCAGGGGACGGCCCGAAAACGGTGCCGACAACCGCCCTTGGCCAGAATATGGAACGCCAAGGTTTGGACTCCTGCTTTCGACAGCAGGGCGTCTACCATCGTGAAGAACATGGCCCGGTGGTCAGCCACCGTGGGGTCGGTGAGGTATTGGATGGCTGCTCCGTCGTAGATCATCAGGAACGACCTGACAAGCATGGGAAAACCTACGAGGCACTCTTCGCTGCTGTTTTGGCTGCAGCAGAGAAAATGTTTCCCAGCTCTGTTCCATACGCCGGATAGATTTTCGCGGCCAGCGGGCTGGCAGGGGCATTGCGCGTTGCCCAAAGAATCTTTTCGATCTGGGCAAGAATGCTGGCCGGCTCTTCTTCCAACGCGCGCCAACAGCCTTCGGCTACTTGCTCTACAGCCTTCCGAAGGCCCAAGTCGACCGGGACGTCGCTGGAAAAACGGCTGAGGTTTTTCAGCCAGGCCTCCGCAGCCGCCTCCATGATCCCGTCCTTGCTGTTGAAGCAGTGGTGAGCCGTCGCCAGAGGGGCATGGGCCTCTGGCGATAGCCCGGACCGTCACCGCCTGCACGCCCTCACGCATGAGTTCAACCGTCGCTGCAGGCAGCTGTGCTCTTCGTTCTTCTGCTGGAGCCCGAATCGCTCATTCCCCAGTCTCCGCCTTGCGGCCGATAGGGGCCGTCCTCCAAGGCTATTGTCTTACCTCTCTCGTCTTGAACTGCTGACTGGAACAGCTGTATCTGAAGTACAAAGGTAGCCGGCCCAGACGTTCACCCTGTCGGGGCGGCCGGAACGGACTGTGCCGAACACGGTCAGCAGCAGCCCGGCCGTGGCGATGGCTTCGCCGAGCCAGAGGCCCGGGCCTGTGCGCTCGTGCGTGGAGATGGTGACAGCATCCAGGCCGAACATCAGGTTCGCGGCCATGGTTCCGGCCACGCCGCCAGCGACTTGCGCGCCGATCAGGCCCGCAGCGGTCCGGGTGTCGACCACGCCCAGAGCCCGTTCCACCAAGGTGACGACGGGGTTGAAGGAGGCGGAGACTGGCTGCCGGGCCACGATCAGTGCCACCAGGGCCGCACCGGTGGCGAGGCTGTTCTGCAAAAGCTGGAGCCCGACGTCGTCCGGGGACAGCCGCGAGGCCATCACGCCGGACCCGACCACCGCCATCACCAAAAAAGCCGTGCCAATGGACTCCGCCGTGACACGGCGCGCCAGGACGCTCACTGGGCCAGTCCCCCGATCAGGGCCGCCGGGTTCTGCAGCGCCTCGGTCCGGGCCCGGTAGTAAACCTATACGCCACGCTTCTCCCGGTCCGGCTAACGGACCTCGTGCAGGAGCTTCAAATCGTTCAAGTCGCAGACGCAGGCCTCGCCGCCCTCGTGCGAAGCAACCACGGACATCAGCCGCAGCCGGACCGGATCGGCCAGCGCCTTCAGCAGCGGAGCGATCTGCACTGCCTCGTTCTCGGACAAGGGGTTCCCCCGCCAGCGGTGAAAACACTGAACGTCCGCCATATCAGAATAAAGTCAGCACGGAGCAGAACCGGCCAACCGAGGCCAAGATGGATTGGCATGGTCGTTGTTACCCCCAATCCGAGGGGATCGGCGGAATGGCACCGCCGGGTTTTGCAGATTCCCCAAGGTTTTCACGGGCCGCCCGCCCCACGATAGCAACGTCAAGTTTCTCCCAGCGGCAGGTGCGCAATGAATCCCGGTCTCAAAAAAAATGCTGACGGGCGGCCAAGAGAAAGCAGTAGAGCCATGAACCTGGCCGGCAAAACCACCGTCTGTGTTGCGCTTTCGGCGGTGATTCTGCTCGTCTCCTGCGGCGCTCCCCCAGCGGAGGAGACGAGCTCCAACGCACCTGTTGACCAGGCCACCGGGCAACGCGTCAAGAACGGTTGCCTGGAAGACCTCGAGGCCCAGGCCTCCCCCAGCACTCCACCGCCAGGGCAGCTGCACGTACGCAAAGCCACACTCTCGAGCGTAAGGTTTCTCGGCGAGGCCACCCAGGTCGACCTCCCCGGAGGAGAGACCCGCTACGACCTCGGAATCGAGTTCGCGTACCGGCTTGGGCACGACGATTCCAACACCGCCAAAAAATTGTGCAGGATAAACCTCGCCGACTCCACGGTGGAGTGGCAATGGCTAAAGTAACACCCCGCAAAACCAGTCGAGGGCAGAAACCCCTTCGCGCGGTCGGAGGAATGAGAATGAGCCAACGACGCCCACCGCTCCCGCCGCTGCACTTGCCGGGTCAGACATGGTGGCTCCTGTTTGCCTCCGAACTGGCATTTTCGGCTGCATTTGCCATCGGAATGCTGGCAAAGATCAATGCTTCCCCCGGGCCCCGACGACATCTGGAAGAAAGCCATCATTGCCGACCCCACGACGGCTCAAACCACGTTGGCCGCACTTTTTGACGGGCTCTTTTCACTCCACCCGTCGGACATCATCGGAGCCCCGCTCATGAGCACCGCCGGCATGCTCTTTTGGCTTTGTGTCGGGAACAAACTCCTCAAACCTGCACTCCACCGGGCTCCCTGTGAAGTCCGGCATCGGTAAGGTCGTGGGTCCTGCGCTTTACCAGCGCGCCATCCGTTCGTGCCGGCAGCATGGCCACGCATCCCCGCTCTGACGGCAGCCTCCCCTTGATCCCCTTGGCCCCGTTCTCTTGCCGGCAGATAGTGGCTTCCCCGCGAACACTTCGACGCTTGGGACAAGTGCCCTAACAGTCATGCAGCCAGCCGAAAGCCCTGCCATGAACAGGCGTGGAGGCAGAAACAGGCAACACCACGACACAGTTAGCTCGGCAACTTCAGAAGGTCATGCAGTTCCAACCCAGGCCGACCATGAACAAGCAGAACAGTCCACCACAACCGAAAAGGAGGAACGGGATGAACAACCAACGTCGAGCAGAAAAGAAATTTTCCGCCGAACCTTCTCAGATCATGTTGGCCAACCCAACAACGTCCATGAACAGGTACCAAAGACCAAACACTCAACCACAAGACAAGGAGGCAACCGGCCACAGCACCGGCCACCAATGAAAAAGGCCCCCGAAGGGGCCCCTCACAACACAAAATGTCAACATTCAGAGGCTAAAAAGCCCCTGAACAGGGAAAACACGTGCCCAAGATGGACCCGAACGGGATTCAAGGCCATGCAAACACTGGGCTCCCGCGGAAACATGCGGAATCCGGCCCAGTCCGCCCCCAGTACGACCCGATCCGAAGCCGAGGGTGTGCACATTGTGCACACCCTCTTTTTGCCTACCTTGCACCCTGTTCAGTGGATGTCCCGCAGATTTTCGGATGCCGGAAGATTCGGCCGTCTTCCCTTCGGCGGGACATGGCTCAGCCAGAATTCGACACACGAAGTTGGCCGAGCATGTCTGCGCGGACCAAGCCAGGGGTCGGGATTCAACGAACGTCATAGGCGGTGGACTCCTTCGAACATCTCATGCCCAGAACAATCGACCAGGCCATGACTACCTGTCTGCAGGAACTTGGGTACCCGGGGCCACTAACGCATGCAGTTTGCGGTGATTCTCTCTCTACCTTTGGCGAGCGGAGACAGACAGCCCTTGCGTCGGTATGCCGACCAATCACGCAGACCGGAATCGGGAGGCTACCGCAACACGCATAGTCGCCACATCAACATCGCCAGCTGTCACCGCTGCAAGCACCTTGGCTAGCCGTTTCGGCCAGAGCACGTGAACGCCGCGAGTCGAGAATGCGCCTCCGATCAAGGGCCAGTCTGCTTCGATGAAGCACAGCGCCCCGGTGACCGGAACATCCCCGACAAGGTCCCGCACGACATCGACCTGTTTGAGCACTCCATCGACCAGTTTCGTGCAGTCACGGCGGCCGACGAGGAGCTTCTCGACGCGTGGGCGAAGGATGCCACCTTCGATCTTCAGTTCAGGCCGCCCCTTGTACCGCTTGGCGTCGATCACCCAGATACCGCCGGGAGTGATGGCGATGTGGTCGATGTTCGCCTTCGAACCAGGGATGCGTCGGTCGTGGAGGACGGCTAGGTTATCGGATGCCAGGGCATTTAGCCGGGCGCCGAGGCGTTCCTCACCGATCGCGCCCCGATCCCAGGACTTGGTGTGCGGGCGCTCGTCCGAAAGGGCAACTGCGAGGCCACCGAGGCTACCCCACTTCTCCCTGAGTCTTTCCTCGTCCTTCGCCTTGCGCCGCTCATATTCGCGTCGGGCGGACGAGCCGGCCACTCCAGACTCAGCGGCCGGCGACTCATCGCCAGATGGATCCAGCTCCGGGGACACGGGTTCCGGAGCCTCGACGGCACACTCCAAGCAGCGGACGGTCCTTGTCCCGCTCTCATAGATCGCTTCGGTCCCGGCCGGAAGAGCTGCGCCACACACCCGGCACGCTCCGGCGTACCGGAGCCTCATCTGCTTCATGAGCACAGGGGGTGGATCATCGACACGGACATAATCTCCTGGTGAGCTACGGGGGTTCGACCGCGAATGTGCTTTGCCATGGCTCAATCCTCGCCCCCGGCAGAAGCTTTCAGGCGGTCCGGCATGCCGAAGACCTCCAAACTGTCCAGGATTCTGGTGGCGCCCTCCGTCTTGTGCATTACCGGGAGGTTTCGCCTGGAGCCTTGGTCGAGGATCCCGCTGGGCCCGGGACTCCGTAGAGCACCCCCAAAAGGGATCCTCGGGCGAGGTTGAGCATCTGCCCCCGGTTCCTCCGACAACACGCACTTCGAACGACTGGCGAGGTGGGAAGAAGGGCGCAACCTCGACTGCCTATCGCGCACGCCAAAAATCGAGACTCACGGCAAGTTCCTCGAAGCATGAGAACCGCGCCCAAGGTCCTGAGCAGTTCCCGATGCGGCCCGGCGGGCTGTGAGGCTTAGAGCCCCGGTGCACAGCGGGTAGCCCGTGCAACCGAGGAAATCCCCGCGCCGTCCCTTGCGCCGTCGCATGGCGCGTTTTCCGCATTCAGGGCAGATGACCGGGGTGATGTCTTTGCCGTTCGAAGACCGAACGGAGATCGCGTGGTCCCTGACGAGCTCGAGGAGAAAGGGCGATTCGTGCCCGGTGCGGGTGAGCAGGAGCACCGAACGGCGTGCACGGGTAAGTGCGACGTAGAAGAGACGCCGTTCCTCCGCGAAGGGGTAGGAGTCCGGTGCCGCCATGGCCAACTGCAGGAGAGGATCGTCCTCGACAGTGCTGGGGAAGCCGCGTTTCTCCAGCCCGAGGACGGCGACGTAGTCGGCCTCCTTCCCTTTCGAAGCGTGCACGGTGTTGAACTCCACCTTCAGATGGGCGTATTTGGCGTGCAGCGCGGAGCGGACGTCGTCCCGGGAGCGTGTGTACCGGCCGAGCAGCAGGACGGTCGCCGGCGCGGTGAGCTGCACGTCGAGGCCGGCGAGCTGATTGCGGATGACTGAGTCGTAGTCGGCACGGTCGTCCACACTGACGGCGAATACGGTTTCGCCGTGGTCGGGCGCTGAGGAACGGACCTGCTTGCGGATCTGCCCAGGGTTCTTCGTCACGAACCCGCCGACGATATCGCACAGGGACTGCGGGGACCGGAACGTGCGGTCCAGCCAAATGGTCGACGATGACCCGAACCAGTCATCGAAACCCGTCATTACGCTGAGGTCGGAACCCGCGAACCGGTTGATGGACTGCCAGTCGTCGCCGACCGCGTAAAGGTAGGTGCCCTGTGTCTTCAGCAGGGCCCGGACTAGCCTCGCGCGCGCCGCGCTCGTGTCCTGTATTTCGTCGACCATGACAACCCTGTAGGGACTCGCCCACCTGGCTGACTCGACAGAGTCGGTGGCGAGGTTCAGCATGTCCTCGAAATCGATCTGGCCTGCGGCCCGGAGCTGACGGTCCCATTCCGCGACAACCTCCCTGTACAGGCGCACGAACAGCCTGGCACGCAACTCGTGGCCGGCCCGCTGCGTGAGCTCGTCCGGAGTGATGCGGTTGCCCTTCGCATGGGACATGAATGACCGCATCAGCGTGATCATGCCCGGGTCGGTGATCGGGGGCTCCCCCGCTGCGTTGCGGTACGGGTCTTCCTCGAGCTCGACTCCATGGCTGCGGAGTTCCTGCTCGAGGTGGTCGAATCCGGACCCGTCCCGGATGGTGGCCGAGGTCGTCTCTATCAGTCCGGTGCCGTACCGGGCGTGGGTCTGACGCCGCCACGCCATGCTCTCGGCGTATCCCTCGAAGTGGGGCGGCGGAACACCGTCGGGTCCCAGCGCCCAGTGTTCATGCCAGATATCGATGTCCGGGTAGCAGAAATCCGGCTGGTACTGCCGGTGGTGGGCGTCCGCGACATCGAAAGCATATGGGCGCTCGTACTCGTAGCGAACCCCGTTGAAGAACAACCAATTGGCGATCATCACCTCTTCCTGGCTCTTCACGATCTCCCCGGCCAGCGTCTCGAACCCCTGCGCTCCTGTCCTCCGGTCTACCTTCTCAGGTTCGGCTTCGTCTCCGGGATCGGGCAGCTGCCGGCCGAACACGAGCCGGAAAAGGTCCCACTCGCGACGGAAGGCCGGGTCCTGGCCGCGGAGGGCGTCGACGACCCTCGACAGTCTCCCGATGCCGTTGTCGGTGGCGAGGTCGTCCGGGAGGGAAGGCTTGCGGCCCGTGGCCTCGCCGATGATACGTAGTCCAAAGGAGTGGAACGTGCTCGATGCCACCGACGCACCATCATCGCCGAGGCGGGAGACGAGCCGCTCCGAAAGTTCACCGGCCGCCTTCCTGTTGAACGCGAGCGCGAGGATCTCGGTCGGCTGCGCGATTTTCCTTCGGATCGCGTACCCGGCGCGGGCAACCATGGTCGAGGTCTTTCCCGAGCCCGCGGCCGCCACAACCCGGACCCGATTGTCGAAGCAGACCGTCGCCCTAACCTGCTCCTCGGTCAAAGGCGACTTCTCCACCGTGCGGAAGAAGTCCGCCAGTTCGTCTTTCTCCGACTCCAGGAACGCTTCGTTACGCCGGGCAGCCCACTCCGGTAAGTCAGTAGTGCGGCAGGCATCGACTGCCCACCGCTGGTCAGCGCGTTTCCCCAAGGGGAACGCAGAGAAACGCGGATCGGTGTCTGCAGCGATCCACGCAGCAACGTCTGGACGGATGCGCTCGAGTGCGGCGATCGTGTCCTGGTCCATCCAACTGGGTCGCTCCATCACCTCTTGCACCTGGGACCACCACAAGCGGGCCGCCTCGCCCTGACTCTCAGCTGCTGAAACCAGAGCGGCGAGATGCTGTCGCTCGTGGAGCTCGGAGCGGTACGCGGCCTCGACCTCCCGCGCCGAACGATGGGAGAGCCCGGTCAACACCGTTTCTGTCCGGTGCGGGATGGTGATGGAGATCCGCTTCGAACCCTGATCGACAACAAGTCCCAGGACGTCAAGGACATCGGCGTCCACTTCACGGGGGATCCCCAAGACATGCAGACGGCCGTCGGCTATCGACAGCACCCATGACCCTGCGCCTTTGAACATCCGAGCCCACCAGCTCGGCTTCCATTCGGTCAAGATGTCCCCCTCGGTAATGCCGAATCCCGACGATCAGTCTATTTGGCCCGCAAAGCCCTGCCACCGGAAGTGCAGGTCCCCGGAGCACCCCCACGATGCCCCTCTAGGTGGGTGTGGAGGCGGGTCCTCCGACCGTAGCCCACAGCGCCTTCTCATAGTCGCCGCCGAAGCTGATCTGGGTCAGGTCTTTGTAGCGGACCTTGAAGGTCCCGTCCTCCCACCGGGCCTTCGTGCCGATCGTCACCAATTCTGCGGCCTTCTTTGAATACTTGACCGGGACGCCGACGAAGAACGTCCGCTCGCATTTCTTTTCCATGAAGACTGACAGGACACCGCTGGTCTCGATACCGGACTCCAGCAGGCTCCGCGGACTGTTTGTGGCGCCGGTTACCACCTGCCCGGGAGGCCAAGCGGGCCCCTGTTTGAGGAACTCCTCCAAGCCGTGCTCGGCCCGGACATGGCGGATCAGGTCCAGCCTGAGGGCCATGTAACCATTGAGATAGCCACCATCACGGACCGCGGCCAGGATCACCCATTCGTCACCAATCTCTTGCACCACGCCGTGGCGCTCCACACCGATCAATACGGATCTGGCGATGCTCACCGGATGCTGGTTCGCCTTCGACCCCTCAAGCCTGGACCTGATCGTCTTCCACGACTGCTTGCTGTGCCCCATGCGCACATCCTGACATATATCGGGCGAATGCCAGCCAGGTCCGGTGAGTACCGGGGCGATCAACGCCTAAGATGCAGGAATGACCGACGATGCCCCGTGGCAGCACTATGACCGGGACAAGCTGCCCGGCGGGTGGACGTACCCGTTAGGTCGTGATGAAGTCACAGCTGCCCTGGTTTCCGCCGACGTTACGCTCGGCAGCCTGTCGTTCAGTGCGGGCCCACTGCGGGCAGATAATCTCTACGTCGTTCGCGTCTACTGGCCATCAGATGCCAAGGCAAAGTACTACGACGCACCGGGTTTTGAGGCGGAGCCGCTGATGCTGTCCGTCCAGGCCGTCCCTTCGTCGCAGCGTCTTCTCATTGGCAAGGCGCTGCGCGACACCTGGCTGGAACGGGCCGTCGGGTGGGCTATCCGGGCACCCCAGCGGGGCAACGCCTGGACCGCGTCGGAGCATCACTGGAACCTCATTTATCGCTCCGACACGGGATTCACGGTTGATGCGAGCTGAGGACGCCTATAACCCTGTTGCCTCAGGGCGCCAGATAATCCAGGCCACGATGATCGCCACAACAAGCGCGGCGGTCAGCAAGGCGGTTGCGAGGATGGCCTTGGAGTTCATGCGTGCAAGCTTACGCCGGACCGGTTGCTCCTAGACTGACTCCATGAACACCCGGAACCGCGGCTACAGGCGATTGCGCGAGGCAGTCACCGCCTGCTTGAACAGGCACGATCTGCTCGGTGTCCTGAACCTCGGTGCCCCGGTCGATGAGTATGAGCTGGAAGCCGAAGACTTCACCCGCCTCCTCGCCAAGGGTGAGCCCATCACGCCGGAGATTGTGTCCGTCGTCTGGCACAAATGGTTCGGCGACACCTCAGAGCATCCAGGTCCACCCACGCCGGCAATGACAGCCCTGGCCGCCGACTTGTCGGATGTTCAGCAGGCATGTGGTGACAGGTTGGGTCCGGGGTTGTAGGCTCCGGGCATGACCGAGGGCCAGAAGCGCCTCGTGCCGGGCATGACACGGGGCGGATTCCGCTTTCAATTGTTCACGTGGGCGTTTCTCACCTTGAACCCGATATGGCAACTTCTTTCCCGGCCCAACGAGCCCTGGACCGGGTTTTGCGTACTCATGGTCGCCATGCTGGTGCTTTCCGCAGGCGCCCTCGCCTACCTGCTGTACGTGCGCCACCGGGACGGTCATTTCTGGGACGAGGAAGAAGCCCGGCGGGCGGACTGGGATCGCCGCGGCAGGCGACTCTAGCCCGAACGTAAAGGATTCAAAGCCCAACCGGGCTGCCGTTCACCGCGCGTTACCCAGGGGGGCTAGCAAGATAGCCGTGTGAGTCAACGCTGGGAGGCCGCCCCGAACCCGGAGTGGGTGCTGATTTACCGGGGCCCCGGCTTGGTGAAACCGGGCCGGCTAAAAAGTCATGCAGCTGGTTGGAAGCTTTGCCATGAACAGCCGTGGAGGCAGAAACAGGCAACAACACGGCACAGATGGCTCGACAACTCCCGGAGGTCATGCAGTTCCCGCCCAGGTCGACCATGAATGAGCAGAACAGTCCACCACAACCAAAAAGGAGGACCGGGGTGAACACCCAACGTCAAGCAGAAAAGAAATTTTCCGCCGAACGTTCAGAGATCATGTTGGCCGACCCCAAGCTGCCCATGAACAGGTACCAAAGAGCAAACGCCCAGACACAAGGCAAGGAGGTGACCGACCACAGCACCGGCCACCAATGAAAAAGGCCCCGAAGTGGGCCCACAAGTGAACAGTTTGTACACACTCAGAGGCTCACAAGCCCCTGAACAGGGAAAACACTGTGCCCGAGGTGGGACTCGAACCAGCCGCTCCCCCCGCAAATCCGCCACTTCCACGAAAACATCCCCAATCCGGCCCAGTCCGATGCCGGTACAACTGAATCCGAAGCCCAGGGTGTGCACATTGTGCACACCCTCTTTTTTGCCATTTTGGACGCCCCATCCCCGCGCATGTGCGGCGTTTTTGAGGGCGAGGAGTAACGGTGACGGACGCGCGCGGTCGCTGCGCCTGATGTCCGGAGATACCCAGGCCCCACGCACGACCTTGCCCATACACTTCTGTCCGCGGCAAGCCGGCACCACGATTCAATGACGTCATTGCAGTGCGGCCTCCTTCGAAGATCTCATGGGCGGACAACACAGAAGATGCATGACCGAACCCGTTCTATCGAACCACCGGAGTGCCACAAAACACGGCGGCCTCCCACATGACGGAATCCTCATTATCGGCGCTCTGAAACCGGCAGGGGAGCGCTCCTGGGACGCAAAAGCGCAGGCCACTCGTACTGCATCGAAAAGCGATGGAACGACCACGATCCGGCCGTTGCAGCGCATGCCTGATGTTGAGCGGGAGGCCGAGAGGCCCGCGCATGGTCACAGCGGCGTGGCTCTCGTCAGCTGGTTCGGCTCCCCTGCCGTGGTCGGCAGAGCCTGATGGCACGGCTGAATCCTGAGCGCTTCCCTATGGCAGATTCGGGGCGCTGGACAGAATGTAGTCTGCAGCGGCCGGCCCTGTCATTGCCAAGGTGTTCTTTCCCGGATCGATGCCCTTCGAAACCAAAGCCTCCCACAGGGCGTCTTCGGATTCTGCCGGACATCCAGAGAGCGTGCACCAACTTGTGTAGAGGCCGAAGATTGCCTCTTTACTCAAGCCTTGTTCGCTTCCTGGATCGCTGGAAATCGCTTCCCTCAGGAAGTCGTCAAAGTGGGTCGCACTCACCCGCATGCTTTCTGCTGGCCTGGAAACGCCCCGGCCAACCAAGACCGCGGCGTCAGCACCGGAGGTGCTGAACAGAAGTATGCCTCATTGCCTTCACTGTCCAGCCATGGCAAACCGAAGTTGAAGAAAGTTGACTTCGCCTTCGTCATTCGACCCCGGATCAGCTTTGCGGAATCGTATTTATTGGCGTTCCGGAAGCAGTGCGTAGTGAGCCAATGAGGCTTTCTGGTTTTTCGATGGGCCGGCGGCTGAGAAAGTCATCGCAGCGCTGGTCGTCCGGGTTTTTCGGAACCACATAGGTGCCGCCATCCGGACGGCGGACGGACTTCCACTGCTGAGTTTCCGGCCGGCACTTCTCGAGTAGTTCCTTGTTTTCTTCGGTCATCTCGTCGTCCATGGAGCTCTTGTTTGCCGGACCAAATACTGCCCGCAGTTTTCCTGTGGCAAGTTCCTGCTTGTGAAAGAAAACCACGCATACCAGGGCGTCCGGGTTCCCGTACTCTCAGGATTCTCGCAGGCACCTACCAAGGAGTTAAGGATTCCATCCCGCCAGCATTGGGGGTGGCGAGGCGGGATGGAACCAAGAAGATTCTATTCGCCAATTTGACCACGAACAATTCGTTCACGAAATATTGAGTCAAGGATTCCTTGGTTCTGTTGAACTCCCGAGCGCGCCAAGAAAGTGGCCCACTGCTGCCGCCTGGCTTCCCGGCCGCATACCAGAGGAGGGTTAATTTCACCTTCGGGCCGGACGAGCTCCCTGAGAGTGATTGCAGTGGCGCGGGCGCGGGTGTCGTTCGATAGCATTGCTGTCATGACTTCCCTTCCAGGGAGCGAGGACGAACTTCTGCTCGAAAGCCAGCTCAGTTTCACTCTGGCTGCCGTCTCACGTGCCGTCATCAGCGCCTACAAACCTGTTCTTCGGGCATTGAATCTGACCCATCCGCAATACCTGGTGATGCTCACCCTTTGGGAGGCCAGTCCCCGGTCGGTCAGCGAGATCAGCGAGGCTCTCCTCCTCGGACCGGCCACCGTATCCCCGCTGCTCAAGCGCCTGGAGGCATCCGGATATGTCACAAGGCAGCGGGTCCAGGGGAACGAGCGCTCTCTTGCCGTGGGCCTCACCCCCGAGGGCGCCGCGCTGCGGGAGCGGGCACGCATCGTTCCCGCCACCATGCTCGGAAAACTGGGACTCAACCGCGAGGAAGCAGAGGAACTCCACGCGTACTTGACCCGACTTCTCCGGTCTGCCAAGACAGACGACGCGGGATCGGACTATGTTCCGGCCCGCCAGGAGATTGCGTCCAGCGCTAACACATCCACTACGACTGGCTGTTGACACGGAAGGCCTTTACCTCCATCTTTGCACGGGCGGCCGTACGGTGACGCTGCCCCTTCGAGAGAGCGGACGCCGGTACTTGCGAGTCGAATGGACTATCAGGCGGGGTCGGGATCCAGTATTGACGCCGGCGTTCAGCCTCGACGGAAGCACGAAACTGCCCTGACAGCGCGTCCGTGGGCGGGTCTTTCGTGTTCGACCAACTCAGAGCGTGAAACTGGGGGCAGGGGCCGGAATTATGCCGTAGAGAGTGTCGTCGGGAACGGGTTTGGCGGGAAGTTCCCGCCGGCGCATCGCGTGCCCCGGTGCTTCAATCAGACCTTCTCCGCTGCCCGGTGTCAATGGCCAGTAGTTTCTGCCCACCGGCGGCCAGTTAATGTGCCCGCTGGTGGCCAGTAAAACTGCCTGGTGATGGCCAACAGATCTGCCCACTGAAGGTTTCGGCGGGGTTGGCCATCGTGGGGTCGTGCTAGTTCAGTTGGGTGACTCCTTTTCCGGCGAGGGCCCGGGCGGACGCGAGCCGGAACGAGCAAGGGTGAAACTTTGTTGGCTGGCGAGTGCCAGCAGCAGCACTTGGCCCGGTTCCGCGCCTCATCGCTTCGCCCCAAGAGACCAAGGACCAAGGAGGACAAGCTCGGTCCGGAGCAGAACTACCTGGAGTCCCGTAACGATACCGTCACGGTCCAGCACAATGCCCCGCCGCGTCGTCGGATCAGTGGCCCACGCTCATCTCCCAACGCCGCGTGTTCGCTTCTGCCATGCCCGATCCAGCGAACCGGCTCAGATTCCCCCGGACCCCTTTGGCTCTCCATCGCCAACACCAAGCCGCCCTCCCTGCGAAAATTCGAGGAGACGAGCCATGTTCCGTTGCAGCAGTTCCCCGGCTTCCCTATGGTTGAGTCCCAGTTTTCCGAGCATGGTGGCGGGAACGATGCGTGCCCGCTCCCGCAGCGCGGCGCCCTCGGGGGTGAGGCCCACGGCAAGAGAGCGCTCGTTCCCCTGGACCCGCTGCCTTGTGACATATCCGGATGCCTCCAGGCGCTTGAGCAGCGGGGATACGGTGGCCGGTCCGAGGAGGAGAGCCTCGCTGATCTCGCTGACCGACCGGGGACTGGCCTCCCAAAGGGTGAGCATCACCAGGTATTGCGGATGGGTCAGATTCAATGCCCGAAGAACAGGTTTGCAGGCACTGACGGCGGCGCGGGAGGCAAGGGACAAAGCGAAGAAAAGCTGCCGCTCGAGCAGAAGATCCTCAGCCACAGGATCATCATCTGCCGACGGCCTATTTATCCCGGTCATGGCGCCAAAACCATGAGCGCCCAAATTTTTCGACGACCCTCTGTTCCGAATAAATTCGCGCAGCATGAGAGTATGCCCCGGACGTGAAGGCCCGGCACTTCACAGGTATGAGTGCCTGCTGCCCGTCCAGGGAACAACTGCCCTGCTCCCTCGAATCCCTGATTTTGCTCGACGCAGGGCACGAGGGGACCGGCCAAAGCTTTGGGAAGGCGGAACGTCTGCTCGTGCCGGGGCCAGGCGGAAGACTTTGTCGACATACCTCCCGCGTCACGCATGCCCGGACCAGCTGTCACGGGTTTGAGCAGGGGCGACGACGATTTTTACGACGTCAGTCTCGTGTACAAGGCGCCTGCCCGCTCCATTATCGAGCCAGATCCAGAACGATGACCCATCTGGCATCCACTCATCAATGACACCACTCGCAATGTGGTGGCCGTGGCTGATCAGATCCACGTGGCTTCCTTCCGGAATGAACTCAAATGCGGCGTTCATTGATTCAGGATCCTGGCTTCCAGTCACGGGGAAGGGATCCGCATCTCACACGATCCCCGCGTCACTCCGTAGTGCACATCGGCGCTCACGGCCACGCTGAAAGACCCAGCAGAATGCCGCGTTACCAGGATGCCACGCCCGCCGTCTTGCATGGCTCGCCGTTGGACTAACTCAACGGCCCTGCCCAGGTCCTCGTCAATCAACCGCGGCTTGTCCCCCATGACGCGATAGACATGCCCGGTCTCCGTGCCCGTGATCATTCTGCCGTTCCGCTCTCTCTCGTGCTCGGGATTCGTTGCCAATATGTCCGTCTCAATACGATCCCTTTTCGAACCGCGGGTCACCAGTCGGTGGGCGCATGCCCAAAGTCAGCCCAACCACGCATTGACCCCCGAAGCGAGGGACCATGCTGTGGTTCCGGTTGCGGCTCCCACCATCGGCGGCTCTCTAAAATCCTACGGGCGGTGACGCGGGGAGCAACGGGCGCAACTGTCAGTTCGTGCAATCTTTGAACCTCCATGAGGCCTCTCGTGCAAAGCAGGACATAACCACTGCCAGAAGCCAGCAGGCCAATCGCCTGTCTCCCACTGCGCCTCGAGTGATGGCGGGTCACCTGTGCCAGCCCCTGAGCCTGATCGTTTCGCAAGTATCGAAGGGGTGCCGACGGCTGGATGGGCCAAGATTGC
The DNA here is from genome assembly GCF_042790555.1 of Arthrobacter sp. NPDC056727. NCBI lineage: Bacteria > Bacillati > Actinomycetota > Actinomycetes > Micrococcales > Micrococcaceae > Arthrobacter > Arthrobacter sp. NPDC056727. The sequence continues at coordinate 86,008 of NZ_JBHTZA010000001.1, read as the reverse complement.
CCGGAGTGGGGCTACCGCTGACGATGAAAACCGCCGGTAGATGGCCATGGAATCGCCGTCCGCGGAAGATTTCAGGTGCAGGCCACTGGCTGGCGGCTACCTACTGAGGGCCCGGTTTCGTGGAGGGGACTTCGCGCAGCAGTCGGGGGCAGCGCCGCCGCGTAAGAACGCCCGGCATCCGTTCTAAGTCCCGATGAGTTTCCTGAGTTTATGGGCGCTGCTTCGCAGTGCTTCCGGGTTCTCCTGCACGTCCTTAAGAGAGGAGCCAGTTGATTCTTTGACGGCACGCCGCATGGCTTGCAGGGTCTTGAATCCGCTGGCCTCTGCTATGCCTGCCAGGGAACGCCTCCTGGAGTTGGGGTCCGCGAGGAGATCGAGTGCCTCCAGTGTCCTGAGGGCTCGGATGTAACCGCCCACGGGCAGCTCTTCATCTCCGAAGAGGTAGTAGAGGGCGCGGCGGGAATGGAACGAGTAAGCCACCACGGCTTCCACATCAAGGTCTTGGTTTCTGTAGTTTCTGTGGATGAACTTCTTGACCGCCGCGAGGCGGGCCGGTTTGAGGTCATCGTCCGCGGCAGGGGCCTCCAGCAGGGAACTGATCAGGGCGGCCATCATGGACCGGACTACCGGCTCGAGCCGGTGCACCTCCCGCTCAATATCAGTCCGCTGCCAGTCCGACAACCAGGGAACAAGCAGTCCCCGGACCAGCGGGTTCTCCCGGACATCGGTCATTCTCTGCAGCCGTTTCACCGACTTTTCGTCCAGGCCAAGCAGGTTAGAGTCGATGTTGATCTGCACCGTGCCCAACCCGGCGTAGGCGTTGAAGCCGCCGCCGGAAGAGAGATCCAGGAACCTCACAGTGCCAGGAGAGATCACTTCTGAGCGTCCTGAGAAGTTGAATTCGACTGATGATGTCTTGAAATGGACAAGCCTGATTTCCCCGGAACATGAATCCCGGTTCCAGTAGCCGGCCACTGGCTCATTTACGAGCTCGACAATGCTGAATCCGGGACCACCCAGGCACGAAGCGGTGGGATTGAAATTACGGCGCACTGAGTTGTCGACTTTTTCCAGCCGCATGGGAGCATCAACCGCACTGCCGTACCAGGTACGCCAATGCTCAAATCGTTCCTCCGGATTCAACCCGGCGGGAACTGCATAATGCCGGATCTGCCCAGCCTGCGGCTCCCCCGCGCCCAGCCCACCAGGGGCGTTGCCGGAGGCGGTGCTGTATCCCATGGAACCTTCTCGCTGTTAGAAAGAAAACGCAGCTGCAATCTGCCACGGGCAGCCTGGCCGCTATCACTCCTGGAGTCCTCCAACCTGATGGTCCTCCCGGCAGGGACTTGGGGGGCATGCCTGCCGGGAGGACCAGAGAAAAGATATCAGACAACTCGTGTGCGAACAATTCGTGCGCTAACCAAGGTGGCGCGCAGCTCCTGACGCTCTGCAGCAGGCCTGGGGTTGGACGGCGGCGGTTCGGGCTTATCCCAGGCCGGCGGGCTCCTGGTGGCCGTCGCCGTCGACGATCCGGCCGCGCACGGGTTTGCGGGAGAGGCCGACTTCCCCGGCTTCGGGCCCGGTTGATGTGGCGGCGGCGATGGCGTCGTGGTCATCGGCTTTGGAGTAGGCGTGGCGGAGGTGGACCGGTTCGATGGGTTCGCCCGCGAGTTTTTCCTGACGTCGCTTGTAGGTCAGGTTCAGGGCTTCGACGATGATGGCGAAGGCCATTGGTCCATAGATCAGGGCTTTGTCTATCTTTACCTCGAAGCCGTCGGCGATGAGGAAGGATCCGATCAGCACCAGGAAGGCCAGGGCCAGCATTTTCACGGTGGGGTGCCGGTTGACGAAGGCGAAGATGAACTTCGAGGAGAAGAGCATGACGCCGAAGGACAGCAGGACCGCGGTGACTATGACCAGGAGGTTGTCCACCACGCCGACGGCGGTGATCACCGAGTCGAAGGAAAACACCATATCCAGCAGGATGATCTGGGTCAGCACCGCACTGAACGTCACGCTGGTGACTCGGCCCGGGCCGTGGGACTCGCGTCCTTCGAGTTTTTCGTGGATCTCTGTGACTGCCTTGTAGACCAGGAACAGGCCGCCGAAAATCAGGATCAGGTCCCTACCTGAAAAGCCCTTCCCGAACAGTTCGAATAGATCATTCGTCAGGCTGATGATCCATGACGCCGCGAACAGCAGCACGATCCGCATCAGCATCCCCAGGGTCAGGCCGAGGTTGCGGGCCTTGGCCTGCTGCTCCACGGGCAGCTTGCTGGCCAGGATCGAGATGAAGATGACGTTATCCACGCCCAGCACTATCTCGAGTACGAACAGGGTCACGAAAGCAACGGCAAGGTCCGGCGTCAGTTCAAATGCTAAGTCCACTTACGAAGTGTAACCGACGTCATTTCATGGAACAGGAAGGGGCGAATTGCTCACACTCTCCACGATCTTTGTCCCCGCGGACCCAGAACCGGAGAGTAGACCTCGGTAGTTTACGCCCAATGCTGCCGATCCCGGCCGGCAACCTGATGAGCTGTAAACGCCGAGGCGCCATCATTCCGCCGCCCCCGCCCGTTTGAACCACCAAGCGCGTCACGTAGCGTCCGCTCCGACCATCGCCCGGAGAAAATAGAGTTTTCGTGGCAGCCAGCTTCGACGACGTGGAATTCGACGCAGCGGAATTTCCCAACGGCTCCCTGAATCCATGAGAACTAAACCTGAGGCAATTCCCGGAGGAAGCCACGTTCACATGATTGCCCACGGCCAACATCTAGGTAGCGGCGTTATTGCGTGGATGCCCGATGGCTCGGTCTTCTGGATTTGGCTCGATCACGGAGCAGCAAGTGCCTGGTACACGGAAGCGACGCCGTGGATGTCCTGGTCTCTGCGACCGACCCGCAATCCGCTTCCCACAAGATTGACTGACGGGCAGCGCCCGGACCGGACGAACTCCGAACCTGACCCTGCAAAAACCCCGATTCAGGAACCTCTGGCGGCAGTCATGGATGATGAGGTGCCCCAAGACCCTGAACATCATGAAGCTAACGGCTTGCTAAACGATCTGCTGCGCCGCCTCGATGCTGCTATCGCGGACGTGCGGGCGACCACAAGCGGGACGCCGCACTTTGTCGTTGAGGCCAGACTGAGGGAAGAACTCAAAAGGGACATGCCAAGTGTCACCTTCCCGGCCGCGGATATCAGCGGCTGGGAGGCAGGATTCTCCAGCTGAACATTGTCTTCCTGCACGCGAATACCCGGACACTGGAGTGCTCCGGCCCTCTTCAAGTCGTGAGTACTCGCGGTGTGCTCGTGAGTCAGGTTTGACCTCGTGCGCGTCAAATCTCGCAACTGGGGGATCGGCTCGGGTGGCGCGAAACTGGCCCGAAGCAGATTGTGGGTCGGCCGCGGACAGCCGATGTGACAGCGGTAGCGATTTAGGCTGCGGTGTCTTGCAGCGACTATTGGTGCTGCAGCGAATGAAGCAAGGTTGATTCAGCGGTGCAGCCCATGTCCTCAGTTTGATTAGTACACTAACTTTTAGTAGACTAATAGTCATCGCAAGTGGGAAAATGGGAGGAAGCGCATGACCAGCAAAGAGACCCCGGTTCAGAAGTTCATGCGCCGAACCGGGAAGCTCCGGGCCATTTTCGGGCCTGCCCAGCAGGGCGCCCTTCAGGGGCGTGTGATAGTGCGGCAGGACGCGGCCCAGCGCCAGCGCGAAGAGCAGCTGCGCCAGTGGACCACGGTGCGCAACGCCGACGGCACAAGCTACCTCGTGTCCCGATAGACACTCCTGAAAGAATCGGAAGCAAAGGAAACACCGATGGCTTTTGTGGAAAAATTCATGAACGCAACGGGCAAGTTGCGGGCCGTCTTCGGACCCGCGCACAGAACTTCCCTTGATCACGACATGACGAGCGCGAACGGGGAACTACTGGAAAAGCGCCAAGCCGAGACACAGCAGTGGGAAACCCTTCACCGCCCCGACGGCAGCACCTACGTCGTGCCGAAGAATCCCGAGGACAAGTCCCTGCGTTAACGCAGCCGCTTTGGTCAGGAGTTGCCGGAACAAGATCCGCGCGGCGGGCTGCCTCATCCCGTCCGAGCATGCCTAGACGATTAGTGGTTTGGAGATTGTAATGACCGAGTTGAGCATCCGGCAGACTAAGACGGCAGGCGCTGAGGAAGACCTTCTGCTGGAGAAGCAATTGTGCTTTGCCCTGACCGTCGCAGCCCGCAACGTTGTCGCGGCATACAAACCTGTGCTCGACCGGTTAGGGCTTACGCACCCCCAATATTTGGTCATGCTGGCGCTGTGGGAAAAAAGCCCCAGGTCACTGCGTGAAATCAGCACAGAATTGGACCTTGAACCCGCAACAACATCTCCGTTGCTCCGACGCCTCGAAGCCGCCGGGTTTCTCTCCCGCCCCAGGGCAGCAGGGAACGAGCGCTCCCTGGCTGTCGAACTGACGGACGCCGGCGCCGCCCTCAAGAAGGACGCGATGTCCGTGCCGGGAACCATGATGCAGAAACTGGGACTGGAGCGCGAGGACGTTGTCCAGCTACATACGGCAATGACCCGGCTTATCGCTGCCACAAAGACTGAGCACGCGATCACGAAGACGACCAACTTCTAAGGCCTCCCGCCCTGCCAGCGACACGGAAATCGAATGTCACCCGGAGCTCCAGGTGGGTCCGGATCAACCCTTTAAGCGTCGGATCCGTCCAGACGGTTAGCTAACTCGATGGCGGCGAGGGACGTCGCCTCGACCGCGCCCGCAATGTAGCCAGCCAGCATCGCTGGGACTGACCTCACTACCAGCCAGAACGAGCCGGTCCCGCCACGCAACCTGGGCAATAGCTCCAGCAGCGGCGGCAACAACGAAAGCACAAACGCCGCGCCGTAAGGGCCGGCCGCAACAATCAGGGGCCATCATGGAAGATCCGCGACTCACGGCACTAAATCTCATCCAGCAGGACAAGAACTACCTGGACGAACTCTGGCTAAAGTACTGGGCCCAGGGCGGAAGCGCCGGCTCAGTCGAATTCGAGGCCTATCTGCACGGCCTGAGCCAGCGCGACAGCTACGACCTACAGATCCTCCGCTGGGCGATCGACGACATAAGCTGCGCCGCTCATCCCCGGTCATAGGTGCTCACCAAGGCGACATTCCGCACCGCCAAAACGCCGCCAGATATCCCCGAAATTCACAGGACTGCTGGAGGCAATTTAGTTGTCTGGTTGAAGCACACCCCAACCTGACAACGGCAGTGGCCCGGAAGGTTAACCAAATCTAGATTCTCGGCATTCCGAATGCCGGAGGCCAGGCCGAAGAGGCGGGATGGTCTCGGCAAAGCCGACGGCCCACCCCTGTCCGGGTGGACGAGGGATGGGCCGTAGGGTGCTCCAGGACGCTAGGCTTTTTCCTGGTCCGTCACAGCGATCTCAACGTCGTCGGGGCGTTCGTTGACGAAGTACATGATGATCATGCCGAGGAAGGGTCCGGCGGCGAGCGTAATCAGGGCGGCCATGAAGGAATTGTCGGTTGCGGCGAAGACGGCGCCCACCGCCAACGGGACCAGGACACTTCCGATCTGCCACATGGCATTGGTTATGCCGGCGGCGCCGCCGAGAACGCGGCTGCTCACGAGCCGGGGCACGAGGGCCACGATGAGCGGGAGGTAGCAGTAGGCCCCGAGTCCGAGCAGCGGGGCGGCGATGAAGAAGGCCACGGCGTTGTCCAGCATGCCGAAGACGACGAGCATGACGGCGAAGCAGCCGAGGACGACCATCGCAGGAACCCTGCGGGCGCCGTTGAACTTATCGGCGATCCAGCCGATAAGGGGCTTGCCGAGAACGCCGAGGGCTGCATAGATAGCCACGATGCCACCGGCCACCGTCGGGTCAATGCCGTGCCCCTTAATCATGAGGGCGTTGGACCAGGTGATGAATCCATAGGTCCCCCAGAAGCCGCCGAATCCTGCCAGCGCCAGGAGAAGAAGGTTCTTGTTGCGTCCCAGTTCGATGAGGACGGACCGGCCCTCCGCGCGGTTGGCCCTCTTGGCTACGATCGGGCCAGGCCTCAGCACGAGGTAGCAGGCGATGCCGGCCACGATGGAAACGCCACCGAAAAGCAGATAGGAGGCATGCCAGGAGTAGTGCTCGATGAGGTAGGGCACGGCGGTGTTCGCCACCACAACGCCCAGCGACGTTGCCGAGGTGTAGATCCCCATTGCCTTGCCGAGTTCCTCGGGATGGAACCAGCTGGATATCAATTTGATGCCGGCGGCATATTCGGCTCCGGCGAAGAGGCCGATGACCGCCTGGATGGCCATACCGATCCAGGCGGACGTCGTGGACCCAAAAAGCATCATGGACGCTCCGGCGCCTATGAGGGAAACCGAAATAAGCAGGCGCCCGCCAACCCTGTCGGTGAGGAAGCCGGTGCCCGCGTTCGAGACGACGTAGCCGATGTAGTAGAAGGTGGCGAAAAGCCCAAGGCTTGCCAGGGGCACGCCGAGGTCTTCTCCAATGAAGATGGATGCCGGACCCCACGTCGAACGGTCAACGGAAGTCATGGTGAAGGCGAGCCAGCAAAGGACTAGGACCAGCCAGCGGTAGGGGCGCCTGGATGAATCGAGATCAGTGGAGACGCGGGCACGGTCAAGGGCAGTCATATTTATCCCATTCTGAGGAGGCGTCGTTGCCGCGGGACGTCGCGAAAACAAGAATTTGCGTGTGATGAATATAACCATCCCTCGCACCGGATATCAACCCTTTTTGTCCGCATAGTGTCTTTTTGCGCGTAAGACGGACGGTTTAGATGTTTAGCCCATCCCTCAAATCCATCATGAACTCATCGGCAGCGTCGCGTAAGGCCGGCAGGAAATTCTCGGTCATATCCCGGTCAGCGGTAGTCGCTTCGTGGACTGAGGCGCTCATGGCCGCCACCACCTCACCGCGCCGGTTCCGAAGGGGGACCGCGACTGCGCGTATTCCGGCCTCGAGCAGTTGGTCAACGTAGCTCCAGCCTTGCTCTCGAACCGCCGCCAGCGTGACCCCGAGGTCTGCCAGGCCATTGGCGGCCCTGTCCCTGCCCGCCGAACGCTTGACGTCTTTGAGGGCGGCGGCGGGCAGAAGGGATAGGAGAACCTGGCCCATCGCCGTGCGCTCTGCTGGAACCCGGGTGCCCGGGCGAATGTTCACTATCAAGGGGCTCGGCGCACTGGCCCTGGCTACGTAGCGCAGGTCCATGCCATCCAAAACGCCGATGGAAACTGAAGCTCCGAGCTTTCGCGCCAATGCTTCGAGGCGGGGCCTGGCCACGTCTGCGAGCGAAAGCCGGGACAGCAGGGAGTACCCCAGCTCCAGGACCAGGGGACTCGGGGCGTAACTGCGCCCCTGCTGCTCAAGGTAGCCAAGTGAGGCCAGGGTCAGGACGAAGCGACGCGCCGCGGAGCGCGGGAGCCGGCACCGCTCGGATATCTGTGCCAAATTCATGGCCGGGTGGCCCTCATCGAAGGCTGTGAGGATGCACAACCCTCGTTCTACCGATTGGATTACATCCGATGGACGCACCTTGGGGCGAGTGGGGGTGGCAGGTGCCATCACGGACCTGGCCGGAGCTGGTCCGGAAGCCGGCCAGAGGGCGGCCGCAGTCCGTAGCGCGGCGGACTGGAGCAGGGGAAGGAAGTCGTTCTCGAGTACCTGGGTGTCCACGCGCGTGGCGTGCGCGGCAATGTTCAGGGCGGCGACGATCCGTCCCTCCGGGTCGTGCAGGGGAACGGCCACTGACCGGATTCCCGGCGTCAGCTCCTGATCGGCCACCGTCCACCCACGCCCGCGGGCTTCCTCGATCCGCTCCCGCACGTAGCCCGGCTCGAAACCAGGGCTGGCTTCCATGGACGAAAGGTAATCCTCGAGTTCGTCGGGAGCCAGACCGCCCAGCAGAACACGGCCGGTGGCCGTACGGTGTGCGGCGACGCTGGTGCCGACCGTGATGTTTGCGGTAACGATCCTGTCGGCGGCCACCCGGGCGGCGTAGTAGACGCGACGCTTGTGGAGCACGGTCAGGGAAGCCGTTTCCCCAACTGCCCGGACGAGCTCGTCCAGATGGGGGTGGGCTGCATCCGGCAGCGGATTGCTGCGAAGGTAGGCGTCGCCGATCGCGAGTACCCCGGGGATCAGTGTGTACCCCTCCGCCGACTGACCCGTGTAACCCAGGTACTCCAACGTCAGGGCGAACCTGCGCGCCGCAGTGCGCGTAATACCCACAAGCGACGCCACTTCTGCGACGGAGAGCGCGTCTTCCCGTGCACTGAATGCCCGGAGGACCGACAGGCCCCGCTCCAGAGAGTCCACATAATCCGGGTCTGTGGCCGCCAACTCTCCGGCGGCCGGCATTGATGCATTCACACTCTCGAATCTAGACCATCGCCCGTCCGGCGGGTGGAGGCGCCGCCGCTGGGCATCGCTTGACGGACGAATGAGACCCATGCAACACTTCAATGACCGCATGGCGCGCAACTGCGCGCCAAACGGATACTACGAAGATTTCGGTTTACATCGGAAGGCCCCACAGTGCTCACCTCAGATCAGAATGTCCTGCTGACCCAGACCGGCCCAGAAACGCCCATGGGGCGCCTGTTCCGGCGATATTGGTTCCCCGCCCTCCTCGCCGAGGAACTCCCCGAAGCGGACTGCCCGCCGGTGCGGGTCCAACTCCTGGGCGAGAAGCTCATAGCCTTCCGGGACAGTTCCGGCAGGCTGGGCATGCTGGACGAGTTCTGCGCACACCGGACCGCTTCCCTGTACTTCGGGCGCAACGAGGAAAACGGCCTCCGGTGCGCCTACCACGGGTGGAAGTACGACGTGGAGGGCAACCTGACGGACATGCCATCCGAGCCGGAAGACTCCAAGTTCAAATGCCGGATCAAACAGAAGTCATATCCCCTCGTAGAACGGGGAGGCGTGCTCTGGGCCTACATGGGTCCCGGGGAGCAGATGCCGGACCTGCCGGAACTCGAATGGGCCCTGCTCGGCGACGGCCAGCGCTTCATTTCCAAGCGCCTCCAGGAAACCAACTACCTCCAGGCCATGGAGGGCGGCATCGACTCAAGCCACGTATCCTTCGCCCACCGCTTTAACCTCGACGATGACCCCATGCACTCGGGAACGGCCGGTAATGAGTACATAAAAGCTGACACCCGCCCGAAGTTCGAGGTCGCCGAAAGCGACGGCGGCCTGTTGATCGGAGCCCGGCGCAACGCGAACGAGGAAGAGTTCTACTGGCGCATCACCCAGTGGATCATGCCCTTCTACACGATCATTCCCCCCTTCGGCACCCACAACCCCATGGGCGGCCACGCCTGGGTCCCGATCGACGACACCACCTGCTGGGCCTGGTCCTGGAACTATCACCCGACCCGCGACCTGCGCGAAGACGAACTCGAGCAGATGCGCAACGGCGACGGCATCCACGCCAAATACATCCCCGGAACGTATCGGACCCTCGCCAACAAGGACAACGACTACCTCATGGACCGAGAGGCCCAGAAGCAGAACAAAACCTTCTCCGGCATCGAGGGCATCGCTGCGCAGGATTTCTCCCTGCAGGAAAGCATGGGCGACATCGCGGACCGCACCAAGGAGCGGCTGGGCACCTCCGACGCCGCCATCATCCTGGCGCGGCGCCGCCTGCTCGCAGCACTGGACGCCATGGAGGACGAGGCCCTCCCGGGCATCGACACCGCGGACCAGCGTGTCCGCTCGACGTCCGTGTTGCTCCCCAAGGACGTGCCGTTCCATGAGGGTGCCCAGCAGGCCATCCAGGTGGTCCCCGGAACCGACTTCGTTTCCATCTAGACCGGACCAACTAGGAGTTCCGCATGAAAGACCACCGTTCCATGGTTGCGTCTCCGGACCCGGCCTCGACGCTGGCAGCGCCGCCCCTTCCCGATGCTGTCAAGGCCGCTGTCTCGTTGCCTGATGCAACAACCACGGTCCAGGCGATAGACCCGGGACTGGCCACGAGCGCCGCAGGCTGGCTCAAGGTGGAATCCTCCGCGCTGTGCGGGACCGACCTGGACCTGTACCAGCAGGGCCTTCGCCATCCCACAGTGATGGGCCACCACGTCATTGGTGAAATCGTCTCCCTCACGCCTGTCATGCAATGGTCGTGGGACGTCGAGGCCGGCGACCGGGTGGCACTGGAGGAATACCTCCCCTGCGGGCGGGCCAGCTGTGAGGCCTGCTCAAAGCCCGACACCTACCGTTTCTGCCCGGATGCGGATCTGTGGGGCGGGCAGCGCAGGGTGGGAATGCTGGGACTCCATGAGGGTTCGGGTCTTCACGGCGGCAACGCGGAATACATGGAACTGTCAACCCGGACAGTGCTGCACAAGCTGCCCCGTGACCTGGAACCGAACCTCGCCGCCTGGACCCAACCCTTCGCCAACGCGGTCGATTGGGTCATCAACATCGGTGGCGCGACAAGCGGCGCGCGCGTCGCCATCCTCGGACCGGGTTACCACGGCATCGCCGCCGTGGCGGCCGCCAGGGCAGCCGGAGCCCAGGAGATCGTCGTACTCGGACGCAACACGCGCACTAGCCGCGACCGTCTTGAAATTGCCGAGGCCATGGGCGCTTCCGTCGTCGTCAACGATGACGCCGCATCAACATCCGCAGCCTTGGGCCGGCACGGCAAGGCCGCCGGATTCGACGTCATTGTCGATACCGTGGGGCTTGGTGGGCCAGCGCTCCAAACCACGGAACACCTCCGGAAACTGGGACGTCTGGTCCTGGCCGGACTCGGGGACACCCCCGTCGCAGAAGTAAACCTGAAGACCCTGGTGCGGGGCGCGTCCGGTGTCGTCGGCGTACGCGGCCGTTCACCACAGGCCCTCACCAGGGCCATCGAACTCCTGGCGGCCGGAGACACAGGCTTGGAATACGTGCCCAGCATCGAGGTCGGGCTCGACGGCGTCAACGAACTCTTCCGCACCCTTCTGGACCGGACGGGGCCCAGCAGTCCGCACGTCGTCGTTCGACCTTCGATGTGAACAGCAACAACCCAAGCTAAGGAAAACCCATGACACATCTAACGTCGCGCGCCTACTATAAGGCCCGGATCCTTCTTGTCCCCCTCGGGCCCTCGGGCGCTGCGCTCGTCTCGTCAATGTCCGACGCCGGCCTGCGGGAAGTCCTGGTCGCCGCCGCCGCAAGCCACCCGGACGGCGTACTCCTTCGCGGGATCGACGAACCCGAGGCCCAACCCACCACCGAAACCGTCAGCGACCTCGCGGCCAGCACGGACATGATGGTGTTCCTCGGATCGCGGCTCGAAGAGATTCCCGACGGTTTCGTTGAGGCCATGGCCACAGCAGGGCGGAACCAGGGGACGCTCCTCGCCGGCGTCCTGGTCGGACTCGGCGGCTGGGATTCCGAGCCCGGCTCGACCTCCATGCGGGTACTCCGCCGCGAGCTCGACATGCTCGTCACGGTCAGGAAATCCGACCTGGCACGCGACTTCATCGAGGTCCTTAAAGGCGGAACCAGGGAAGCCATCCCCGGCAAACTCTTCCAACATCCCATCACCGGAGCCTGACCATGTCCGAAAACACCCTTGACCTCGTTGTGCGCGGACTGCGCCAGGAATCGACCAATGTCATGTCCCTCGAACTGTCCCTTCCCGACGGTGGTTCACTCCCTCAATGGGAGCCCGGCGCTCATCTTGAGGTCGTCCTGCCGTCGGGCCTGGTGCGGCACTACAGCCTGTGCTCGGATCCGCGTGAGCTGCAGAAATACCGTCTCGCCGTCCTTCGCGAGACTGGTGGGCGCGGCGGGTCGGAGGAACTCCACTCCGAGACCCGGCTCGGCTCAAAACTGACAGCGCGCGGACCGCGCAACCATTTCAAAGTCGAGGATGGCGCAACCCACTACCTCCTGGTCGCCGGCGGCATCGGCATCACGCCCATCATGGCGATGGCGCGGGAACTCATGGCTGCAGGCAAAAGCGCCCGCCTGGTCTACTGCGGATCCAGCCGCCAAACCATGGCGTTCATCGACGAACTCCAAACGATTATGGGCGATTCCCTGGCGCTCTACCCCCGGGACGAGCGCGGCCGTGCCGATCTGCTCACCGAAATCAAGAACGCTCCCGCCGGAACAGCAGTATATGCGTGCGGACCGGAGCGACTCCTGGCCGACCTCCAAAGCATCACTACCGATGCCCTTGGTGTAGACGCCTTCCATGCGGAGCTGTTTGCCGCCGCCCCGCCACCGGCCCGCACCGGGGACGCAACAGAAGCAGCGGCAGATGCACCGTTTGAGATTGAGCTGCGGCAATCCGGCTGCACCCTGACCGTTCCACCGGAAAAGTCCATCCTGGACGTCGTGCTCGAGGTAAACCCCTCCTTCATGTCCTCCTGCGAAGAAGGATTCTGCGGCACCTGCGAAACCAAGGTCCTGGAAGGTGAAGTCGAACACCGCGACACCATCCTGTCCCAAAAGGAACGGGCGAAAAACGACACCATGTTCATCTGCGTCAGCCGCTCCAAGTGCCCAAAATTGGTCCTTGACGCCTAGAGCGCGTCCCGTCATCGGCACTGCAGGAAGAGCACGGGCAGGCCAGTGCGGGCCGCGCCATAGGTTGCCGATACCACCCCATCACGGGAAACGGCCCGCAAGACCACCGCCGCGTCCTGTCCCTGGAATCTTGGTCCGCCTTCACGCGACAAGTAGTCCCCTGCACAGGCAGTTGGCGCACCGCACTCCCAAGCGGCACGGCCGCGGAGCAGAACGCAACGCAGCCTACTGCGCTGCGTTGCTGCCACATCAACAAAATCGCAACACGAAAGGCATCGCCATGGCCCACTATGGAGAGTGGAATGATTTGGTCGGCCAACAAGTGCAAATCCAGCGAGACGGGCGGACCATCCGGACCGGTCGGGTCGAGACCATGACACCGGCCGCCGACGCGGTCTGGATCGCAGCCCACGGAGTCGAACTCCGGGCCCTGTACGAAAAGGCGCAGGGCCACACGTTCCTGCCGGTCTTAGAACACTAGGGGGCAGACCATCAACACCAGGGCTGGCCCCGTCATCGAAGTCAAGGTCCATGACGGGGCCAGTACGGATCACTGCCTGGACGCCGCCATTGATTACATGATGGAGGTCACCCTGCCTCGCTCACGGCATCTTGGTAACCCGTCTGAGCGACGCACACTTCAGCGTCGGGTGCCTATTCTGAACCAGTATCATGCCGCTCCTCGTCTGGCTCGTCTTCGTTCAGCTCGGCCTCGGCTCACCCAGCAAGCCCCGTTGCGGGGCGCCCGGGACCATACAGGCACCCCGCAACGGCTCAGTCCTCCGAGCGGTCTTGCCGGCGGAAGCCGCCAGGCCAGTCGTCGCAGCAACCCTAGCCGCACCGTGCGACGCGACCTGCCTCCCGCGTCAAGCCGGCCCGGTCGAACTCACTCACTTCTGGGGGAAAGTTCGTGCCGGTCGCGCATTGATAAGGTCAACCGCATTCGGCGGAGACCCGGAGGCCCTCGATAACGTGCTTGCTCTGCGTAACCGCACCGAAGCCGCTCGCGACCGCTCTGACAGCGTTGTTGTGGGCTATTTCCGAGTAGTCACCACAGCAGTCGTCGACGATAGTGACCAGGAAGTCGAGACAAGTTGCATCCCGCAGCGACGTTTCGACGCAAATGCTGGTTGCGGCGCCGCAGAAGAAGATCGACGTGCGGCCAAGGGATCGCAGGAGTTCTTCCAACCCGGTGTTGACGAAGGCGCTGTAGCGCGCCTTGAGAAGCACGTGGTCCCCGGGCTGCGGCTCGAGCGCGAAGAACTCCGCCCCCCAGGTCCCCGGGAGGCAGGACTGCGAAGCGCGCGGTTCCAAATGGCGCGCCCGCCACTCTTCCGTGTCACTCTGCGGATCGTGGAGGTTCTGCATGAAGATCACGGGGACGCCGAGGTCCCGAGCTTCCTGGATGAAGGGTTCCAAGCGGCCGACGGCCGCCTGGACCCGGGCAACATCTTTCCCTCGCAGCCCTTGGTAGCCACTGCTGTGGCAAAAGTCGTTTTGGATGTCGACGACGACGATTGCCGCCTTCGATACATCGAGTCGATTCATAAGAACACCTCACTTCGGCTTAATGGTTTGACCATACTATTGACATGCCGATGTGCTGTAAATTACCGTCCTTCATCGGGCACTAAATTTTTGTGACCTGAACAACGTGGTTCGCCTGCTCCGCCCTCTGTTGCGTCCGTCGAACCTGTTCCGCAGCTATCTGAAATAAGAGGAGCTTCATGTTTTCTTGGATCCCAGCCAGGAAGAAATCTGGTCCCCCGCGCCGCCTCCCCCTTTTGGCCTCAATGGCGGCCATGTCAGCACTGGCGCTGACGGCCTGCGGCGGTGGCGCCAACAGCGCGCCCAGCCCTGACGGTGCGCCGACTCAAATCCGGGTCATCGAATCAAACAAACAGGACCCCACCGAACTCGGTGCGGAAGCCGGCAACTTCATGAGCATCTGGCCCGAGTGCTCCCCCGAGGTGAAGGTGGACCTCACGGCCGGCGAAAAGGTGGCCGAAGCCCTGGCCGCCAAGAGTGCGGACATCGGCATTACTTCTCCCAATCGCGTCATTGGCGCAATGTCCCAGGGACTCAAGGGCAAGATCATCGGCGCCTCCATGCCCGTGTGGGACCAGTACGTCGTGGTCCGGAAGGACAGCAAAGCCACCTCGTTCGCCGACCTGAAGGGCGCCACCTTCGCCATCAGCAGCTTCGGCTCCGCAGGGGACTACGCAACCCAGAAGATCGCCCGCGAAGAAGGCTGGGGTCCGAACGACTTCAAGACCGTCACCATGGGCAGCCTTGACGGCATCATGGCCGGACTCAAGAGCGGGACAGCCGACGCTTTCCTCTGGAGCGCACAGGCAGCCTTCGGCTTGGAGATTGAGGGCTCAGCCAAGGTTCTGGGCAGCGTGAAGGATCTTGTGGGACCCAACGCCATGACCGTGGTCTTCGCTACAGACGAGATCATCGAAAAGAATCCCGCAGCCGTGAAGTCCTTCGCAGAGTGCTACTACAAGGCCACAGGGGCCATGATGGACGACTCTGCCCTGGCTACGAAGATGCTGGTCGAAGACTGGGGCATGAGCCCCGAGCTGGCGTCCAGGATCGTCACGCATGAAATTCCCCTGAGCTCGCGGGACGGCGAACTGAGCCCGGAGCAGCTCCAAGGGCTCCTTGAAGCTACGCAGTTCACCATCAAGTCCGCCAAGTCGCTCACGATCGACGACGTCAAGGGCATGTACAAGCATTGGAAGAGCCTGTGATGACCGCCCGCCAAGGTGCATGGAGCTGAACCGATGCAAACCAACCTTTCAGCACCTCCCCGCCCGCAACAACGACTGTCCGCTCCGAAGCTGCTCCGGAACGCCAACGTAAAGGTCCAAGCACGCTTCGGAAGGGTGGCCGTCATTGCCACCGTAATCGTCGCCTGGGAACTCCTGACCCGGTTCGGCCTGATCGACATTGACTTCGTATCCACGCCGTTGGCCGTCGCCGGTGCCTTCGTAGAGATGCTGGGCACCCGCGAAGTCATGACCGCGTTGGGCAGCACGGGTGGAAACATCCTCATGGCCTTCGCCATCGGCACTACCGTGGGCATCGTCGTCGGAACCGTGATGGGTCTGTCCAAGACCCTCTGGCAGGCCTACTCGGCCCCGCTGCTGTTCCTGATGTCGACGCCGAAGTCCATCTTCCTGCCGATCTTCATTCTCCTGTGCGGCATCGGTTCCACGTCCGCCGTCGTTTTCGGAGCCTTTGAAGCGGCAGTATTCGTCACCATCAACGTGGCCGCCGGCATGGCGCTCGTCGAGGACCGCCACATGAAAGTGGCGCGCGCCTTCAAGGCGTCCTGGGGGCAGACCATCCTCAACGTCGTACTCCCCTCCGCCCTGCCGGGTATCTTCACTGCCCTGTGGTTCGGAATCCGCCACGCCTTCATCGGGGTTCTGATCGCAGAACTGTGGGCCTCCTCGGACGGCGTGGGGGGCTTGATCCGGGTCTACGCGGAACAGCTCCACACGGACAAGACCCTTGCCTTGATGCTGGCAGTCACCATCCTCGCAGTCGTTGCGGGGACCATCTGGAATCACTTAGAAACACGGCTGACCAAATGGCGGCAGACTTCCGCCGCCGGTGCCGCAACAACCACCGCGACAAGTTAGGTAAACAGCAATGCGAATGTCCATCAATGATGTTTCAGTCACGTTCACGCGTGCCGGAACGACGGTCGAAGCACTCAAAGATATTAACTTGTCGCTGCACGAGGGAGAATTCGTTGCCCTTCTTGGTCCGAGCGGCTGCGGCAAGTCCACGCTGCTGACCTGCATGGGAGGGCTGATGACTCCCACGAAGGGCCAGATCCTGGTGGGCGACTCGGTGGTGAAGGAACCGGATCCCCGCAGGGCTGCCTTCGTCTTCCAGGACTACTCCCTGCTGCCGTGGAACAACATCGTGGACAACGTCGGCGTCGGACTGCGGTTCGCGGGAATCGGCAAGCAGGAACGCCGCGAGCGCAGCCAGGAACTGCTGGACATGATGGGCCTGTCCCAGTGGGGCGAATCCCACCCGGGCCAGTTGTCCGGTGGCATGCAGCAGCGCGTGGCGGTGGCCAGGGCCCTGGCGATGGACCCGTCGATCCTGCTCATGGATGAGCCCTTCGGTGCCTTGGACGAGCAGACCCGCCGTTCGCTTGGCGAAAGCATCTCCACGGTCCTGACGGAGAACAAGCAGACCGTGGTCCTTGTGACCCACAGCCTCGACGAGGCCATCTACTGGGCCGACCGCGTGATCGTCATGTCCGCACGTCCCGGCAAGGTCATGGCCGAAGTCAAGATCGAACAGATGCGCCCGCGACCGCTCGACTTCATTGCCACGGAGGAGTTCGCGCAGCTGCGTTCGCAGCTCTTCCTGATGTTGAACGAAGCCATGGGCAACAGCCCCCACGCCAACCCCCTGGAAAAGCAGAGAGCATAGGGAAATCAATGAAGCAGCACAAAAATTCCCCGCTGGTATGGCCCCTGCGGATTCTGGGGCTTGGTGCTCTGTTTGGCATTTGGGCCTACGGAAACGGTCCCGGCGGGATCTCCCCCCTGGTTCTGCCCACCATCCCCAGGGTCATGGAAGCACTCGGAGAAGCGCTTGCGCAGCCGGCGACCTACGAGGCCGCGTTCATCACGTTCGGTGAGATCCTGGCCGCCTTCGTCATCGCGTCGGTGTTCGGCCTCGCAGCAGGTTTCTGGGCAGCGAGGACACCGGTCCGGACGCAGGTCTTCCAGTCGATTTTCGTCTGGGGCTACCTCGCTCCGCTGATCCTCTTCTACCCCCTCTTCATCCTGTCCTTCGGCACGGGAGTCGGGTCCAAGATCGGCTACGGGGCGGTCAGTGCGTTCTTCCCGATCGCCTACAACTCGCTGCGGGCCTTCGCCACGGTGAAGCCCACCATGCTGACGGTGGCCAGGGCGTTCGGGGCCAGTTCGTTCCAGACCGACTTCCTTATTAAGCTGCCGAGTGCGTTGCCGCTGATCAGTTCCGGCGTCCGCATTGGTGCCGGCGCGTCAATGATTACCGTCATTTTCGCCGAGATGCTCGCCTCCACCGCGGGGCTTGGCTATCAGCTGGCCTTGAACAGCCAGACCTTCGCCGCACCCCAGGCGTTCGCCATGATCATCCTGCTCATGGCCCTGGTGGGCATACTGCAGGGACTGGTCAACCTCTTGCTGACGCCCAAGTCCGAACGGGGCCCGTCCCTCAACGCCGCCCACTAAGCAAAGCGCACCATGACCGAAACCCAAGTCCAGCCCACCCAACGCACGACGGCGGGGGCAGCAGCCAGATGGATCATTCTCTTCTCCGTTACCACAGGCACCTTCATGGCCAATGTGGATGCCACAGCCGTAGTGGTGGCATTGCCGATGATGGCCAAGGAATTCGGGGTCGATATCGACTCCCTCCAATGGGTGTTGTCCGCCTACTTGCTGACCATCACGGCGGTGGTTCCGTTCCTTGGCAAGTTGTCGGACGCCATTGGCGGAAAGAGGATCCTCAGCATCGGCCTGCTGACCTTCGTCGTTGCGTCGCTCGCGGTGGCCCTGGCACCGGCCCTTCCGGTCATGATTGCGTTCCGCGTGCTCCAAGGGATTGGAGCGGGCATGTTCATGGCGACCATCACGCCCTTGGCCCTGGCGACCTTTCCGGTGGGCCAAAGGGGCCGGATCCTGGGGATCATCGGCAGCATGGTGGCCGCAGGGACGTTGCTGGGGCCGGCCTTGGGCGGCGTCCTGACGGGAGCGTTCGGGTGGCGCTCGATCTTCCTGATCAATGTCCCGGTGGGCCTGATCGGTGCAGTCGGCGTCATGGCCTTGGTCCCCAAGGACTCGAAGAAGGGGACCAAGGCACCCCGGCTGGACGTCCCCGGCTTCACGTTGTTCATCATGTTCACGTCAAGCCTGCTGCTCGGCCTGGGCTTCGCACCCCGCCTCGGGTGGTCGCATGAGGTGGTCATTGGACTGTTGGGAACGGCGGTTGCGGCTTTCGCGCTTTTCGTCCTGCGCGAGCTCAAGACCGCCGTTCCCCTCATCAACCTCCGCCACTTCCGCAGGCGCGTCTATGGCTGGGGAACACTGGCCGCGTTCCTTTCCTACGTACTCCTGCTGTTTCCCGCTTTCCTGTTTCCCCTCTACATGCATGAGGTCTTGGGGTGGTCCATCGGCCTGACCGGCTTGATGATGACATGCCAGGCCCTTGCCATGCTTTTGGTCTCACCCCTTTCCGGCTGGTGGAGCGACCGCGTGGGTTCCCGGCGTCCTGCCCTGGTGGCTCTGTCCGTCATGATTGCCACGTTTGTTGGCGCCTCGTTCCTCACGCAGTCTTCGCCGCCCTGGTTGGTTGCTGCCCTGCTGGCGCTCATCGGCGCAAGCGTCGGACTCTTCAGCTCGCCGAACAGCTCGGCCGTGATGGGCGACCTCGGGCAGGACCAGGCCGGCGTAGCCAACGGCACGATCGCGACCGTTCGGAATCTGGGGAGGGCCGTCGGCGTGACGCTCACCGTATTGCTCTATCAGCTGTTCGCCGGCTCCCCCGCAACAGCCCGGAATTCCGCCGACCACTTCCTGGCCGGCTTCCAAGGTGTCCTGCTGGTCGGCGCGGGACTTGCCGCCGTCGCCGTCCTTGCCGTGGTGCTGATGTACGGCAGGGGCGGTCTCAGCTCCTCTTCGTCACTGTCCGGCTGACGAACCGGCCGCCGGCACCGAAGCACCAGAAGCAGACCTAAGGTCAGATGGCGATTAGTTAGTCCATTGCTTATTCCACGGTCGATGAGACCGGGCCATACGCTGCCACAACCGCAGTGGGATACATCACTGTCAACACCTGCCGCTTGGCTAGGTGTTCATGCCCGACACGCGGGTTGAACTCGCTCCAAACAAACAGACATAGAGGAGTTACATGCTCATGGGAAATTTTGCGCGCCCCGCCATCACGAGGAGCCTCCGAATAGCCGCCGCGGGCACTGGCCTCATGCTGCTTCTCAGCGGCTGCGGTGGTTCCGCGGGCGCCGACGGCGCCGGCACCAATGAAATCCGCGTTATCCAATCGAACAAGCACGATCCCACGGAACTTGGCGCGGAGGCCGGCGAGTTCCTCGACATCTGGCCTAGTTGCGATCCACAGATGAAAGTCAGCGTCTCCTCAGGTGAAAAAACGGCCGAGGCTATAGCGGCAGGCAGCGCAGACATCGGTATCACGTCCCCCAACCGGGTCATCGGTGCCATTTCCCAAGGACTGGACGCGTCCATCATCGGCGCTTCAATGTCGGTGTTCGATGAATACCTCGTCGTCAGGCCGGACAGCGCCGCCAAATCTTTTGCCGACCTGAAGGGCAAGACCTTTGCGATCAGCAGCTTCGGCTCGGCAGGTGACTACGCCACCCAAAAGCTCGCCCAGCAAGCCGGGTGGAGTGACACCGACTTCAAGAAAGTGACCATGGGCAGCCTGGACGGCATCCAGGCCGGACTGAAAAGCGGAACCGTGGACGCCTTCCTCTGGGGCGGACATGCCGCCTTCGGGCTCGAGCAGGCCGGCAGCGCCAAAGTCCTGGAAAACGTGCGCGAACTCATCGGGCCAAACGCCATGACGGTCGTATTCGCGAGCAAGAAAATCATCAAAGAGCGACCCGAAGACGTCAAGGCCTTTGCCGAGTGCTACTACAAAGCTTCCGGCCGGATCATGGATGACGAAAGCCTGGCCACAAAGATGATGGTGGACGAGTGGGGAATGGATCCCAAGCTGGCCGCGCGGATCATCAAAGAGGAGATCCCCATGAGCTCCCGGGACGGGAAGCTCACCGAGGACCAGCTCAAAGGGATCCTCGAAGCCACCCACTTCACCATCAAGTCGGCCGCTTCCTTGACCCTGGATGACGTCAAGAACATCTACAAGCCCTGGCAGGAGCTGTGACGGACCAGCCCCGCCCCGGGTCCAGAACTCACGAAAGGACAAGCATTGGCTGAATTCTTCGGCTCCATAGTCGGGGCGGCAGTCCAGGCCTCCCCCGTATTCCTCGACCTGGAGAGAAGCACCGCAAAGGCCTGCGACCTCATCCGTGAGGCCGGTTCGAACGGGGCGAAATTCATCGTCTTTCCCGAAGGGTTCCTGCCCGGCCACCCTACGTGGTTCCACTTCCAACCGGTCAGCAGTCCCATCTCCAACGAATTGAACCTGAGGCTGTTCAAGAACGCCATCAGGGTCCCGGGTCCGGAGGTTGACGCAATTGCCGAGGCGGCCAGGGACGCTGGAGCATACGTGGTCATGGGAACATGCGAGCGCGCTGCGAATGCGCCCGGCTCCCTCTTCAACTCCCAGCTCTTCTTCGGCCCTGACGGGCAGTTGTTGGGCAAGCACCAAAAGCTCCAGCCCACGGCCGGCGAGCGCATTGTGCACTGGGGAGGCTGGGGAGACACGCTGGGGACGTTCGACACCGAGTACGGACCGGCCAGCGCGCTGGTTTGCGGTGAGAACTCCAACCCCCTGGAAATCTTTGCCCTGACCGCAGCCGGGACGCGGCTGCACGGAATGAGTTGGCCCCCGCATTTCCGTTCCGCTCCGGACGGCACGTCCCTCATGCCGCAGACTTCCCTGTTGGCGGCGCAGAACTTCGCGTTGATGTCCAAGGCCTTCGTCATCAGCGCTTGCGGAGTTGCCCACCCCGGCTACGCCGAAGACCTGGGGCTGACGGAAGAAGCGGCGGAAAGGATCGCGTCAGGTGCCGGGCAGGGAGGATCGGTGATCGTCGGCCCGGACACGCGGGTCCTTGCCGGGCCCCTCGACGGCAAGACCGAGGGCATCCTCTATGCGGAGCTGGACTTCAACCAGTGGGCCCGGCAGAAGATCGCGCAGGACTTCGCAGGGCATTACAACCGCAATGACATCTTCCAGCTGCGGATCAACCGCAGACCTCCAACGGATTACATCAGCGCAGAGGACCCGGGGGCAGCCGGGCTTTCGACGGAACGGTGGGCGCCGCCGTCGGACGACTACCCAAGCAGCGATGCCCTCGTAGCCGAGCTCATCAATCCCTAGCCAAGCCGAAAAGAACCGCCAGGGCCCGACTCCGAGTCGGGCCCTGGCTGTGTTGTGAGCGGCGTGTTTCAGAACCCTGGAAATTACCTGCGCCACATCATTGACACCGCGAACCCGCCAACGGCATTATGGTTAGACCATTAGTAGGAGGATCCAATGGTCAAGATTTCTTATGTCAGCGCCGAGGGCGCAATCGATGTTGTGGACGCCGAAACCGGCGACTCGGTGATGTCAGCGGCGCTCCGCAATGGGGTTCCGGGCATCATCGGCGAGTGTGGCGGGAACAACTCCTGCGCCACCTGCCATGTGTGGGTCCGCGAGGAGTTCCGGGACGCCGTCGGCGCTCCGGGGGATATAGAAGCGGATCTCATAGACATGGGCGTCTCTGAGCCGCGGGACTGCAGCCGCCTCGGATGCCAGATCGTGCTTGAAGAGAAGCTCGACGGCCTGGTCGTCGACCTCCCCCCCACCCAGCCCTAATTTTCCGTCCGGCGATGGCGCAGCCAGGACCCGGACACCAGTAAGCAAGTTCTCAACTCCGCTCAGGACGAGCTCAGGACGAAAGGATCCTTCGCATGTTGCGTACGGACATCAACGAATTGTTGGCCCAGACAGGTCCGGGTACTCCCATGGGTGACCTCTTCCGCCGTTACTGGCAGCCGGTGCTGCTGGCCGAGGAACTCCCCGAAAACGACTGCCCCCCGGTTCGCGTCAAGGTGCTGTCTGAGCGCCTCATCGCCTTCCGCGATTCCGAGGGCCGCTACGGCCTGATGGACGAATTCTGCGCACACCGCGGCGTTTCGCTGTGGTTCGGCCGCAATGAAGAAAACGGCCTCCGCTGCCCCTACCACGGCTGGAAGTATGACGTCACCGGCCAGGCCGTGGAAGTCCCCAGCGAGCCGGCCACGAGCAACTTCTGCGCCAACGTCAAGCTCAAGTCCTACCCGATGGTCAAGCGCGGGGACGTGCTGTTCGCGTACCTCGGCGATCCCGCCGCCCAGCCCCCGCTGCCGGAGTGGGAGGCGTACACCGTTCCGGAGGGCCAGGTCTTCACCTCCAAGCGGCTCCAGGAGTGCAACTGGCTGCAGGCCCTTGAGGGCGGCATCGACTCAAGCCACGTCACCTTCCTGCATGGCGGCAACCTCGAAAGCGACCCGCTGTTCAAGGGATCCAAGGGCAACGAGTACAACAAGGGCGATTTGAAGCCGTTCTTCGAAGTGGTGGACTACGAAGGCGGCCTGCTGATCGGCGCCCGCCGCAACGCCGAGGAAGGCAGGTACTACTGGCGCGTGACGCCGTGGGTACTGCCGAACTTCACCATGGTCCCGCCGCGTGGAGACCACCCCGTCCACGGCCACTTCTGGGTCCCCATCGACGACGAGAACTGCTGGGCGTACAGCTTCGACTACCACCCCACCCGTCAGCTCACGGAGGCCGAAGTCGCTGCCATGCGCGCCGGCAAGGGCGTCCACAGCGCCAACGACGCCTCCTACCGTCCCCTGGCGAACAAGGACAACGACTACCTGATGGACCGCGAGTCCCAGAAGCGCGGCGAGAACTACTCCGGCATCGAGGGAATCGCCCTACAGGACTCCTCGCTCCAGGAGTCCATGGGCCCGCTCGTCGACAGGACGAAGGAACGCCTGGTGGCCACCGACGCCGGCATCATCAAGGCCCGGCAAAAGCTCTACAAGGCCGTCAAGGCGCTGCAGGACGGCGTGGAACCCACCGGCAACAGGCCCAGTGACCAGAAGGTCCGTTCGGTAGCGATCGTGCTCCCCGCCGACCAGGCCTTCGTCGAGGGCATCGGCGAAGCCATGATTGCCGAACCCGCCAAGCCGCACACCTCGGTCTGAGCCATGTCCGATCACGATCACGAACACTCAAGCGCTCCGCGTTCGGTGCCTGCCGGCCCCAGCTCCTGCGCCAGGGCAGCAACCACCAAGGAAGCGGCATTCCGGATCGACTACCCGTTGTCGGCCGCACGGAACACCCGTGTTGTCGCCTTCGACCACGAAGCCGAGCGCATCATCCGTTCCGCGGCCTTGCTCGACTGGGGCCAGGCCCGCTTCTTCTCCGTTGCCGACCCCGGCGGGGTGCTGCCCGAAATCGGCGCCTCGGACGTGTCCTTGGAAGAGGTCATGACCGACACCAACACGGTGATCATGGTCTCCACGTCGGGCGAGAACGGGGCGGCAGTTGCCGCCGTCGGAAGCCTCGCGCGTGAGCGCGGCATCATGACGGCGGGCCTGGTTGTCACCCCCGGCGCGCTCACCAGCGACGCGCTCTTCCACCTCAGGCCCCATGCCAGGATCTTGCTGGTCCCGGCGGAGGAAGACGACCTGGTGGAGCTGCTGAGGGCAACGCGCGCATGAGCACCATGACCATTCCCAAGCTCCAGGAGATGAAGAAGGACGGCAAGAAGAGCGCCTGCATTGTCGCCTGGGACTACCAGATGGCGCGGATCGCGGACCGTGCGGGTGCGGACATTGTCTCTGTGGGTGATTCCGTTGGCGTCAACCTCTGGGGGCACTCCCACCCGCTGGAGATCACCATGGAGGAAATCCTGGTGGCGGCGAAGGCGGTGCGCCGCGGCGTCGAGTCCGCACTCCTCAGCTGCGACTTCCCGTTCGGCCCCCTCCAGGAGGGGGCCAAGGAAGCAGTCGGTGCGGCTATCCGCCTGGCGAAGGAGGCCGGCGTCGACATGGTAAAGCTCGACGGCGCCGCGGACTTCCCCGAGGCGGTGGAGGCCGTCACCCGTGCCGGCGTTCCCGTCTTCGCGCAGTTCGGCATCACGCCGCAAACAGCCCTTAAATACGGTGTCGCGTATTCGCAGGCCGAAGGGGCGGTTGTTCCGGACGAAATGGTGGAACAGTTCGTCGCCGAAGCCAAACGACTCGAGTCCGCCGGCGCCGTCGCGCTCAACTTCACCAACTCCGGCCCGGTGGTGGGTCCGGCGGTGGTGGAGGCGGTTTCCATCCCCGTGTTGGGCGGTTTCGGCGGCGGTCCGTGGCTGGACGGCCGGATCAGGATGTCGACGGCGGCAATCGGCTACAGCGCCAAATGGATCGATGCCGAACCCACTACCTACGCCAATGTCGGGCGCATCGCCTTTGACGCCCTGACCGAGTGCATCGCAGATATTCGCGGGGAGAAGCATCTCCGCGGCCAAGGTTAAGAGGAGCACAGTAATGCCCGTCGTCGATATTGACGGAATCCCCACCCATTACGAGACCGTGGGCGAAGGCCCTCCGTTGCTCATGTTCAGCCCGGGTGGATTCGACTCCACCTTGGAAAACTGGATCACTTTCGGCCGATACCGGCAGCTCGGTTTCGTTGATGCCTTCAAGAGCAGCTACACGTGCATCGTCTTCGACCGCCGTGAATCCGGGCAGTCCGGCGGTCGCCTGGAGCGCCTCGCGTGGGACCGCTATGTGACCCAGGCGCTGGGACTGATCGACCACCTCGGCTACGACGCCGTGCACACCATGGGTGGTTGCGTGGGGTGCTCCACTGCGGCGGCGTTGGCCATCCGGCACCCGGACCGTGTGCGCAGCATGGTGTTGTTCTCCCCCGCCGGCGGGCCGCAATACCGGATGACCCAGCACCGCCGCTTCGGCCAACACCTCGCCTTCGCCCTCGAACATGGCATGGGTGCCGTCGTCGAACTCGCCCGATCCAGCCCCCTGGGCTTCAGCAAGGACCCGCGTGTGGGTCCTTGGGCGGCGCCGCTGCGCGGCAAGGACGGGTTCGCGGCGGCCTACGCGGCCATGGACGTGAAGCAGTACGAGCTGATGGTCACTGGTTCCGTGCGGGGCCTGTTCGACCGGGACACGGTGCCTGGCGTCGAGGCCGAGGACCTGATGACCCTCCAGGTACCGGGGCTGGTTGTGCCCGGCCAGGACAGCTCGCATGCACCGTCGGCGGCGCGCTACCTCGAGGAATGCCTGCCGGTCCACGAATACTGGGATGTTCCGGTGGCCGAACAAACCCGGGAAACCGCTCCCGCCCGGATCCTGGCGTTCCTCGAGCAACACTGATGTCCGGCCTGGTGCTGCTGCGCCATGGTGAGAGCACCGCGAATGCCGACGACGTCTTCGCCGGGTGGCTCGACGTTCCCCTCACCGCGCACGGACGCGCGGAGGCCCGGCGGGCTGCGGCGCAGCTCGCCGGGCTCAAACCCGACGCAATACACACCTCCGTCCTCAGCCGGGCCGTGGAAACGGCCCGGCTGTTGGTCGAAGAAGCCCGCTGGCCGCTCTCACCGAGCGCGTACTGGCGGCTGAATGAACGTCATTACGGCGCCCTGCAGGGGCTGGCCAAAGCTGACGCAAGGGCGCGCTTTGGCGACGCTGACGTGCAATCCTGGCGCCGCGGCGTCGACGGCTGTCCTCCCAAGGCGGACGACGCCGCGCTGTCCGCCCAGAGCGCCGATCCCCGGTATGCTGCGCACGCCGAAGCGGCGGCAATCTCCGCCGAGAGCCTGGCGGATGTGGCAGTACGCATGGCGCCGTACTGGCGGCACATCCTCGCTCCGGAACTGCGCAAGGGCCGGACCGTGGTGGTGGTGGGCCACGGAAATGCCTTGCGCGTGCTGATGCATCTGTCCACCGGGATGTCCCTCGAACAAGCCACCAAACGCGAACTGCGCACGGCGGCCCCTGTGGCTGTCCGTGCGCAGTTGGACCCGCGTCTTGAGAATGCTTAGCCGGTGAGCCCACGGACCGGCTCGGCAAACAGTTGGTCCAGTTTCACCTTCTTGGTCAGGATGTGCTGCCGGTTTGCCTGTTCAATGAGGTCCTCAAGAACTTCACGGTTGGGTTCCACGCCGTAAGGGAGGGGGTCGTCCCAGCCTGTCGCTTCCAGTACCTGGAGGTGGAGCCGGTCGGCGGAGTCGGGCTCGGCCAGCGCCCCGGCTTTCAGGTCCGCAAGGTACTGCCGCTTGGATTCGGCAAAGGATTCGAACACGGCGACGGCGGCATCCGGGTGGGCTTCCAGGATGTCGTCGCGGATGACCACCAGGTGGTTGATCGGATAGAGGCCCGTTGTTTGCAGGGCTGCGAGGGCGGACTGGTCTGCGTCGGGGATGAGGGGGACCAGGTCCGAGGAGTCGGCCTTGACGCCGATCGCGGCGTCAAGTTCGCCGTCGAGCACCATCTGTTCCAGCGTCCTGCCGGACGGCGCGGAAATGACGTTCGACGGCGGCACGTAGCTTTGGACGTGTTCGTCACCTGAGAGGACCCACGTCACCGAGTCCAGGTCAAGGCCGTACTGGTTGGCCATGATGGCGCGGGCCCAGACGCCGGTGGTCACCGTGTACCCGCGGTTCACGCCGACGCGCTTGCCGGCAAGCTGTCCGGGGTGGGTGAGGCCCGAGTCGCGGCGGACCACAATCGCGTTGTGGTGGAATCCCCGCACCAGGAAGATCGGAAGCGCGGTGAACTTCACGCCGTGTTCCTTGGCCGTCAGGTAAGTCGTCAGCGCCATTTCGCTGACGTCGTAGGCCAGTTCGCGGACCATCCGGCGGAATCCTTGGACGAGGACGGGCATTTCCTGGAACTCCAGCGGGAAGCCTTTGGGGACAATGGTTCCATCCTTGAGTCGGCGGTTGTTTCCTTGGGTCCTGCTGAGGGCGGAAAGCTTCACGGGCATGGTGGCTCCAATTTTCTCTGGCGACGATGAATACAAGCATGGTAGATTGGACTAACCATTTTGCCAAGGCCAGTAGGCCGTGCTCAAGGGAGCCAATGATGTCTGAAAAGGTGCTGGCGGCGGTCCGGGTTGCTCCGGGAACCACCGAAATGCGCGAGTTTGACCGGCCGAAGATCGACGATGAGTCGGCCCTGTTGAAAATTGAGGTCGCAGGTATCTGCGGCACGGATGTGAAGCTGTATTCCAAGCCGCCAACCACCGCGGCCACCCAGGGTCCTGTGATCATGGGCCATGAAAACGTCGGCGTCATTGTGGAGGCCGGCGAAAAATTCAAGAAGCGCCAGGGACTCGAAGAAGGGGACCGGGTGTTCGTGGAGCACTACGTCGCCTGCTTCAGCTGCGAGTGGTGCCGCATCGGCGAGTACCGCCACTGCGAGGCCACCGACTGGCGGACCAACCCGGATGCACGCCGCTTCGGTTACACCTCGGCCGACTTCCCCGGCACGCTGTGGGGCGGTTTTTCGCAGTACATGTACCTGCCTTGGAACGCGGTGCTCCACAAGATCCCGGACACCATCACAGCGGAGGAAGCCGGCTTGGTCATGCCCCTCTCCAACGGCATCGAGTGGGCCCTGCTGACTGCGGGAATCGGCTACAACGACACAGTGCTGATCCAGGGCCCGGGCCAGCAGGGCCTGGCGCAGCTCGTCGCCGCCAAAACAGCGGGTGCCGCCCAGGTGATCGTTTCCGGGACCACGCGGGACAAGGCGCGCTTTGAGCTTGCCAAGGAGCTTGGCGCCGACGACGTCGTCGACGTCCTCACGGAGGATCCCCGCGAGAAGATCATGGACCTCACCAACGGACGCGGCCTGGACTACGTCCTGGACTGCACGTCCCGCGCCGGCACCGCCCCGGTGCTGCTCGGCGTCGACGTCCTTAAGCGCCGGGAAGGCACCCTGCTCATCCAGGGCGAACTGGCCGCCTTCCCCGACTTCCCGGTGAAGAAAATTACCGAAAAGGCGATCACCATCAAGTCCGCCCGGGGCCACTCCTTCAATGCCTGCGAACTCGCCGTCAGCCAGCTCGATTCACGGCGCTACCCCTTGGAGAAGCTGGCCACGCACCGCTATGGCATCGACCAGGTGGACCACGCCATCCGCGTGCTCGCCGGCGAAACCGATGAGGATGCCATCCATGTGTCGATGATGCCCGAACTAGTGGGCCAGCCGGGCGGAGCGGTGCGCTGATGGCCGGGCTCGTTGTCACCAACCCGCCACGGGCCGAACGCGCCGTCGTTGACGCTTTCGCCGAGTACGGCGTGGCCACCGTCCACGAGGCCCAGGGGCGCGAAGGCCTGCTGGGCTCGCACATCAACCCCGTGCAGACGGGAGCCCGGATCGCGGGCAACGCCGTCACCGTCACGGTCACCCCGGGCGATAACACCACTATCGGCGTCGCCGTCGAGCAGTGCGGCGAAGGTGATGTGCTGGTGGTTGCGCCCACCGCCCCGTGCGACATGGGCTACTTCGGAGACCTCCTTGCCACCTCGCTCAAGGCGCGAGGCGTACGCGGGTTGGTCATCGAAGCAGGAGTACGCGATGTGGCTGATCTCCAGGAGATCGGCTTCCCGGTGTGGTCCAAAGCGGTATCGGCGGAGGGAACCGGCAAGGGAAGCCTGGGTGACGTCAACGTCCCCATTTCCATTGCCGGCCGGATCGTCCGTCCCGGTGACGTTGTGGTGGCGGACGACGACGGCGTGGTGGTGGTGCCGCGACTGATGGCCGCCCAGGTCCTCGAGGCTTCCAAGGCCCGCGAGGAAAAGGAAGCGAGGGCCCGTTCGCGCTACCAAGCCGGGGAGATCGCCCTGGACGTCAACAACATGCGCCCGCTGCTTGAAAAGGCCGGCATCCGCTACATCTCCTACGAAGACTGGACACAGGAGGCCCAGAAGTGATCATCGACATCCACGGCCACTACACCACTGAACCTGCGCAGCTGTTCGCTTTCCGTAAGGCCCAGCTCAACGGGGAGAAGGCCACGCTCGCCCCCATCAGCGACGACGAGCTTCGCGAAAGCGTGGAACCCAACCAGTTGCGCGTCCTGCGTGAGCGCGGCGGGGACCTCATGGTCCTCTCCCCGCGGGCGTCGGGCATGGAACACCACGTCCCGAATGCAGCTACGGCCAATGCCTGGGCGCGGGCCTCGAACGACCTCGTGCACCGCGTGAGCGAGTTGTACCCGGAGCACTTCGCCCCCGTGGCCCAGTTGCCCCAGACCCCTGACGGCAACTTCGCCGGAGTTATCGCCGAGCTGCGGCGCACAGTGACCGAACTTGGTTTCGTGGGAGCGAACCTCAACCCGGACCCCTCGGGGACCTGGGCTGGAAAGCCGCTGACGGACGAGTCCTGGTTCGACCTCTACGAGGTGATCCAGGAACTCGACATCCCGGTGATGATCCACGTGTCCACGGCCTGCAACCCGAACTTCCACACCTTGGGCGCCCATTACCTGAACGCGGATACCAGCGTCTTCATGCAGCTGCTGCAATCAGACCTTTTCAACCGTTTTCCGGGGCTGCGCTTCGTGATTCCCCACGGCGGCGGCGCCATTCCCTATCACTGGGGCCGGTACAGGGGCTTGTCCATGCGCAACGGCTGGCAGGACCCGTCCGAGTTGCTGATCAACGTCTATTTCGACACTGCCGTGTACCACCAGCCCGGCATCGACCTGCTGACCCGCGTGGTTCCGGCTCGGAACATCCTGTTCGCTTCCGAGATGCTCGGCGCTGTGCGCGGTGCGGATCCGCAGACCGGCGTGGAGTGGGATGACACCCTGGTCTACGTGAAGAATGCAGGTTTGTCCGAGGAGAACGAACGCCGGATCCTGCGGGAGAACGCGCGCCGGGTCTACCCGGGGCTCGCCTCCCGCGTTCCTGCGGCCTCCTAGGACCGTCAGCAAAAGCGCCCCCCACCTCCGGCGAGGTGGGGGGCGCTTTTGCTTCGCCTGCTGGTTGGCTTGGCTCAGACCGTTACGGCGGCCGCGAGGTTCTTGAGCGGCACGTTGGTGTCCCCGGCCAGTTCAGCCCGGATGCTGCCGCCGGTTCCCAGGAGCTTGCGAACTGCCATGTAGTCACGGGGCGCATTGATCGCATCGATCGCGATCAGCCGGCCGCCGGCGTAGTAGAGGACGGAGAACTGTTCCTCATCCGGTTCGCCACGGACCACCACTTCGTCGTAGCCGTTGGAGAGGCCGGCAATCTGCAGCTTCAGGTCCGCCTGGTCCGACCAGAACCACGGCACAGCCGCAGGTCCCTGCGGGCGCCCCATGAGCGTCGCCGCGGCGATTTGTGCCTGGGCTATGGCGTTCTGGACCGACTCGATGCGGTAGCGGCCCTCACCGGTGAGGGGATGCGGGAGCGTGGTGCAGTCACCGGCGGCCACGATGTTGGGGTTGCTGGTGCGGGCCAGTGCGTCCACGACGATTCCACGATCGACTTCAAGACCGAGACTTGCGGCCAGGTCGGTATTTGCCACGAGCCCAACGCCCACCAGTACGACGTCAGCGGGCAGCACCGTGCCGTCGCCCAGGCGGACTCCGGTTACGCTGTTCTGCTCGTTCCCCTCGATGGCGTCGATCCCGGTGGACAGGAGCACCTTGGTGCCACGCCGACGGTGCGCTGCCAGGTAGAAGGCCGAGACTTCCGGGGCTACCGCACGGCCCAAAAGCCGGTCGGCGACGTCGACGACGGTCACGTCCTTGCCTGCCGCCGTCGCGGCCGCAGCCGCTTCCAAGCCGATGAATCCGCCGCCGATGACGACGACGTTGGACGCGGCCTCCAGGCGCAGCCGCAGATCGTCTGCATGGGCGATGTCGCGAAGTACGCACACGCCGTCGAGCTCTGCGCCCGTGATGGGGAGCCGGCGCGGCGAGCCGCCCACGGCGAGGGCGAGCCGGCGGAAGGGAACCTTCTCGCCGGCGCCGGTCACGGCTACGCCGCTGCCCGAGGAGGGGCCGTCAAGTTCGATGGCCTGGATGTGGGTGGACAGGCGGAGCTCAATGCCCTTCTCCGCATACCAATCAGGGGATCGGAAGCTGAGGGACTCGGCCGTGGCCTTGCCGGCCAGGTAGGCCTTGGACAACGGCGGGCGCTGGTAAGGGGCAACGTCCTCGTTGCCGACCAGGATGAGGGGATCGGTATTGCCGAATTCGCGCAACGACGATGCAATCTGCAGGCCGGCTTGGCTGGCGCCGACTATAAGGGTTCCGGTCATGTTATCCTCCATTGGTTAGACCATTATACCGTAGCGCGGACGTGGCGATTTGGCGAGGGGTGGAGGCGGAATTTAACGGAAAATTTTCTGTGGGGAACGCAGCCGGATCTGCAGCCCAGCCGGAATCGAGGCGCGAAGGAGCGCCCTGTCCGACCCAAGCGCTGTCAGGCTCAAGCGCTGTCAGGTAGCGGTGGGGTGGCGCCCCGCAATGCGGGCATGGCAACGAAGCCGGCTTTATGGCCGGCCCGGAGCCCTATGGGCCTGGCCTAGGAGCTGGGAAGAACGCGGGCCGCAGTCCGCTTGAGGTGCTCAGTCATCAGCCTGACTGCCGCGTCGACGTCGCGGGCCTGGATGGCCTCGGCGAGCTTGCGGTGCTCTGCCACGCCTTGTTCACCCATGGGTGCGGCAGTGTGCGACTCTTCGAGGGACATCCGCATGGGGCCGTTGAAGCTTTGCATCATCATCTCAATGGCCGGGTTGTGCGTGCATTGGGCAATGCGCGTGTGGAAGGCGGCAGAAAGTTCAATGTTGTACTGGCCGGCCTTCACGGCTTCCTCGGACTCCTCGACCATGGCGAAGAGGGCAGCGATGTCTTCCTCCGTTGCCCTCTCGACCGCCAAGGGAAGGGTGCCGAGCTCGACGATGAACCGGGCTTCGGTCACGTCGTGCGCCGAGACCGGCGCGAGCGAGATGAGGTCCGCGAGGCCCACGCCGAGCCGCTCGGCCGAAGGACTTGTCAGGAAGGCGCCGCCATGGGAGCCGACCCTGATGGTCAGCAGCCCTGTGGTCTCAAGAACCCGCAAGGCCTCACGGACCGTCACGCGGCTGACGTTGAACCTCTGGCAGAGTTCGCGTTCGCTGGGCAGGCGATCGCCCGACTGCAACTTGCCCGCGCGGATGAGCATCTTGATTTGGTCCACGATGACCTGCGATGCCCGGTCAACGTTGACAGGGACGAACAAATCCTCGGTACTGGTAGCCATTTGTCCCCCTGTCGACCGTCAATCAGACGGTTCGCCGAGTGCGATAAAAAGTAAGCCGGCCCTTCCGCCCATGCGCGGTAAGACAGCAGACAAATCATACCGCAATGGCCTAATGGATGGACTCATGCAGGGACAGCGTATGCGTCCCTGATCTCCTTGGCGGTGGCGACGTGCCCATACTTGGCATTCATCTCAAAGAGACTAACGTCATGGCTCAGCTTCGCCCGGTCAAAGACCCCCTCTTCCGCGACCACGACGGGCCAGCCGTGCGAGTGCCCGTCCACCACGGAGGCACGGACACAACCGGAAGTAGTGCAGCCGGTGACGATCAGGCTGTCCACCCCTTCCTTCACCAGCAGCGCGGCCAGCGGGGTGCCAAAGAAGGCACTGGCGCGCGACTTGGCGATGACCGCCTCGCCGGCCAGGGGCGCAATCTCGTCAGGGACCTCCGCAATCTCCGACCGGCCGGCCTCCCGCTCGTCAACAGAGCGCGTCAACGCGCCGCCCAGGATCCCCGAGTCCCCCACCGTGTAGATAACCGGAAAGTCCCGCTCGCGGGCCCACGCAAGCAGGTCCTTGATGTGCGCCAGGGCGGACCAGCCTGCCGGCCCGCAGCTGAGCGGACGGTCTGCAATCGACTCCTCCAAGGACAGCCCACGCTCCCCAAGGAACGAAGTAACCACGTCAATGATCAGGAGTGCAGGCCGCCGGCCCGGAACAACGGGGCGTTCCGCCGTGGCACCGAATGCTTTGTAGGCTTCGCCGGACATGACATTTCGCCAAGATTCCATTTTCTTTCCTAACGCTTGTAATCGATTTGGTGCGCACGGTCGCCAAGCACGGGCTACGGGGCCGGGTAGCTCGGTTGGTAGTGGCGTGCGATTTCGTCACTCGTAGTCAGCCAGACAGCCGGCTGGCTGGCAATAAAGCCCAGGATCAAATCCAGGTACTTTGTCCTGTGCTGCTGGCCAATAAACGTGACATCAATCATACCATCTTTTGGTTAGACCTTTGCGATTCGAGAGGCCAGTCAAGCCACTGTTGGTCGCCGCGAAAGAAGCCCAAAGAAACGACAACTAAGTCCCACCCTTGTGGCGGGACCGCGGACATGAGCCGCATGGGTTTGTCATGAAAGCCCGAAGGCCGGTACTGGGCCTAACGGGGTCCTGGGGTTCCTGCTGCTGTCCGAATTGAGCGCCCGCACACGCGACCGACGGAACGGGCGGTCTTACGGCATCGTCACCCCGCACGACATGCTCGAGGACTCGTCTGCCAGATCCGCGACAACAGCCGGGGGTCCAGGACAACCACGCCCAGGGCCTAGGAAAACCACGGCTGACGCGGACCCAAACTATATCCACCCGCGTCAGCCTGACCCCTCAGCCGAGGCCACAAGACATCCACCTTGCCACCGGCAGGCGAGACGTCCTGAACCGCCCCCCGGCCGTCGCGGCGGCCTGCCCCGTTACCCCCCCCCCCCCCCCCCCCGGCGACCATCCCCTAAAACTGCCCGTCGGGACAGACTGCACGCGGGTCCGTAACAGATCTCCAGCTGGTTATAACGACCTCAACGGTTGGCGACCCGGCGGCCCATGTAGCGTTAGATACAGTCCCGGATTTCCTTGTCCGTAAGACCTTCCCGGCGTCGTTTTTCCACGTACTCTCGGGTTTCGGCATCGTGGGTCATCTTCGTTACCGCGACTATGCCAAATGCGCCTTTCAGCGCCCTGCCGCCGCCTCAGTTGCAGCCAATCCCTGACCGTGTTGCAGGAAGGGGCTGGGACAGATTCACGCCAGCCAATGAGGCAAAAGCGGCCTCGTTGCGAACTCTTCCTTGGTGCGGCCGAGGTGTGATTTCATTGTCCTCCTCCGACCTGGCGCTCAGAGGTGGTCTGGTGGGGTAGGCAGTGGGCGGCCAAGAGTTTTAGGTCCTGCGATGTGTCGATGTCCAGCCCTGCTCCGATATCGCTGCAATCCGCATACGTAAGTATTTGCGGATGCAACCGAATGAACTTGCGGGCTCCAACATCGCCACTTGCCATGGCGGCTGCCTTCTGCGCTAGGACAGGGTCCATGTGGACCGGATGCCCTGGCTGACGGGAGAATACAGGGACGGTGCTTCGTCTCCAGCGGTGGTGGCCGCTCAGCCTAGGTCCAACCCCTAAACGGCGGCCCTGGCCGGCGGCGAGGATCGGTCCGGACAAGGGACCGGCCTCTCCCACTAAGCCTCCAGCCCTTCATACCTGCCCGGGATTCAGTGCACACCGCTGTCGCCGGGGAGTACGCTCTCACAAACTTGTACCTTGGTTTTAGCTTGGTTAGCTTCCCTCCCGGAGCACTCGGGCCCTATTCCGGCGCCCCACTGGTCCAGAGCTTGAGACGAATGTTGCGCGACTCGGTGAAGTGCTCGGCTGCGCGCTCAGCGGCCACATCGCCCTCGCGTGCCTCGATGGCGTCAAGAAGGGCACTGTGCTGATCGTTCGCCCGTTCCCAACGACCCGGGTATGACAGCGTCGTCGCTGGATACCGGCCCAGATGAAGGCTCAACCGGTCCAGCAAATCCATGAGCGAGCGGTTATGGCTTGCTCGCCAAACAGAACGGTGGAAACGGTCGTTCGCCTCTACCATGGCCTGCGGATCGCTGTTGTCCATCGCCTTCATGTGCTCCGCCAGCTCGCGCATCTGAAGCAGATCATGGAAGGTGCGCCGTTCGGCTGCCACCCTCGCGACCGTCGCCTCCAGCGCAATGCGAGTCTCGTACAGATCGAGCACGTCCTCGGGGCTGTCGTCCCGCACCATAAGACCCCGGTCGGTCCGTACCACAATTCCATCTTGTTCCAAGCGCGTGAGGGCCTCCCGGATTGGGGTGCGGCTAACCTCACACCATTCGGCAAGCGCCGTCTCGATCATCAGTTCGCCGGGCTTGAAATCCCCGGAGACGATTGCCTGCTTGATTCGCTCGTAGGCACTGCGGCGACGGTCCAGGATGGGCTTTTGGCCCTGGCCTGAAGCGG
The DNA here is from genome assembly GCF_042790555.1 of Arthrobacter sp. NPDC056727. NCBI lineage: Bacteria > Bacillati > Actinomycetota > Actinomycetes > Micrococcales > Micrococcaceae > Arthrobacter > Arthrobacter sp. NPDC056727. The sequence goes on along the minus strand of NZ_JBHTZA010000001.1, from coordinate 50,431 downwards.
CTGCCCGTGGTCTGGCTGCCATGAGGATCTCCCCGTTGGGTTGTCTATTAACGATGGAAAGCCATGCCCAAGGCATGACCAGACACACGCCTGTGCCTTCTGTGTACAGTAGTATCCATTTTCACCCAACACAAGGAGGAGTGTGTTCATGGAACGTGTCACCCCGGACAGCGGCGCCCTCGCCGTCCTCGGCATCAAGCTCACCGACTGGGGCCCGGCCTTCGCGGACGCGGAGATGCTGGTCGGCGCCGAGAACCTCAACCAGCAAGGAAGCGTCCAGGGCGGGGTTTACGCCGTGTTCGCCGACGCGGCCGCCGGCTGGGCGACGGAAGCGGCACTCGGTTCGCCCCGCTACGTGACCATGGACTATTCGTGCAATCTCTTGGGCGCCGCGGGCGAAGGTGACCTGCTCCGCGCACGCGCCTCGCTGGTGCACCGTGGCCGGCGCACGGTGGTGGTGAACGTCGAGGTGGACAGGCTCCGGGACTCCGCCGAACCGCGCCGGGTGGCGTGGTTTACCTGCACGCAACTGGTATTTGAAGGTCCCCCGGCGCAGTAGGCGCGCGGCGCAAGGGGCCTGCATTCACATAAAAAATTTTTCGAAAAACCCCTGCATTATTCGGCATCCATGTGTATACAGTTTCCGCATGAGAACTTCGGAAAGCATGTTGGGCCGGTTAAAAACAGCCGCCCGTACAGCCAGTTGGCCGGGTATCGTCATGGCGTTGGCAATCTGGGAAATAGCCCCCCGCCTTGAGCTGGTGCCCTCCAACTTCGTGCCGCCGGCGTCCCACGTCCTGGCAGAGTTCGTCGCGATGCTCGTTACGGCACCGTTCTGGGCAGACGTCCAATCAACAATGCTCGCCTGGGGCGTCGGCCTGGCAATCGCCATGGTTGCCGCCGTCGCCGCAGGCATCCTGATCGGCAGTAACGTCTACGCCTACCGCGCCACCCGATTCCTGATCGAGTTCCTGCGCCCCATACCCGCCGTCGCATTGATTCCCCTGGCCGTCCTGATCTTCGGCATCACTACCGATATGAAGGTCTTCCTGGTGGTCTTTGCGACGTTCTGGCCCATCCTGTTCCAAGCCGTCTACGGCGTGAGGGAAACGGATTCGGTGGCCCGTGACACCGCCCGCTCCTTTGGTTTCACCCGCGCCGAGGTCTTCTGGCATGTCACCCTGCCCAGCGCCGCACCGTCCATAGCGACGGGCATCCGGCTCGCTTCGGCCCTGGCGATCGTGATCGCCGTGACGGCCGAACTCATCGCCGGCGGACCCGGCCTGGGCACGGCGATCCTGTCAGCCCAGAGTGCGGGATCGAACGTGCGCATGTATGCGCTGATCTTCGCTGCCGGCCTACTGAGCTACATCACGGGATTCCTGATCGTCACACTTGAACGCCGGCTACTGCGCTGGCACCCGAGCCACCGGGAGGCAGTTGTATGAAAACGCGCAAGCCGGGCCTGCTCGGCCTCGAAATACTCACCACGGTGGCGGTGCTTGGAGCGTGGTACGTCCTGTCCGCCGGGTCCAAGTCCCTGTACTTCCCGCCCCTGTCCGCCATTTTGGACAGCTTCCGTGCGGTGTGGGTGGGCCAGGGCTTCTTTGAACACGTGGTTCCCAGCCTGAGCCGGATGTTGGCGGGCTACCTCCTGGCAGCCGTGGCCGGCATCGCTGTCGGCCTCGCAATCGGCATGTCCTCCTGGGCTCGCCGGTTGCTGGCTCCCGGCATTGATTTCCTGCGCGCCCTGCCCGCTGTCGTGCTGGTGCCGTTCGGACTCATTGCCTTCGGCGTAGGCGCTCCGATGCAGATCTTCGTCATTGCGCTCGGATGCTCCTTCCCCATCATCCTCAACACCGCAGCGGGCGCAGCCTCCGTGGAACCGGTCCTGCACGACGTTTCCCGCAGCTTCCAGTTCTCCCGGGCAGAACGGCTCTTCCGGGTAGTCATGCCCGCTGCTGCGCCGAGCATCTTCGCCGGACTCCGGGCCAGCCTCGCACTGGCGCTCATCCTCATGGTGGTCGCCGAGATGGTGGGCAGCACCAACGGGATCGGCTATTCGATCCTGCAGTCGCAGCGGATGTTCGTCATCACCGACATGTGGGCCGGACTGCTCATGCTGGGCATCGTCGGCTACGTCGTCAACCTAATTTTCCTCGGTGTCGAGCATTTCGCCCTGCAATGGCACCACGGCCTGAAAGCGAGCACACGAGACGCATGACAGCTATTCACGAAACCACCACCGGGCAGGAACAAACCACCATGCTCATCAACGTCAAGAACCTGCAAAAGACCTACGGCTCCGGAAGTACCGCGCATGTGGCGGTGCGGGACGTAAGCTTCGAGGCCGCCGTCGGCGAATTTGTTTGCGTCGTCGGCCCCTCGGGCTGCGGCAAGACCACCTTGCTGCGGTGCCTGTCGGGACTCATGCCGCCCACGGGCGGAGCGGTAAACCTGCACGGCAAGCCCATCAGCGGACCGCCGCGGGAGATGGGCCTGGTGTTCCAGGAATACAACCGTTCGCTGTTCCCGTGGATGTCCGTACGCCGCAACGTCGAACTGCCGCTGCGCAAGCTCTTCCGCGGAGCCGAGCGTGCCGCGGCCGTCCAGGAAGCCCTGACCGCCGTCGGCTTGCAAGGCCACGAGGACAAGTACCCCTGGCAGCTTTCCGGTGGCATGCAGCAGCGTGTGGCGATCGCACGCGCGATCGCTTACCGGCCCGAGATCCTCCTCATGGACGAGCCGTTCGCCTCCGTCGATGCGCAGACCCGCATCGAACTTGAGGACCTGCTGCTCGACCTGAAGGCCAAGTACGGGATCACCATCGTCTTCGTCACGCATGACATCGACGAAGCGGTTTACCTCGCGGACCGCATCGTGGTCCTGAGCGAACCGCCGTGCGTAGTCCGGGAATACCTGAATGTCCCCTTGCCCCGGCCCCGCAGCCAGACCGAAACCAAAGCGTTGCCCGAATACAGCCGGCTGCGCAACCACGTCTACAACCAAATCGTCGGGGAACACTAGCGCCGGCGTCCCGGCATCCCCCCAACACCGTTAGAGAGGCTACACAGATGAAAAAACGACTTGCGCTCACGGCCGCGCTGGGGGCGGCCTCCCTGTTCCTCGCCGGTTGCGGCGGCCCGGCTGCCTCCGACGGCGGAAGCAAAGGGAGCGGTGCCCTCGCCGACATTACTGTCGGAACGCTGCCGATCGTTACGAACACGGTCCTCGCCTTGGGCGTCGAAAAGGGCTTCTTCAAGGAAGAAGGGCTCAACGTCAAGCTCGCCAGCGCCCAAGGCGGCGCCGCACTCGTGCCTGCAGTAGTCAGCGGCCAGTATGACTTCGCCTTTTCGAACAACGTGTCCCTGCTGACGGCGCGCGCCCGTGGCTTGCCCATCAAGATCGTGGCCGCGGCCAGCAGTGCCGGGACCAACCCCACCCCGCCGGATGAAGCCATCGTTGCCGGACCGAAAAGCACCGCCAAATCCCTCGCCGAGCTGAACGGCAGCACAGTCGCCGTCAACGGCCTGAAGAACATGGTGGAAGTCGCCGACCGGGTCGCACTCGAGAAAGCGGGTGTCGACGTCGGAAGCGTCAAATTCGTCGAAGTCGGCTTCCCGGACATGCCTGCGGCGCTCGCCAGCGGACGAATCGACGTCGCCCATGTCGCCGAGCCCTTCCTGAGCCAGGCCGTCAAAGGCGGGGCGCGCATCCTCTCGGCGCCCTACCGCGAGGTCCTGCCCGACGTCTTCATGTCTTCATGGTTCACGAGCGAGAAGGTGATCGCCGAGAAGCCCGACAGGGTGGCCGCATTCCAGCGCGCGCTGGAAAAGTCCCGGGCCTACGCCGTCCAGCACACTGACGAGGTCCGTGCCTATATGCCCACGTTCCTCAAGATGGACGCCACGGTGGCCAAGGAAATCGCCATGGGCAACTGGCCCGCAGGGATGCCGAGCAACGCTTCGCTGCAGGCCTGGTATGACGCCTGCGTCAAGTACGGCATCTTCGCCAAGGACGCCCTCAAGAACCCCACCGACATCCTGGCGCGCTGACCAGATGGCGAAACACCCAAACTCAGACGAAAGGGAACCGGCATGCAGGTCCTGAGACCGACGAGCGTCACCGAGGCGTTGGCACTGCTTGACGCCTCGGACGAAGACGCGAAAATCATCTCCGGCGGCACGGCCCTCATGCTCATGCTCCGCAACGGCTTGGTGTTCCCCAGCGGGCTCATCGCACTCGATCGCATCGAGGGCCTGGACTACATCAAGGCCGACGACGCCGAGATCCGCATCGGCGCGCTCACGACCCTCAGGACGATGGAGCGCTCGGCCGAGTTGCAGGCGCTGCTGCCGACCCTCACCCAGGCGCTGGGCATGGTGGCCAACCATCGTGTACGCAACCGGGCGACGATCGCCGGCAATGTTTGCGAGGCGGACTACGCCTCCGACCCACCCTCCATCCTGACAACCCTCGGCTGCCAGGTGCGCGTCGAGGGCCCGGAGGGCGAACGGCTGATTCCCCTGCCCGAGCTGCTGGTGGACTACTACGAGACAAGCCTCGAGCACAACGAACTTGCAGTGGAGGTCATCATCCCCACGCCGGTGGCCGGCACCCGGACCAACTACCTCAAGTACGTCAGCCGTTCCTCCGAGGACCGGCCGTGCGTCGGCGTCGCCGCCTCGCTCTCAACCGGCGACGACGGCCTGTGCCGCCGCGTCAACGTCCAGATCGCCGGTGCCACGGCAACGCCCTTCAGTATCCCTTCCGTCCTCAAGGAATGCGAGGGAGCGGAACCGAGCAAGGAAACCTGGGAGCACATCGCACGGTCCTACGCCGAGGCTATCGAGCCGATCGACGACGTGCGGGGCTCGGCGGCCTACCGCAGGCGCGTCACCCGAGTCCTGGTCGAGCGGGCGCTGCGCGAGATGAACGACGACTATGTGAACGGAGCGACGAAGCTGTGACCAATCACGCTGCGATCAATGAAGCGGGGGCTGTCCGGGTTGCGCCTGGTTCCAGTATCGGTACCCCGATCAACATGTATGAAGCCCGTGACCGCGTGGACGGAAGCATCAACTTCGCGCTCAACGCCGAAGTACCCGGAATGGTCCACGCGGCCATCCTGCGGAGCACGGTGCCGCACGCCGAAATCCTCTCCATCGACGTTTCGGCAGCGGAGGCACTGGACGGGGTCGTTGCCGTGCTCACGGCGGCAGACTTCGACGCACCCGGAGCCCCCCTCCGCCATTTCGGGCCGGTCATCAACGATCAACCCGTTGTCTGCGGCCGCAAAGTCCGCTTTGTCGGGGACCCGGTTGCCGCCGTCGTCGCCGAGACCGCGGAGCTCGCGCAGGCAGCCATTGCACTCATTGAAGTGGAATACGACGAGCTCCCCGTCGTGGCCTCAATAGACGACGCACTCGCCGCCGACGCAGTGCTCGTGCACGACACTCCCCCGCGTCCGAATGAACGCAGCTATTCGGACATCAAACTCCTGGGGCGCGGTGGAAACGTCTGCACGAAGTTCCAAGTGCGTCGCGGAGATGTGGACAAGGCCTTCGCCGAAGCGGACGTGATCGTCGAGGACGTCTACTACAGCCCCGCCGTCGACCACGTCACGATGGAGCCGCACGTGGTGTTGGCGACGTTCGCCCACGGGAAGCTGGACGTCCTCACCAGCAGCCAGGCGCCCTTCGCCGTCCGCGACACGCTCTGCGAGATGTTCCGGCTTCCGAGCTCCAAGGTCCGGGTGACCGTACCGCCCATCGGAGGCGGGTACGGAGGCAAGACCTACGCGAAGCTGGAGCCGATCACCGCCGCCCTGGCCTGGAAATGCCGCCGGCCGGTGAAGCTCGTCCTCTCCCGGGAGGAGGAGTTCTCCGCCACCACCACCAAGCACGCAGCACAGATCCACATGCGCTCGGCCGTGATGAACGACGGAAGCATCATCGGCCGCGACGTCGTTGTCTACTTCAACGGCGGAGCCTATGCCGACATCAGCCCCCGGCTCATCAAGAACGGCGGCTACAGCACCGTGGGCCCCTACCGCATCCCCAACGTGCGTATCGACTCATACGCGCTGTACACGAACCAGGTGCCGGCAGGTGCCTACCGCGGCTACGGCGTCTCCCAGGCCGCGTGGGGATACGAAAGCCAGATGGATCAGATCGCCGCGGCCCTGGGCATGGATCCGGTTGAGTTGCGGCACAGGAACCTGCTCCGTCCCGGCGACGAATTCGCCACGGGTGAGGTCATGACCGAGGCAAGCTACGCTGAACTCCTCGACATGGCGGCGGAAGCCATTTCCTGGAAAGAGGGCGTTCGCGAGGTCGTTTCTCCCGACCGGGTCCGTGCCAAGGGCATCGCGGTCATCCTGAAGTCGACCATCACGCCTTCCACAACCCATGCCTCGGTTCGGCTCGACGCCGATGGATCCGTCCAGGTGCTCGCCTCCGCCATCGAAATGGGCCAAGGAGCCCACACGGTGCTGGCCCAGTTCGCCGCCCAGGCGCTGGAAGTGGACGTCAACCGCGTCAACGTGGCCACCCCGGACACCGCATACACCCCGTACGACCAGACCACGAGTTCCAGCCGCACCACCCGGGCGATGGGCGGGGCCGTGACGAAGGCCGCCCACGAGGTCCGCGACAAGCTCATTGCACGCGCCGCCCCGATTCTTGGCTTCACCGGGGACAAGCTGCGGCTTCGCAATGGACGCGTCGAAGTCATCGACGTGCCGGAAACCAGCCTGAGCATCCAAGAGGTTTTCCACGAGACCCGGACCGGCAGCATCCAGGGCGAGGGTGAGGTGCTCACCTCCGGCGGTCTTGACCCCGAGACGGGTCAGGGCCTGGCCAGCGACCACCGGCACCAGGGAAGCGCCGCCGTCGAGCTGGAGGTGGATCTTGGCACCGGAAAGATCTACCTTGAGCACATCTACGCCGCCGCGCATGCCGGCAGGGTGATCAACCCGAAGCTCGCGAGGCTGCAGATGCACGGCAGCATCGTCTTCGGCATCGGCCACGCCCTGTACGAGGAGCTGATTTTCGAGGACGGCTTCGTGACCAACCCAAACCTCTCCGATTACGCGATTACGACCATGGGCGACATGCCGCGCAAGCTGGAGATCGCACTGTTGGAGGACGACGGCGAGGCCACCGTGCATGGTCTCGGCGAGACCGTGCTCCCGCCGGTCATCGCGGCAATCGGCAACGCCGTCGCGAACGCAACCGGTCACCGCGTGCGCCGGCTCCCCATCACACCGGAACGAGTGATCGACGCCATGGAGGCACGATGAATGAAATGAACGACGAAATCACGGTCACGTGCCGGATCAATGGCGGAGAGGCCACGCTGCAAGGCGACCCAGCCGGGTCTACCGTCTCGGCCCTGCGCGCCCGCGGCCTATACGGAGTGCGGGAAACCTGCGGCCTCGGGGTCTGCGGCACCTGCACGGTACTGCTTGACGGCGAGCCTGTGAGCAGCTGCATCGTGCCGCTCTATGCCTTGGACGGACGAAACGTCCAGACAGTGGAAGGCGCGGCCAACGGGGAAGAACTCAGTGACCTGCAAAAGCAGTTCATCGAGTCCCAGGCCTTCCAGTGTTCCTTCTGCACACCGGGATTCCTCGCCAGCGCCCAAGCACTGCTTGACCAGACCGAGGGCGAGCTCAGCTGGCAGGAAGTCGAGGAGGGGCTGCAGGGACACCTGTGCCGCTGCGGTTCCTACGAGGCGATCAATGAGGCCGTCCGCACGTGCAGCCGCAACCGAAACTGCGCCGCCGACTGTGCCGCGTCCTGAACGGAAGGAGGATCAGCCTTGACCTGGGACCATGAGCGGCCGTTCGCTCCGATCCATGACCGCTTGCCTTACGACGCGATAGTCGACCGCCCGGCTCCGCTGTGGCCGGGCGGTGCTCGGCTCGCTGTATGGGTTGTGCCCAACATCGAGCATTACGAGTACCTTCCGCCGGACCAGGCCGTGGACCCCTATCCGCGCACGCCCCACCCGGACGTGCGGAAGTACAGCTACCACGATTACGGCAACCGGGTGGGCTTTTGGCGGATGCTGGAAGTCCTGGACCACCACGGGATCCCGTGCACCACGTCCCTCAACGTGGCAGTGCTTGACCACTATCCGGAGATAGGCCAAGCCATGGCCGAACGCGGTTGGGACCACATGAGCCACGGGCTCTACAACACCCGGTACCTGACCGGCCTGGACGAACCTGCAGAAAGGGCCTTCCTGGAGGAGTGCAACTCGGTGCTGCGAAGGCACACGGGCCGCAATTTCTCCGGGATGCTCGGGCCGAACATCACCGGCAATGCGTGGACGCCGGACCTGATGGCCGAACTTGGCATGACGTTCCACGCGGACTGGGTGCACGACGAACGCCCCGCCCCGCTCATCACGCGTTCCGGCCAGCCGCTGGTGGCCCTGCCGTACACGTATGCCTTGAACGACGCACCCCTGCTCATGCGCTCGTGCGTGGAAGGTCCTGGGTACGCGGAGTACCTCATTGCCCAATTCGACGAGCTCTACGACCACCAGGAAAACACCGGACGCATGATGTGCCTCTCGCTCCACCCCTTTACCATCGGGCAGCCGCACCGGGCCCGCCACCTGGACCGGGTCTTTGCCCACATGCGCGCCCGCGACGACGTCTGGTTCGCCACCGGCTCGGAGATCGCCGAGCATTACTACCGGACGGCCTACCAGCAGGACCTGGAGCGGGCGACGCAGGCGGTGTGCGCATGAGCGGCTCCGAAATGAACGTCGTGCGCCGGTCCTCGCCTGCCGCAGCGGGATACGACCATCATTGGTTCCCCTACACACCGCTCCCCCAGCGGCCCGTGAAGCCCTTCGGCCAGGCAGGGCTCGCCCTCTCCGTCATCATTGACGTCCGGGCGGCCGAATGGGAAGACCCGCTGCCCGCCGTCGAGGTACCCGGGGGCCGGGGCCAAGCACCCTACCCCGACTACCCGCGCATGTCCCACCGCGAATTCGGACACAGGGCCGGACTGTTCCGCCTCGCGGGGATCCTGCGGAAAGCCGGCGTACCGTGGGCCGCGGCGGTGGATGTCCTCACTGCGGAGCACTACCCCCGGGTCTTGTCCCTACTGCAGGAGGAGGCTTCCGAAATCCTTGCCGGTGGCCTGAGTGGCAGCCGTGCCATCACCAGCCGGATGTCCGAACCGGAGGAGGAGCACTACATCGCACAGACCCTGGAGCGGTTGGAAAGCGCCTTGGGCACCCGCCCCCAGGGGTGGATGAGCCCACAAGGGTCCCAGTCCTTCCGGACTCCCGCCATCCTGGCCAGGCACGGCGTCGGTTACATGGCCGATTGGGCCAACGACGAACAGCCCTATGCGGTGACGGGCGCGGACGGACAGGCGACGGGCGCGGGCGGACTGTGGAGCCTTCCGGTGTCCTGGGAGCTCAGCGACGCGGCGTCGATGTTCGTGCGGGGCGTCGGCCCTGCCGCCTACGTGCGCGCGGTGTTCGACGCCGTCGATGTCCTGGCCGAGGACAGTAACCGCTCCCCCCGCACGCTGTGCCTGCACTTGCACCCTTGGATCAGCGGGGAGCCCTTCAGGGCGCGTGCCATCCGGGAACTCGTGGCGCAGTTGGCCTCGCACCCGGGGGTGTGGTGGGCCCCGCCCGGGGTGATTGTGGAGCGCGGCCGGAGCGCACAGCGATGAGCGGCCTTCCGCGCGTCGCCCTTATTTCCACGGGCGGCACGATCGACGCCGTCGGCGCTTCCCGGCTGGATCTGGCGTGGTACACCGAAACGAAAAACCGGCTTCCCGACGGCGAACTGCTTGCGGCCCTGCCCGAGCTCGGTACCGTCGCCGACGTCGTGCAGGTGCCTTTTGCACGCTTTCCCAGCTACGCGCTGTCCCTTGATGACTGGTCGCTGCTCGCGAGCACCGTCCAGGAGCTTGCCACGGGCGGCAGCTATGACGGGATCGTCATCACGCACGGGACGAACACCCTCGAGGAGACGGCCTTCCTCTTGAGCCTGACCGTCAGCACGCCGATCCCGGTGGTGTTCGTGGGGGCGATGCGGCCGGCCAACGGGCTGGGCAGCGACGGTGCCATCAACCTTTTCCAAGCGGTGCGCCTTGCCGCCTCGCCGAACGCCCGCGACCACGGAGTCCTGGTGATGCTCAACGACACCGTCTTCGCGGCACGCGATGCGACCAAGACGGCCACCTTCCGGGTTAACGCGTTCGCGGCCCCGGGCCTTGGGCCGCTTGGCCACGTCGACGCCGACGGGGAGGTCCGGCTTAGCCACATCCACAGCACCAACGGCGTCCCGGCCTTCGATGTGGGGGACATAGCCGGCATGCCGCGGGTTGACGTTGTGCTCTCGTATGTTGGCGCCGACGGTGCCTTGATCAAGGCCGCGGTGGCCGCGGGAGCCCAGGGCATCGTCAGTGCCGGCACCGGCGCCGGCCGCCCGACTCCGGCGGAGAGCGACGCCTTGGATGCGGCGGCGGCCGAGGGCGTGGTGGTGTGCCAAAGCACGCGCGTCCCGTCCGGGCGGGTGTCCTTGTCCCCTGCCATGAAGGCAGCGCGCCGGGTGACCACTCCCGGAATGCCCCCTTGGCAAGCGCGGATTGCGCTGGCTTTGGCACTGCAGCGCTCACGCGACGCTGATGAGATCCAGATCACTCTGGACAGCCTGTAATACCAAAAGTATGCTCATGTATGCAGCTGTATACGACCATCTAGGAGCGTTATGCAAATCGACACAGAGTTCACCGTGGCCGCCCCTCATGGGAAGGTGTGGAACTACCTACAGCGCACCGAGGAAGTCGTGGAATGCATTCCGGGTGCCGAGATCGACGAAAAGATCTCAGACGACGAGTACAAGGGCCACGTCACCGTCAAGGTAGGCCCCCTCTCCCTGACCCTCGAGGGCCTGGCCGAGATCACGGAACGCAACCATGACCAGATGATCCTGGCCATCACCGGGAAGGCCAAGGACAAGCGGGGACGCGGGGCCACTGACGCCACAGTGACAGCCCAGGTGCACCCGGCGCCGGACAACTCCACCCGCGTGGCGATCGTTTCGGACCTGCGGGTGAGCGGCAAGATCGCACAGTTCGGCCGCGGCGTCATGAAGGACGTGGCCCAGCGCATCGCGGAGGAATTCGCCCGCAACCTCGAGGCCCGCATCGCCGCGGACTCGGATCCGTCACTTGCGACGGCGGCAGCCGGGTCCGGCGCGAAGCCCGCCGAGGCGATCGGCGGCATCGGGCTCGTGGTCGGTGCGCTGACGCGCTCGGTGGGACGCGGCGTCCCGGGCCTGTTCGGCCGCGACAAGAGCTGACGCCGCCACAGCGCCCTCGGAGGAGACGACTACCACTATGACAAATCGAATGCTGACCCGCCTGGACCTGCCACAAGCGCACAGGTACTACGCAGAAGGCCACTGGCAGGACGAGACGATTTACGGACTCGCCCGGAAAGCGGCCACCCTCTACCCGGACAAGACCGCCGTCATGGAACGGTCCCGGAACATCACCTACCGCTCAATGCTCGACGCCGTGGATCGCCTCGCCGGCCACCTCGCCGACGCCGGGCTAACAAGCGGGGACCGGGTAGCCATCTGGTTGCCGAGCAGGGCCGAGGTCGCTGTCGCCCTGCTCGCCTGCTCCCGCAACGGCTACATCGCCTGCCCGGCGCTCCACCGCGACCACACCGTAGGAGACGTCCTTGCCCTCACGGAACGGATCCGGGCGAAGGCCTTCATCGGGCAGCACGGCTACGGGGCGGACAGCGACCGCGCGGACATCTTCACCCGGCTGGACGAGGTGGAGTCGGTCCGGACCCACATCCGGCTGGGGACCGCCGGGCCGGACACGGATTTGTTCCCCACGTGCCCGCCCAGGCCGGCACGCACTGCCCCGCATCCAGACCCCGATTCGATCGTGTACCTTGCGTTCACTTCAGGAACCACCGGCCTGCCCAAGGGAGTGATGCACTCGAGCAATACGCTCCTGGCACCGGTCCGGGCACTGGCGAAGGACTGGGACCTCGCTGCGGACATGGTCATCTACTCCCTCTCGCCGCTCAGCCACAACCTCGGATTCGGGGCGATGCTCCTGACCCTGACCGGTGGAGGAACGCTGGTGGCCCACGACCTCCGCCGGGGGGAAAGCGTGGCCCGCCGCATCGCATCAACGGGTGCCACGTTCGTCTTCGGCGTACCCACCCATGCGATCGACCTGCTGGCCGAACTCGAGCGCGGCGACATCGACTCGTTGCCCGAGCTGAAGGGCTTCCGGATTTCCGGCGCCGCGATTCCCACTGATGTAGCGGAGCGCTTGATCGCCTCGGGCGTGGTGCCCCAGAGCGGCTACGGCATGACTGAAGCAGGCTCCCACCACTACACGCTTCCCGACGACGGTGCCGAGCTGATAGTCGGCACGTCGGGGCGGCCGTTCGGAGGCCACGAGGCCAGGATCGTGGACCGGGAGGATCCGTCCGTTGAAGTCCCGGCGGGCACCGTAGGGCAGATCGTCGGGCGCGGACCCAGCGTCATGCTCGGCTACTTCGATGACCAAACCGCAACGGAGACGTCCTTTACTCATGACAGCTGGTTCCTGACCGGCGATCTTGGCTGGGTGGACGATGCCGGGTACATCCGGATCACCGGGCGCAAGAAGGACGTCATCATCCGCGGCGGCCACAACATCTTCCCCGCGAAAATCGAGAATCTCGCCTCGCGGTTCGAGGCCGTGGGCAAAGCCGCCGCCATCCCCGTCCGGGACAGCCGGCTCGGCGAACGGGTCTGCCTGGTGGTGACGCGTGCCGGGCTGTCCGATCCCGATCCCGAGGACCTGCTGGCGTTCCTGGACAAGGAAGGGTTGTCCAAGTACGACATGCCCGAATTCCTGCAGGTTGTGGATTCCATCCCCCTCCTGCCCTCCGGAAAGCTGGATAAGCGGAGCCTGGTGGCGCAGGTGGATTCCGGGGAAATCACCCCGACGCCCATCCGCTTCACGGCGGCCGTCCGATGAGCGCGGGCATGCGGGCGGTCCGCATCCGCGAGTTCGGCAACCTGGCCACTGCTGGCGTCGTCGATGGCGATGCGCCGGTTCCCGGCGCCGGTGAGGTCGTGATCGACGTTGAGGCGGTGCCGGTCAACTTCGTGGACCTCGTGACCATGCGGGGCGCCTACCAGTTCCGCCCGGCCCTGCCCTACACGCCCGGCAAGGGCCCTGCAGGCTATGTCAGCGCCGTGGGACCGGGGATCGAACACCTCAAGGTCGGCGACCGGGTCCTCGGCATGGCGGAGTACGGCGGCTACGCGGAGAAGTGCGTCGTTCGCGGGGACCAGGCCTATCTGCTTCCAGAGGATCTTGGCTTCGTGGACGCCGCCGCGATGTCCCTGTCGTTTGATACCGCTTGGATGGGCCTGGTGGAAAGGGGCCGGCTCGCACCCGGCGAATCCGTCCTGGTGCTCGGGGCCAGCGGGGCCGTAGGCGGAGCGGCGGTGCAGCTTGCCAAGGCGCTCGGCGCGGGCACGGTCCTGGCCGGAATCTCCGACCCCTCCCGGTTCCAGCAAGTGGCAAACTTCGGGGCGGACGACTACGTCCTGCAGTCCGGACCCAACCTGCGCGACACGCTGCGGGACCGCGTCATGGAGTTGACCGACGGGCGGGGCGTCGACGTCGTGATCGACGCAATCGGCGGTGATGCGTTCGACGGCGCCGTCCGGGCCGTGGCCTGGAGGGGCCGCCTGGTTATTGTGGGGTTCGCCGCCGGACGGATCCCCACGCTCAAGATGAACTACCCGATGCTGAAGAACATCGAGGTATCCGGCCTCCAGATCAGCGACTACCGGAAACGCGCGCCGGAACTCATGCGGGAGTGCTTCGACAGCATTTTCGGACTCTATTCCAAGGGGCTCCTGACCCCGCCGCGAAGCGAAACATTCGCGCTGGATGACTGGAGGAGGGCCGTGGAGGCACTCGCGTCCAAATCCACGAGGGCGCGGCTGGTCCTGACTCCCTGAGCCACAGGCCACCTAAGCAGCAGCCGGCCACCCGGCAGCCCACCAGCGTCCCAGGCCAATGGCCGACGACTGCCCCCAAATGTATACAGAAATATTCAAGTGAATCCACGAGGGTCGAAAAGGAGATCCACATGTCCCGTCAAGAAGATCGAACAGACGTCGTAGTTGTGGGTGGAGGCAACGCTGGTTTCAGCGCGGCCATCGCTGCCGCCGAGCGCGGCCGCCGTGTCGTCCTGCTGGAGAAGGCGCCCCATTCCGCCCGCGGCGGCAACAGCTACTACACGGCCGGTGCCTTCCGGATCACGCACGACGGACTGGGCAGCCTGGGCGACCTCATCGAGCCGGACCCCCGGCACGCCGCCACCGACCTGCCCAGCTACACGGCGTCGGACTTCCAACTCGACATGAAGCGGGTGACCAACGGCAGCAACGACCAGACCCTGACCGACGTCCTGGTGGACAACAGCGCCGACACCCTACGCTGGCTCCACGGCCACGGCTTGCGCTTCCGCTTGATGTACGAACGCCAGGCCTACCCGGACGCAGCGGGCAGGCACCGGTTCTGGGGTGGCCTTGCGGTGGGATCCGTCGGCGGCGGTGTCGGACTGATCGAACAGCACGCAGACGCAGCCGCGCGCCTCGGCGTCGAGGTCCGTTACGAGGCGGCGGGCGAGTCGCTCCTCGTTGAGGACGGTGCCATCGTCGGCGTCGTTTACCGGGACGCTGCCGGAAAGCAGGCCGAACTCCGGGCTGATTCGGTCATCCTCTCCGCCGGCGGCTTCGAAGCTGACGCTACCATGCGGCGGAAGTACCTGGGCGAGGGTTGGGAACGCGCCAAGGTCCGCGGCAACCCGCTCAACACCGGTGACATGCTTCGGGCAGCGCTCGACGCCGGTGCCGCACCTTACGGTGACTGGACCACCTGCCACAGCGTGGCTTGGGATGCGAACGCACCGGAGAACGGCAGCCGCGTCCTCACGAACCAGCTGACCCGCGGAGGCTACTTCCTGGGCATCGTGGTCAACATCAACGGCGAGCGGTTCATTGACGAAGGCAGCGACTACCGCAATTACACCTACGCCAAGTACGGTGCCGAGATCCTGAAGCAGCCGGAAGGACGGGCCTTCCAGATCTACGACGCAACCACCAGGCCCATGCTGCGCAGCGAAGAATACGACTCCGACGGCGCCAGCGTGCACGTGGCCGATTCGCTCGACGAACTCGCAGCCTCCATTGGCGTCAACGCCGATGCCTTCCTCAAGACGGTGCAGACCTTCAACGCCAACATCGACGCCGCACGGCCGTTCGACGCCAGCACCAAGGACGGGCGCTCCTCCGCCGTGGAACCGCCCAAGAGCAACTGGGCCGTGGAAATCAAGGAAGCACCCTTCTACGCATTCCCGGTAACGTGCGGTATCACCTTCACGTTCGGCGGCCTCCGCGCCGACGATCACGGCCGGGTGCTCAAGGACGACGGGTCCGGCATCCCCGGCCTCTACGTTTGCGGCGAAATGCTCGGAGGGCTGTTCAGCGGCAACTACCCGGGCGGTTCCGGACTGACCTCCGGCGCCGTCTTCGGCCGCCGCGCCGGGTCGCTCGCCTAAGAAGCGGCGACGGCGCCTGGAAGACACACGGGACTACACGGGAGGAACTGATTCATGCGCGACATCCTTGAGGACATCGCATCATGGCACCGCGACGGCAGGCGCTTCGCGGTAGCCACGGTGGTACGCACCTGGAACTCGTCACCGCGCCCCGCGGGGGCATCCATGGCGGTGGCCGAAACCGGAGAGGTGATCGGCAGTGTCTCCGGCGGGTGCGTCGAAGGCGCAGTGTATGAAGTGGCCCGGGAGGTCCTGGAGACGGGGGTTCCGCAGCTCGTCCGGTACGGCGTTTCGGATGACAACGCCTTTGCTGCCGGCCTGACGTGCGGCGGAATCCTCGAGCTCCTGGTCCAGGTGGCGGATTCGACGGCCTTCCCCGACTTGGGCGAGGTCATGGAAGCCGTTGCCGCCAGGCGCCCAGTGGCGATTGCCACCATCATCGTCGGTTCGGATTCGCTTGGACACCGCCTTGTGGTCGAGCCGTCCGGGACGCGCGGCTCGCTCGGCCCCGAGGGCTTGACAGAAGCGGTGGCCAGCGGAGCCCTCGGAATGCTGGAGCACGGAACCAGCGGCGTCCTGCACGTGGGAAGCGAAGGAGAACGCCGGTCCGATGAAGTGTCGGTCTTCGTCGAGTCGATGGCACCGCCGCCGCGCATGATCGTGTTCGGGGCCATCGACTTTGCCGCCGCCGTCGCCCGCATCGGAAAGTTCCTCGGCTACCACGTGACGGTCTGCGACGCCCGGCCCCTCTTCGCCACCAAGGCCCGGTTCCCGGAGGCCGACGAGATCGTTGTCGCCTGGCCGCACCAATACTTGTCGAAGACCGACGTCGACGAGCGCACGGTCCTCTGCGTCCTGACCCATGACCCCAAATTCGATGGCCCGCTCCTGGAACGGGCGCTGCGCACCCAAGCGGGCTACATCGGCGCCATGGGCAGTCGCCGGACTCACGACATGCGAATAGCCCAACTGCGCGAAACCGGCTTTTCGGAGGAAGCACTGGCCAAACTTCGATCCCCGATCGGCCTAGACCTGGGCGCCAGGACGCCGGAGGAGACCGCCGTGTCGATTGCCGCGGAAATCATCTCGACGTTTTGCGGCGGCAGTGGTCATCCATTGACTAACACGACCAAACCCATTCACCGACTGCCACTGGCCTCACACACGCTCATCGCGACAGACCATTAGACTCTTCAAATAAGGGAAAACTCGGTAACCTTTGTGTCTGTCCAAGTCCCCATTCTGAGTGTGGATAAGGTCTCACCTGAACCGGACTCAGTGGCTGGTTCGTAACGCCCCAGTGCATGCGCCGCCGGAAGTCGGCCGTCAAGCTTCACGCATGACGTCAGGGTGGGATACACCCCAACCTGACGTCAGGAACATGGCCGAAGGTTTGTCAGTGTAAGGTCAGACTCAGAATTTCTGGCAAAGGGCCAAGAAAATCTGAGACCCCATTCGACAGAAAAGTGTCTGTTAAGGCAGCGCGGACATACGGATCCAGCGCAGGTTGCTAGACAGAGCGACGAAACGACTTCTCCCCCGCCGGTGATGATGTCGTCCTGTCTCGGGTCAACGTCTCGCTACCCTCGGCTGAGGTCGCATGCGCTTCCTGGCGGGCGGCAGGGGGCCATTGCCGGCCATTCTATGACGAAGGGCGGCTAGGTCAGGGAGAGGCCATGGTCTTGCAGGCTTCCTCGATGACGCGGAGCGCCTTGGGCCCTACGCCATGTAGCTTTGACAGTTCGGCGCGGGACACGCCGGCCAGCCCACTGAGTGTGGTGTAGTCGGCAGCATTCAAGGCGCGGATGGCGGGAACTCCTACCCTCAGAATGGCGTCAAGTGTTGATGTTGTCATTCCAATACCGTCCGGCTCCGCAGCACCGACGGCCGCGGCTACCGCTCCCACGAGGAGAACCAGAAGGTGTCCTTGGACGTTGAGCAAATCGCCAAGGGCCTTCGGGCGCAGAACATCACCGCCTCGTAACCAAAGACGGTCCGCTCCACCGAACGTTGCGCTGGCAGAGTTGGCCTCGCCTGAGGGGGTGGCCCGGCAGGGCTCACCAGTCCGCCCAGGCCGCGCTTACATAGCGGGCTCCACCACGAACTCCCCCGCACGGGAAATCAGCCGAACGGGCTGGGCCTTGAAGTCGGCGCCAGTGGGGTCGTTGGTCCTGCGCTTTACCGGCGCGCCCTCCCTCCAAACCGGGCAGCATGGCCGGTCACCCCTTTCCGTATGAGCAGCCGCCCGTTAATCTTCCTGGCCCTGTTCTCTTGGCAGCCGAGGTGGCTGCCCCGCGAATCTCAGAGAGCCTGGGACAAAAGCCTAATAGTCATGCAGTCAGCCAGAAACCCAGCCATGAACAGTCGTGGAGGCAGAAACAGGCAACGTCACAGCACCGCGGCCGGCGGCAATCGCACTGGCTCTCGCACGGTCGGCTGCAGCCAGGATCTCCCGGGCTGATGCTGTAAGCGCCACTCCCGCCGCGGTGAGCTGGACAGTGCGTGTGCTGCGGATGAAAGGGTCAACGCCAAGGTCTCTCTCCAGCTGCCGCATCATCCGGCTGACGGGCGGCTGGGCCACGTGAAGCCGCGCTGCAGCCCGGCCGGTGGAAGTGGGCATCAAATCGTTTTGCCAAATCGACTTGGCGTCCAGATTAAGGGCG
This sequence comes from Arthrobacter sp. NPDC056727, assembly GCF_042790555.1. Classification (NCBI taxonomy): domain Bacteria; kingdom Bacillati; phylum Actinomycetota; class Actinomycetes; order Micrococcales; family Micrococcaceae; genus Arthrobacter; species Arthrobacter sp. NPDC056727. The sequence goes on along the minus strand of NZ_JBHTZA010000001.1, from coordinate 32,129 downwards.
GTGCCGAAGTGTGTCAAGCGTCCGCGTTGACTCATTGAAAACCTCCGCGTAGCCGGATTCGTTGCCTCATTTGAATACCTCCGCGTAGCGGCGTGGTTGAAGGTGTTGGTGGCGGTTGCGGGCTATGCCCGTTTTCATGGAGCTAACGATGGCCCAGCGGCAAGCTGTGACGAAGAAGAAGGCCCTCGCCTATCAGAGCGCGGACCGTGCAGGGAAGTCCCGGATCCTGGACGAGCTGGTCGACCTGACCGGTTGGCACCGCGACTATGCCAGGGCTGCCCTGAGGGACGCGCTGGTGCTGAAAATCGTCAGGCCGAGGCCGGGCAGGACACCCGTCTATGGGCCGGACCTGCTGCCGGCGCTGATCAAGTGCTGGGCGGTGCTGCGGGCCCCGGCCGGCAGGCTGCTGGCGCCGATGCTGCCGGTGCTGGTGCCGTTGCTGCGGCGGGACCGGGAGCTTGAGCTCACCGATGAACAGGCTGTGTTGCTGATGCGGATGAGCGCGGCGACGATCGACCGCAAGCTCGCCGGCGAGCGGGCCAGACTGATCCCGCGGGGACGGTCCCACACCAAGCCGGGGACGCTGCTGAAGTCCCAGATTCCGGTCCGCACCTGGGCCGAGTGGGACGACGCGGTCCCGGGGTTTGTGGAGATCGACCTTGTCGGTCACGAGGGCGGGAACAGCTTCGGGGAGTTCTGCTGCACGCTGACCGTGACCGATGTTTGCACCGGGTGGACGGTGAACCGGTCGGTGCGGAACAAGGCCGCGAAATGGGTCTTTGAGGCCCTTGAGCACGTCACTGCCGTGTTCCCGTTCCCCATCACCGGCATCGATTCGGACAACGGTTCCGAGTTCATCAACGAGCACCTGCTGGCCTACTGCCACGCGCACCAGATCACCTTCACCCGCTCCCGCCCGGGGAACAAAAACGACGGCGCACACGTCGAGCAGAAGAACTGGGCCCGGGTCCGGGAACTGGTCGGCTACCTGCGCTACGACACGCCCGCGGAGCTGGAGAAACTCAACGAGATCTGGGAGGTGGACCGCGTCTTCACCAACTACCTGCTGCCCCAGCAGAAACTGCTCTCCAGGCAACGCCACGGCGCGAAGATCACCAAGAAGCACGACGCGCCGGCCACACCCCACCAGCGCGCGGTCCGGCACGAACGGGTGCACAAACGGCCGGTCATCCAGATGAACGCGGCCTTCAAACGCATCAAACCCGGCGCCCTCTCCCGCCAGATCCTGGCTCTGACCGCAGAGCTGGAAACACTCGCCCTGGCCAAGAAACCAGCCCCTCTCAAACCGGTGAACCGCGCCTGGAACGGCTAACCAATCCGGAGGTTTTTCAACGAGGCAACGAAGCCACCCATCCGGAGGTTTTCAAATGAGGCAACGTATTACCCCTCCCGGAGGTATTGCAATGAGGCAACAGGGCGTCACTCGAAGCTCTTCGGTCCCCTAGGCTGCTGCGGAAGAGCGGCCATAACGTGGGCGGCACACTAGGCGACAAATCGTTTTGCCAATATCGCCGAACGCCTGCTCCGCCATTTCCGGGCCACTGAGGAGCCTAGGCACGCCGCTGAGACCATGGCCAGGACACCGGCACGGAGCCAAGCAACCGGCCAGTACACCGCCCCGGCCGCCCGGCAATCAACCATCTGAGCGCTAGTTATCCGCGCGGCCTAATGGGTGTCGCCATCCACCGCGACCTTCTGTTGCCTTTAGGATGAGCCTCATGACATCTGACGATGAGAAGGATCCTCCTGTGCCCGCCGATTTGGTCGGGGCACCGAAGCGCATCCACCATGACGATGCCCCGAAGCATGGCCGGGCCGGCCACGAGGCCCCTTTCGGACGAGCCTGACGACGGAGACTGAGAAGCGGATCAGTTCCTGGCCATCAAGAACCAGTGTTAAGAATTTTTCTTGGTCCTTGTCGATCCGACGCTTGCCCTGAGGCAGTAACAGAAGGACGCATAAGACGTTCTCGGTACCAAGAAGAACATTGAAGTTCATTGCTGATCATGCGCGCCAGCGACGAGGCTAAAAAAGCTTGAAGCAGCGGACATCGAACAGGTCATCAATGCCAGGGGCGCCTAAAACGAATCCCCATGAACGCCGGGGTGCTGCTGGCCGGTGAGGGGGTCGCCGCTGACATGAGCGAAGCTTCTGTTGTTCATATTTCAGGTGAAATCCCCGTTGTCACCGATGGCCCATATAGGGAAACCTATGAGCTGTTCAACGGTTCTGGATCATCCAGACCGCCAGCAAGGAAGCCGACTGCTGTGGGGAACTCAACCAGCCCTGACGCCATGGCCGACAGCTGATGCTGTATTCCTTCATTGGAGCACTTCCGTCGTAGCAGCGCTCCCACATATGCGCCGGGGTGTGGACGCCGACGTGTATGCCGGGCGACCTCGGCCTGATCGGTTTCCGGGTCCAGCCACCTATCGGGGGCACCGGCTGGGTGTTCCCTGTGCCGGAACGTTCACCCAGGTCACTGTCCGGCTGCACTTCCGCGGCATTGCGGGGCGCCCACTGGCACGCGAGTTTGTGGAGACCCGCCCGGACCATCGCCGCCTTCGCCACCGACGACTGCAGTGGAGCCGCCGTCTCGCTGGAGCGCGACCCACGACTGAGCGGAGCTCGTCCAGGGCCCCATCCTGTCCCTCGCTCCGTTGTGGCGACGGGCGGAGCTGTCAATCAGAAGGTTACGTGAGACTTTGCCCGTCTCGCTGAGTGAGACCATAATGCTTAACGTGAATTCCACTGAACCGAAGCCCCCTGCCAGCATGATTGAGCGGGTTTCACTGCTCCTTGACGTCTTCAGTCCTGAAGAACCAGTCCTGACGGGTGGGGAGATCGCACGCAGGGCCGGACTTTCCCGGGCGACCGCGGCACGGATACTCTCGGAACTCGCCAAGCACGATTTTGTCGACCGGGTCAAGTCGGGATACCAGATCGGCATCCGGTGTTTTGAATTGGGGCAGATGGCGCAGCAGCCAAAGGATCTTCGGCGCCTGGCCCTGGCAACGATGTTCGACCTCCGGCGGGCCACGGGCTTGACAGTTCAGCTGGGTGTTCTCGAAGGTAACGACGTCGTCTATATCGAGATCCTGCGCGGACAGTACCGGGACTTGACCATCCCATCCCGGGTTGGTGGACGTGTACCGTGCTATGCGACTGCTGGCGGGAAGGCCCTGCTTGCCCACGCTCCTGACCAGCTGGTCGAGGATCTTCTGAACGGTGAGTTGGAGAAGATCGGGCCCAACACTGTTACCGATCCCCAGGAGCTTCGCGCCGAACTGGACCTGGCGCGACGTGAGGGAATTGCCTATGAGCGCGAAGAATCCCATGCCGGCCTGGCGTGCGCGGCGAGTCCCATTCTGCGGGGTGATGGGACTGCTGTGGCGGCCATTTCCATCACTGCTCCGGTGGGGGTGGTGGAGATGAGACTGGTTGGTCCCGCGGTCCATGCAGCGACACTGGGACTGAACCGGCAGATGGGGGCAGTTCCGCACTGGGCCAAACTATAGGCGTCTCACTGGGTGAGAGGAAGATTTTGACGACGGCGGTCCGGACCTGATGCTTATGCTCAGTTCCCGTGATTTCAAACACGGGGTATGAGACCTAAGCAACAAGGAGTGATCGGTGAAGGCCGCAATCATGAACCAAGCAGGCGCACCGCTTGCCGTCGTCGATCTTGACCTACAGGCGCCTGGTCCGGGCGAAGTCCGGGTGCGCGTTGACGCGGCGGGCATCTGCCACAGTGATTACCACTACATGGTCCAGGACCTGGCATGCCGGACGCCTATCGTGCTGGGCCACGAGGGCGCGGGCATCGTGCAGGAAGTCGGAGCCGGCGTCACCCATGTCAGGCCAGGCGACAAGGTCATTCTGACCTGGCGGCCAAGTTGCGGCCGGTGCGAGTACTGCAGCAGCGGTTCGCCTGCGCTCTGCCGCCTCGGCGCGGCGCACGCGACCCATAACGAACTGCTGCGCGGCGGAACGCGGCTGTCACAGGACGGAAAGCCCGTACATCACCTGATGGGGGTGTCCTGCTACGCGGAAGAATGCGTCGTATCCGGCGAATCGGTGATCAAGATACCCCAAGAGGTTCCGGCCGCTGTGGCAGCCATCATGGGCTGTGCAGTGATCACAGGGATGGGTGTTGTGCTGAACGGAATGGGGGCTCCCGCCGGTGAGTCGATCCTCATCGTTGGAGCCGGCGGAGTGGGGCTTTCGGCGGTCATCGGCGCCGCAGCAGTCGGGGCCCACCCGGTGATCGTTGCCGACATTGACGACGAAAAGCTCGCGAAGGCGCGGGAGCTTGGGGCAACCCACACGATCAACACGCGTGAACACGATCTGGCCACCACTGTGCACGAGATCACTGGCAATGGAGCCCACTGGGCTGTCGAGGCAATCGGTCGGCCCCAGTCCATTCGCGAGGCAGTCATGGCACTTCGCCCCCGCGGCACGGCTTTCGTGGTGGGACTGTCCAACGCCGAGGCCGAGATCAACGTGCCCCTGAACCAGGTTGTCCAGCAGGAGAAATCGGTGAGGGGGAGCCTGTACGGTTCCTCCAATCTGTCAGTGCAGATACCCCAGATCCTGGACATGTATCTGGCCGGCCGTTTGCAGCTTGATGCCCTTGTCGGCGAGAAGTTCAGCCTGGCCCAGATCAACGATGCATTCGACTCGCTGACGAACGGAAACATCGGTCGTTCGGTGGTCCTGATGGGCAGCAGCAACTAATCCATACCTTCAACGTCGAAGGCCTTCCCTTAGGAGAAAAACATGTCATCAACTGTCGCAGCGCCACAGATCGTGGTCTCCGACCAGGATCGGAAGCGCGCCCTGTGGGGCAGCGCAGTCGGTAGCACAATCGAGTGGTACGACTACTTCCTTTATGGCACCATGTCCGGGCTGGTATTCGGCCCCTTGTTCTTCCCGTCCAACGATCCGACCGTCAGCCAGCTCTTGGCCTTGGCGTCCTTCGCCCTGGCCTTCTTGATCCGTCCGATCGGCGGCATTCTGTTCAGCCATGTCGGAGACCGGATCGGCCGGAAGAAAACACTGGTCGTCACGCTGACCCTGATGGGCGTCTCTACTGTCGCGATGGGTTTGATGCCCACCTATTCAGCTATCGGCGTCGCGGCTCCCATCATTCTGACTGTGCTCCGCCTGCTCCAGGGCCTTGCCCTGGGCGGCGAATGGGGAGGGGGCCTGCTTCTGGCCGTCGAGTACTCCCCCAAGAACCGGCGCGGATTCTTCGGCGCAGTCCCGCAGACCGGTGCTATGCTCGGCCTCGCTCTGGGCAACATGATCACCCTGGCCGCGGGCGCGGTCTTCTCTGACGAAGCGTTCCTGGCCTACGGGTGGCGGATACCGTTCCTTCTGTCGGTTGTCCTGCTGGCTGTCGGTCTTTGGATCCGCCACAAGGTCGACGAGACACCCTCATTCCGGATGGTGAAAGCCGCGGGTGCGACGAAACAGGTCCCCCTCGTCGACACCCTGAAGCACCACTGGCGTGAAGTCCTTATCGCAACGGGCGCCAAGATCGTTGAGACCTCGACGTTCTTCATGTTCGCGACGTTCACCGTCTCCTACGCCATGACCTTGGGGTACAAGCGCGAAGCCGTACTCTCGGTGCTGCTGGTCTGCGCCGTGATCGGCGTGTTCTCGATGGGCAAGTTTGGTGCGCTCTCGGACCGGATCGGCCGGAAAAAGGTTTTCCTCTGGGGCACCGTGGCCCTGATGGTGTTTATCCTCCCGTACCTCTGGATGCTCAACCAGAAGTCCCTGCCGTTCCTTGCCGTTGCGCTTTTCATCGGGTTTGCCGTCATCTGGCCCACCTATGGGTCACTGATCGGCACCGTGATCGCAGAAAGCTTCTCCCCGGACATCCGCTACACAGGCGCTTCCCTGGGCTACCAGCTGGGAGCAGCTATCGCGGGCGGGCCGGCTCCGCTGATCGCCACAGCACTCCTCGCAGCCTTCGGCGGCAGCTATCTTCCGGTGGGCCTTTTCATCATCCTCTGCGGCGCCATCTCACTCGTGGCTGTGTTGTTCGCCAAAGAAAAGAGCAACCAGGAGATCGACTAGGGCCCAAGTGTCCGCCGACCATCTTGGATACAAACAAGAGAGCAAGTCAAGATGACTATCGAAACTATTGAAAACCTGAGCCTGGACGAAGTCCTGAACGCGGCCGAAACCGCCTTCGAGAGCTGGTCCCGGATGCCCTCCACTGACCGTGCCCGCCACCTTGAGGCGATGGCTGCAGCCATGGAGACGCACGCCGACGAGCTCATCGAACTCGCCATGGCAGAGACGCATCTGACCGATGCGCGGCTGCGGGGAGAATTGACGCGGACCGTTTTTCAAATGCGGCTCTTCGCCGAGGAACTACGGATCGGCCGCTACGTTGACGCACGCATCGACCACTCCGATCCCGAATGGCCCATGGGTGCACCCCGCCCCGATCTTCGACGGATGCTGCTCCCGCTGGGGCCGGTGCTGGTCTTCGCCGCCAGCAATTTCCCCTTTGCCTTTTCCGTCGGTGGCGGCGACACCGTTTCAGCCCTGGCGGCAGGCTGCACGGTCATCGTCAAGGCGCACCACGGACATCCGGGGCTCTCGGCGCGCACCGCCGCGATTCTCCTCAGGGCCTTGGAAGAGTCCGGGGCACCTGTTGGCGTGCTGGCCCTGATCCACGGAACAGAAACCGGCGTCCGGGCCCTGAAAGATCCCAGGATCCAGGCGGGCGCTTTCACCGGAGGAATCCCCGGCGGGCGGGCACTATACGACATCGCCCAACAACGGGATGTTCCGATTCCGTTTTATGCGGAGATGGGCAGCAACAACCCGGTTTTTGTTACCCCCGCGGCGGGAGCAGAACGTCCGGCTGCCATCGCTGAGGGCTACGTGGCCGCAGTGACCGGCAGCGCCGGCCAATTGTGCACCAAACCGGGAACCCTCTTTGTTCCGTCGGGAAGCCAAATCATCGAACACCTGCGCACCGCGGAACTGCCGGGCGCCACAAGGCTCCTGACCGAACGGATACAAGCGGGCTACACCCGGGAAGTTGCCGAGCTCGCAGGCCACCGGCAGGTCCGCATCCTGAACGGGAACATTCCCGGCGAGCCCGCCGGCCCGGCGCCACTGATCCTGGCCACCGACATCGCAGCAGTCCTCGAGGATCCGGACCTGTTCCTGGCCGAGCGGTTCGGGCCCTTCTCCCTGGTGGTTGAGTACGAGGACATAGATCAGCTCCTGACGGTTGCCCGGAGGATGGACGGCCAACTCACCGCCACGGTACAGGCCACAGACCAGTGCGACGTCCGCCAACTGCTCAGTGTTCTGGCCGGCAAGGCGGGACGCGTCCTGTGGAACGGCTGGCCCACAGGCGTCTCTGTAACACATGCCCAGCAGCACGGCGGACCATACCCGGCGAGCACTGCCGTCCAAACCACATCTGTCGGGACGGCAGCGATTCAACGGTTCCTGCGTCCGGTGGCACTGCAGGGGTTCCCCGACCATGTCCTTCCCGCGGAGTTGCAGGGCAACAACCCGCTGGGGATTCCGCGGCACCTAGGATAATCCCGACGGCTTGAACTTCGGGGCCACATGGACCGGGTCCGGCCCGCGGACACAATGAACAGATCTCGTAGAAGGATGACCTGATGCACGACAACCCCGTCAAGGTGGCTCTGCGCTCCGGCGCCACCTCAACCGGAACTTGGTTAACGCTGGGTTCACCTGCGGTGGCCGAGGCCCTGGCCCATTGCGGGTTCGACTGGCTCGTAGTCGACCTTGAGCACGCCCCTAACGATCCCGCCAGCGCTGTGGAACAGTTGAGGGCCGTCGACGCCGCCCGGGCTAACGGCGGCCGTGCCGAGGCAATCGTGCGCCTGGCCGAAAACGATCCTGTCCTGGCCAAGCGGGCCATGGACATTGGTGCGCGCACTCTTATCTTCCCGAATGTCAACAGCGCGGACGAAGCGCAGGCGGCTGTCCGCGCGATGCGTTACCCGCAGAACGGTAACGCTGGCGTGCGGGGCGTGGCAGGATTGGTCCGGGCCGGCCGGTACGGTCTTGACCCGGTGTACGTGAAGAACGCCAACGAACAAGTGTGCACCATCGTGCAGATCGAATCCCGATCCGGCGTGGACAACGCTGCGGCCATCTGTGCAACCGAGGGTGTCGACTGCGTTTTCCTGGGCCCGTCCGACTTGGCTGCGTCCCTCGGCCATCTGGGCGACACCTGGCATCCAGAGGTCGTCGAAGCCATGCGGTCGGTTGTGGCCCAGGCACGCAAGGCTGGAAAGGCCACCGGCGTTTTCGCGAACGACGCAGACGATGCCAAGCTGTTCATCAGCTGGGGGGTCACTTTCATCGGGCTCCACTCCGACGTTCGCTGGCTATGCCAGGGAGCGCAGCAAGAGGCCGGGCGGCTGGAAGCCGGACTGCAGGCAGAGCAGGCAATCAAGGTCCACACCGCCTCATGACCTGACGGCGAGGAAAAAATACCTTGTAGCAGGTGTGGGCCCCCGGAGGATGCCCTGCGGCCCGCCCCAAAGGGGCGGGACCGCCGTCGTCGGCTGTTCTTGTGCTACTTCGTGAGTGCCCCGTCCAGCCAGGACCTCAGTGCGGGGGCGGGAGCTGCGCCGGCCTGCCTCGCGACGATCTCGCCGTCGACGATGACCATCAACGTTGGCACTGCCTGAATCGCGAATTTGGCGGAGAGCTGCGGTGAGTGGTCGACGTCGACCTTTACGAGTTTGATCTGCCCCGCGCGTTCGTGTGCCAACTGGTCCAGCACGGGGCTCACCATCCGGCAGGGTCCGCACCACACCGCCCAAAAGTCCACCAGTACCGGAACGCCGGAACGTTCGGCGATCTCGCCGAAGTCGTCGTCGCCCGCTTCAACCACCCAGGGAAGCTCCCGGTGGCAACTGCCGCAGCGTGGCCGGCCGTCGGCGACGGCCGGCACGCGGTTGGATTTGCCGCAGTGGGGACATTTGGTGATGGCCTTGTTCATGCGGTTCCGGCCCCTTCCAGTTCCATCGTGCTGTAGTCAACCACTAGTTCCCCTCCGGATGCGGTCACCGTGACCACTCCGCCTTCCGCGATGCTGCCACGCAGCAGGGCCCGGCCCACTTGCGTTTCCACCACATGGGAAATGTAGCGGCGCAGGGGCCTGGCTCCGTAGACCGGGTCGAAGCCGCGTTCGGCTATCAGAAGGCGCGCTTCCTCGGTCAGGTGCAGCTCTATTTGCTGCTCGGCCAGCCGTTGTCGCAGCTGTTGGAACTGCAGATCAACGATGCGCTCGATTTGCGGCAGTCCCAGGGGCGCGAACAGGACCGTATCGTCCACGCGGTTGAGGAACTCGGGGCGGAAATGCGCCCGGAGCTCACCCATCACCATGCCGCGCGCATCGTCGGTGATCGCCCCGCCTTCGGCCGAACCCTCCAAAAGGTACTGGGAACCGATATTGGAGGTCATGATGATGACGGTATTGCGGAAATCGACGGTCCGGCCCTGCGAGTCCGTAATCCTCCCGTCATCGAGTACCTGCAGCAAAGTGTTGAAAATATCCGGGTGGGCCTTTTCCACCTCATCGAACAGCACCACCGAGTACGGCTTCCGGCGTACCGCCTCGGTGAGCTGTCCTCCTTCGTCGTAGCCGATGTAGCCAGGTGGCGCCCCCAGCAGTCGGCTCACAGTGTGGCGCTCCTGGTACTCGCTCATGTCCAGCCGGATCATCGCGTTCTCGCTGTCGAAGAGTGCCGCAGCCAGAGCCTTTGCAAGCTCGGTCTTCCCGACACCGGTCGGGCCGAGGAAGATGAAGGAGCCGATGGGACGGCGGGGATCCCGGATACCGGAACGGGCGCGGATGATGGCGTCCGACACCGCGCTAATCGCTTCTTCCTGTCCCACGACGCGGGAGCGCAGGATTTCGTCCAGGTGCAGGACTTTTTCACGTTCGCCCTGCTTCAGACGTGCGACCGGTATGCCTGTCCACGCCGCGACGATGTCGGCGATCTCGTCCTCCGTCACCACCTCACGGAGCAGGCGTTTTTCACCCTGTTTCGCGGTCAGCCGGTCCTCCTCGGCGGCCAGCCGCCGTTCGAGGTCGGCAAGTCTGCCGTAGCGTAGCTCAGCCGCCCGGTTGAGGTCGTAGTTCCGCTCTGCTTCCTCGGCCTCCTGCCGCAGCCGCTCCAGTTCACTGCGAATTTCCTGCAGTTTGTGGATCGCCTGGCGCTCGGCTTCCCATTGGGCCCGCTTCGCGTCAGCCTCAGCCCGCAGGTCCGCCAATTCACGCCTCAACTCCTCGAGCCGGGTCTTGCTGGCCGGATCGGTCTCCTTGGAGAGTGCAGCCTCTTCTATCTCGAGCCGCGTGACCTTCCGGGTGAGCTCATCCAGTTCTGCCGGCATCGAATCAATTTCCGTCCGCAAGCGGGCGCACGCCTCGTCCACTAGGTCAATGGCCTTGTCCGGAAGGAACCTGTCAGTGATGTACCGGTGGGAAAGGGTGGCCGCAGCCACCAGAGCACTGTCCTGGATCCGTACACCGTGGAAGACCTCAAGGCGCTCCCGCAGCCCGCGAAGTATGGAAATAGCGTCCTCGACGTCGGGCTCGTCAACCGTGACCGGCTGGAAGCGGCGCTCCAAAGCCGCATCCGACTCAATGTGCTTGCGGTATTCGTCGAGGGTGGTGGCGCCGATCATGTGCAGTTCCCCGCGGGCCAGCATTGGCTTGAGCATATTTCCGGCGTCCATCGACCCCTCAGACGCGCCTGCCCCGACGACGGTGTGCAGCTCGTCGACGAAGAGCAGGATCCTGCCTTCTGCCGCCAGCACCTCGGCCAGGACCGCCTTCAGCCGCTCCTCGAACTCGCCGCGGTACTTGGCACCGGCCACCAGGGCGCTCAGGTCGAGCGAGAAGATGGTCTTGTTCTTCAGCCCTTCCGGCACATCCTGCCGGACGATCCTCTGGGCCAGTCCCTCCACAATGGCGGTCTTGCCGACTCCGGGCTCGCCGATAAGCACCGGATTGTTCTTGGTCTTGCGGGAAAGTATCTGGACGACCCGCCGGATTTCCGCGTCGCGGCCGATGACCGGATCCAGCTTTCCGGTGCGGGCGTCCGCCACCAGATCGCGGCCGTACTTCTCCAGCGCTTCGTAGGTCTGTTCGGGTGTTGACGAGGTGACGCGCTGATTTCCCCGTACCTGGGTCAGGGCCGACAGGAATGCCTCGCGGGTGACCCGGTGATCAGCCAGCACCCTTCCGGCGGCAGTGGACCGTCCTTCCTCCGCCAGGGCAACCAGCAGGTGCTCCACCGAGACGTACTCGTCTTTGAGGCGCTTGGCTTCACGTTCGGCGGTATCCAGGAGTGCGCCCAGCCTGCGGCTCACATACACCTGGCCCGGTCCCGCTCCGGGGCCCGTGACCTTTGGCTTGCGCCTCAGCTCGGCTTCGACGGCCGCTCTCAGCTCGTGCACATCCACCTGCATGGCCACGAGCAGGCGCGGGACAAGGCCACTTTCCTGCTCCAGCAGGGCCAGCAGCAGGTGTTCACCGTCAGTCTCAGTGTGCCCATTGCGTTGGGCTATCCGTTGGGCCTCCGCCAGGGCCTCCTGCGACTTCTGGGTCAAACTCTCCATGTTCATTTTGAAGCAGTCCCTTCCACCTGCGTGATTTCAACCAACCGTCGTTCAAGCGAGTCGACCCGCACCAACAGATCGAGTACCAGCGGGATTGCCGCGTAGTTCAGCGACAGCTCCGAATGGAGTCTCATGACGCGCGCTATGAGTTCCGGGGCCTGCGGGCTGAACCATGGTCCGCCCGCGGCATCGCCCAGCGGCCGGATCAGATCCAGATCCACGAACCGCATGACGACGTCTGGGTGGACGCCGCTGCTGCGCGCCACCGCCTCGAGATTCAGGCGCCACGGATAGGCGAGCGGATATTCTCGGCTCATAAGAGCCCCTCTCTCGGGTGAAAGTCGGAGACAGCGGCAAGCTGCTCGTATAGCTTGCGCACCTCACTGCTCAACCGCGGGGGCACCATGACACGGATCTCCGCGTAGAGGTTCCCGGGCTGGCCCTTCGGGTCGGGCACACCTTGGCCGCGAAGCCGAAGTCTGCGCCCGCTGGAAGACCCGCCGGGAACGGTGATGGTGACCGGCCCCGCAGGCGCGTTGACCTTGATCTTGGTCCCGAGAGCGGCTTCCGACGGCGTGACGGGAAGGTCGAAGTGAATGTCCCGGCCCTTGAGCCGGTATCTGGCGTCCGGCTGGATGCGTACGGTCAGGAACAGATCCCCCGGCGGACCCCCGCCGCGGCTAGCGGCGCCCTCCCCCGCGAGGCGGATGCGCTGGCCGTCCAGCACACCGGGGGGCACGTCGACGTCATAGTTCCGGGCTTCGCCGCCCGGCTGGGCCAGGCGGACGGTGCGGCGTCCGCCACGGATCGCTTCGTCGAGGGTCAGCCGAAGCTCGGCTTCGTGGTCCGCTCCCTGTACTGGACCTGCTCCCTGCTGACGGAACCAGCCACCCAGCAGGTCCTCCCAATCCACGTCGCCACCCATATCGACGTCGACATTTCCGTACCCGCCGCGTCCCGGCCGCGGACCTGGCCGGGGGCCGCCGGGCCCCCACCGCTGACCGCCTCCGGCCGGTCCGCCACCGCTGCCGGCGTACTGCCGGAAATCGGCACCGAAGCGATCGTAACGGGCCCTCGTTTCGGCGTCCGAAAGAGTGCTGTAGGCCTCCCCGATTTCCTTGAACCGCTCAGCGGCGTCCGGATCACGATTGACGTCCGGATGATATTTCCGTGCCAGTTTGCGGTAGGCGCGCTGGATCTCGTCAGCGTCCGCCGTCCGGGAGACGCCGAGAACGGTATATGGGTCCTTAGCCACGGTCAGCGTTCACCGCCCGGCTGACAACGACCGCCGCTGGCCTGAGGATGGTGTCCGTGCCGCCGTAGCCCGGGCGCAGTACGCTCAGCACCGTCCCTGGGGGAACCTCGTCCGTTTCCGACACACTGACCACCTCATGAATCCGCGGGTCGAAGGGAACGTTCTCGGCGTCGATCCGCGGGTAGCCAAGGCGGGACAGGGTATCGATGGCCTGGGATCGGATAGCGACTATGCCATCGACGAGCGGGTCCCCGGCAGCCGGGGCGTGAGCCAAGGCCAATTCCAGATTGTCGAGGACGGGCAGCCACGCCAAAGAGACCGCTGCGCGCTCTTGTGCCCTTACCTGTGCGCCGTCCCGGGCGGCGCGCTTTCGGACGTTGTCTGCGTCAGCCAGCGCACGGCGCCACAGATCCTCCATTTTGGCGAGCGCGTCCGCCTGTTCCGTCGCTTTGGTTTCCCTTTCACCGAGTGTGGCGGCCTCTGCCTCGTTACTTCCTGGAGCCGGCCCTGCCTGGTCGCTCATGGCCGTTCCTAGCCACGGTCGAATTCCGCGTCGACGATGTCATCCTCATCTACATCGTTGGACGCTGCGGGCTGAGATGCGGATTCCTGACCCGCCCCTGCGGTGGCCGCGGAGGCAGCCGAGGCGCTCAGCGCCGACTGCAGCTGCTGAAGCTCGGAAATCAGTTCCCTGGCGGTGCCAACGTCTGCCTGGTTGCTGACGGCGTCGCGCGCCTGACCAACGAGCAGTTCCGCTCGGGCCTTGTCGTGCACCGGGACTGCGTCACCTAGCTCATTGACGGCCCGCTCAACGCGGTAGGCCACTGCATCGAGTTCGTTGAGGGTGTCGATCCGCTCCCGGTTCTGCAGGTCCTCGCTTCTGTGGGACTCAGCCTCGGCGATCATGCGCTCGACTTCCTTGGTGTCGAGGTTGGAGCCTTCGCTGATGGTGATGCCCTGTTCCTTGCCCGTGTCCTTGTCGCGGGCGGTCACGTTCAAAATGCCGTTGGCATCTACATCGAACGTGACTTCGATCTGCGGTTCTCCGCGGGGCGCTGGCCGGATATCGGTCAGCTGGAACCGGCCCAGCACCCGGTTATCCGCTGCCAGTTCCCGCTCCCCCTGCAAGACCACCACGTCCACGGCGGGCTGGTTGTCGTCCGCGGTGGAGAACACTTCGCTGCGCCGTGCGGGGATGGTCGTGTTGCGCTCGATGATCTTTGTCATCACACCGCCGCGGGTCTCGACACCCAGGGAAAGCGGCACAACGTCCAGAAGCAGGACGTCCGAGACCTCTCCTTTAAGCACACCGGCCTGGATCGCAGCACCGATAGCCACGACTTCGTCCGGATTGACGCTCATGTTGGGATCTTTGCCGCCGGTCAGGCGCCGGACGACGTTCTGCACAGCGGGAATGCGGGTGGAGCCGCCGACCAAAATGACTTCATCGATGTCGTTGGCGGTGACCTTGGCGTCCGTCATCGCCTGCTTGACAGGATCCATGGTGCGTTCCACCAGGTCGTGGGTGATGTCTTCAAAAACGGAGCGCCTAACGGTGGTCGTCAGATGCTTGGGCCCCGTGGCGTCGGCAGTGATGAAGGGAAGGTTCACCTGGGTCTGGGTCACAGAACTCAGCTCGACCTTCGCTTTCTCGGCAGCCTCGAACAGGCGCTGCAACGCCTGCGGGTCCGACCGGAGGTCGATGCCCGCCTCCTTCTGGAAGTCGTCGGCCAGGTAATCGACAAGCCGGCGGTCAAAATCGTCTCCGCCGAGATGCGTGTCCCCCGCCGTGGAGCGGACCTCAACAACCCCGTCCCCCACGTCCAGCAGGCTCACATCAAAAGTTCCGCCGCCAAGGTCGAAAACCAAAACCGTCTCATGCTGACGTTTATCGATGCCATAGGCCAGGGCCGCTGCAGTAGGCTCGTTGATGATGCGCAGGACTTCCAGCCCGGCAATCCTGCCCGCGTCCTTGGTCGCAGTGCGCTGTGCATCGTTAAAGTACGCGGGAACCGTAATGACGGCCTCCGTCACCTTTTCGCCCAACTGCTTCGCGGCGTCGTCCACTAACTTGCGGAGAACGAGCGCACTCACCTCTTCGGGTGCGACTTTCTTGCCCTGAACCTGAAAACGCGCCACGCCGTTGTCGTCCGCGACGACGTCGAAACTCACGGCTTTGGCCTCATCCGTGATCTCGTCAAAGTGTCGGCCGATGAACCGCTTGGCCGACGTGATAGTTCCCTTGGGATTGAGAATCGCCTGGCGTCGGGCCAATTGCCCCACAAGCCGTTCCCCGTTGTCCGTATACGCGACAACCGACGGAGTGGTCCGGGCTCCTTCGGCGTTGGGGATAACGCGGGCTTCCCCGCCTTCCCAGACGGCGATCACCGAGTTGGTTGTTCCAAGATCAATCCCTACTGCTTTGGCCATGACTCACTCCGGTCCTAGAGGGCGCGCGACCGGTCCTGTGGCGACGTCCGCCCGAGGTTGCACCACATGACTCCACGCCCTGTCCTGCTGGGCCAGGGGGCTCACAGGGCTTTTGTCACGGGGCCTTATAGGGTTGAGTCTGCGCCTTGCACGGGAGCGACGGCATGCCCTCGAGGGTCCAAATATGCTCCCGGGAATTGCCCTATCGGGATAGATTGCACAGGCGTAGTCTGGAAATCGCTGGGATGATTGGGGATCCGCCGCCACGCATCTCGCCCACGAACGAGGCCCTCAGCCGCGGACAGAGAGACCGGCAGGTAACGTGGATGTTCGATCGACTAAGGGCCGAGGAGACTCTCCTCAAGGCCGCACAATCTGTTTCTTCACTGGAATTTTGCCATGTGGCAGCTTGCTTTCTAGTGGTGGACGGTCATCTGCTTCCGGGCCCGAACCGGGCGCCGACGGCCCAGGACCCAGGTGTCCGCCGGTCCGACGCCAGGGATGCCGAACTTCCCTCCACAGGGCCGGGGTGGCGATACGCACTCTCGACCTATGACGGCAGCGGAGAACTGATCGGGTGCCTTGTCCTGCAGGCCCGCACAGCTCCGAGTCCGGCGCAGATGATCGAGCTACACGCAACGGCGGAAACTCCCCCCGGCGTAGTCGAGGAAGCGGCAAGAGCACACCAGCAGGAGCACGCGGCCCCGCTGTCCAATGCCGCCGACGTGGACAATCGCCTGCGTATCCTCACGGCAACGGTACTGCAGCTCGAAACCCGGACGTCGATCCAGAACGCCCTCAATGGCACTCTCACAGCCCCCCTCGGACAAATGAGCTCCCGGGAGTCCCTTCTGGCGGAAGTGCTGTCAGTGCTGACGGGGCACCCGGTCTGCATCGAGGACGCGTTCGGCAACATCCGCGCCGCGGCCGGTACCAAATCCGGGCGTCCGTATCTCCGGCCCAGTGCGGCCGACAGGTCCCGGACGGTGCAGCTCTGGCACGCCTTCGGATTGCCGGTCCAAGAACCCCGAGGGCTCGTGGCGCTGGTTCTGCCGGACCGGGACGTGCTCGGAGCAATGTGCTTGCTCGAGAACGGCAGGCCCTACACGGCCGATGACGTCTTCGCTTTGGAGTATGGAACGCGGCTCTTGCAGATCGAGTTGTCGCACCGCCGCAGCATTGCCCAGCTGGAACTGAAACTGGGGCGCGACCTGGTGGATGAACTGGTGTCGGGAATGGATGAAGACACCGCAGCCATGCGTGCCGAGGCGATGGGATATGACATCACGGGCCCGCAGCACGTAATCGTTGCTCAGTGGCAACCGCCAAGAACCGACGATACGGTCGTGGTCGCCCTGCGCAGAACACTGCGGGAACTGCAGACGCCTGCCCTCGTTTCACGGCGTTCGGACATAACACTTGCCGTGGCTACGGGAGATCCGCTCGATACAAAGCTCTTCACCGTTGCGGCAAGGACTCTGCGCAGCGCCACCGGAGCCGTGGGCATCGGAGGTCCGAGCCACGATGTCACTCAGCTCCCACGCTCTTACGCGCAGGCCCTGCGTGCGCTGCACATCCGGGTACATTCCATCGACCCCTACGGACTCACCCGCTACGACCAGCTGGGGATCTACCGCATCCTTGACATGCCCGGCAGCGAAACTGACCTCTCCGGCTACGTCGCGGAGTGGCTAGGTGCACTGCTGAGTAACGACGCCCGCAGGGGATCCGATCTGGTGCACACCTTGGCGCAGTATCTGGATCATGGCGGCAACTACGACGACACGGCCGACAGCCTTGCCATTCACCGGAGCACGCTGCGATACCGGCTGAAGTCAATCCGGCAGGTCACCGGTTTAGACCTTGCTGACCCCGAGACCCGCCTCAACCTGCACGTTGCCACGCGAGCCTGGCGCCTACGTCCGCACGAACGCGATGAGCCATTGCACGGCTCAGATCAAGCGCGAAATAAAAGCGCCCAACAGTTGCCTCGGATTTGACCTGGGGGACTCAAATTCGGGCCGTTTTTAGGCGTCGCGGGGCCATGCGGGCGCCACGGCGGCGGAGGAGACTCAGACTGGTACATGTCGCCGTCGACATCCAGAGAAGGCAACGGGCATCCAATGAGTATGAGCAGACGAACGGCCGCCGAGGGCAAGGCCCCGCTCCCGTCTCCAGGACGCATGAGGGCGTGGACCGCCATTCTCGGCGCGGGGTTACTCATATTCGGGTCGGCGTGCACAGCGTCGCCTCCGGCTCCGCCATCACAGTCCGCCAGCGCTGGGGGTTCCAGTTCCACAGGGGACCTTTCAGCCGTTCCTGGGATCGTCAGAGAAGTTGAGCCCTCTGTGGTCACGATCCAGACATCAGGGGGCATCGGCAGCGGAGTGGTCTACCGCAGCGACGGCACCATCGTCACGGACGCCCACGTGGTGGAGGACCAGCAAAAGAAGCCGTTCAAGAGCGTCCGGATCCACTTCGCAGACGGATCCCAGGCACCGGCCACCGTCGTCGGTGTTGACGACCCAACCGATGTGGCAGTGGTGAAGGCTGACCGGGGCAACCTTCCGGCAGCCAAGTTCTCGACGACGCTTCCCGAAGTTGGGCAGCTGGCAGTTGTTCTTGGCAGTCCGCTGGGGCTGGAGCAGACCGTCACGGCCGGCATCGTTTCCGCACTTCACCGTAATATGCCACCGTCAGAGGGGTCGCCGCAGGGGCTTATCGACCTCATCCAGACGGACGCGCCCATCTCCCCGGGCAATTCCGGTGGAGCCGTGGTCAACAGCAGCTCTGAGATCATCGGGCTCTCAGAAGCGTATCTACCGCCCAGTTCGGGGGCCGTGTCCATCGGGTTCGTGACTCCCGCGGCGACGGTGACCGACGTAGCGGACCAGATTCTGAAGAGCGGGGTGGCCACGCACGCGGTCATGGGAATTATTCCGACCGACATCTCTCCTGAGGTCGCAAGCCGCTTTGGCCTCCCCACCACGTCGGGCGCGCTGGTCATCGAAGTTGCCCGCGGAGGACCGGCAGCCAAAGCGGGACTGCAACCAGGAGACATCGTCACGCAGTTCGACGGGCAGAAGATCGCGAGTGTGACCGACCTCCTGGCCGCTATCCGCAAGAAAGAGCCGGGGCAGCAGTCCGATGTCGAGTTCCAGCGCGGGCACGACACGAAAACATCGAAAGTCACACTGGGGAGCACCGCCAAGGAATAGACCGTGTTCGAAGGCGCTGGGCCGGCAAGTTTACGAATGAAGCATTTCGAGAAACAGAGGTTTGGCTATGTCTGACGCACTGGCAGGACAATTGTTTAAGGGATCAGGAACTGCGTTGATTATCCGGGGCATTGCGGCCGTCCTTTTCGGTATTCTGGTTGTCGTCTGGCCCGGTGTTTCCGTACTCGCGTTGGTGACCCTCTTCGGAATATACGCTGTCTTTGACGGCGCCACGAACATCGCGCACTACGTCACACGTAAGAGGCGCAGATCCGCCTGGCAGCTGGTAGGCGGCATCATCTCCGTGCTCGCGGGTCTGGTCGCGTTCGTCTGGCCGGGCATCACCGCCCTTTCGCTCGCGCTCGTAATCGGCGTGTGGGCGGTTATTCTCGGTATCTCTCAGATGGCTCTGGCCTTCGAAGTCAAAAGGACCGTTGGGCTGTGGTGGCTCTGGCTGGTCACAGGCATCGTCACCACTCTTTTCGGCCTCTTCCTGGTCATCTTTCCCGGCCCGGGCATCCTGAGTCTTCTGGGTCTGCTCTCGTCCTTCGCAATTCTCCTCGGCATACTTCTGATCGTCTCCGGAGCCGGACTGCGCAGGCTGGGCGAAAGCCCCGACACGAGGCTCTCGATGGGCTAAGGCTTGTCAAGGGGGCAAGGGCCTCCGGGCTTGCGCGAGGGCCTGATCCCCCATCTGTCTGGGCCCGCTCGGCTGAACCGAAATAGGAGCCAACATGATTGCTGGAATTCATGATCCGCATCTGGCGCGGATTCGTCCGGTTCGCGTGCGAACACCTCAGGGGTGCGAGGAATGCCTGACTTTGGGCACTGCCTGGGTTCACTTGCGTTTATGTCTCACCTGCGGCCACGTCGGGTGTTGCGACTCCTCACCGATGCGGCACGCCAGGGCTCACGCCACCGAGTTGCATCCAATCGTTCGTTCCCTGGAGCCCGGCGAGGATTGGCGCTGGTGCTACCCCCATGAGACATTCGTCTAGAACGCCGACAGGTGCGACCAACTGATGGAACCTGTCGCACGCTCTAAGCTGACCGAAACGCCGGATGATTCCGGCGCCTACCCACGGCTCGGCCAGACCCAGATCGAATTTCTGGGCCGTGTTGGCGCCAGGCGGGCTACGCAGTCCGGGGAAATCCTCGCACGCGAGGGAGAACCAGACGCTGACTTCTTTGTGATTCTGCAAGGCACGGTACTGGTCGTGGAGGGACTGCAGGCCGCCGAGGGCCGGCATCCGGCCGAACCGGGCACCAGCACGCGGATCCTCGAAGTTCACGGTCCCGGACGGTTCCTCGGGGAATTGGGCCTGATCGAGGGGCAACCGGCCTTTGTCAGCACTGTGGCCGCCGAGGCCGGGGAAGTGCTCCAGATTCGCGGGGACGATCTGCGCCGTGTCGTACTGACGGACGTCGCCGTCGGCGAGACCATCCTGCGGGCATATCTGCAACGCCGGATCCTGCTGATCAGCGCGGGTGCGGGCATCCGTATCATTGGATCCCGCTTCAGCCGTGACACGCTTCGTCTCTTGGAATTTGCAGCCGCCAACCGCCTGCCCCACCGGCTGGTCGATCTGGAGGACGACGAGCAGACGCAGGCGATCCTGAAGCGAGCCGGGATCCTCGAGCATGACCTGCCGGCAGTGGCGCTAAACGCCTCGCAAATCCTTCGAAACCCCTCCAACACAGAGCTGGCCCTCGCCATGGGCCTGCGCACGGTGAAAGAGCATTCTGCCCCATACGATCTCATGGTGATCGGGTCTGGCCCGGCTGGCCTCGCGGCCGCTGTCTACGCGGCGTCCGACGGGTTGTCGGTCGTCCTCAAAGAAGCCCATGCGATAGGTGGCCAGGCCGCCACATCCCCGCGGATCGAGAACTTCCTGGGCTTTCCAGCCGGAATCTCAGGTGGGGAGCTCACTGAAAGAGCGACCATTCAGGCCCGAAAGTTCAGAGTGCAGATCAACGTCGCCTGCCGGGCTCACACCATTGCGTTGCGGGAAGGCGAGTTTCACGCCGAGTTCAACGAGGGCAGCCCCGCAGTGTCGCGTGCCGCGCTGCTGGCTACCGGGGTGCATTACCGCCGGCTGCCTGTCCCCGGTCTGGAGGAATTCGAGGGGATCAGTGTCTTCTACGCCGCCACTGTCCATGAGGCCAGGCTCTGCGGACTCCAGCCGGTGGCCGTCGTCGGGGGTGGAAACTCCGCGGCACAGGCCGCGCTTTTCCTGGCCGGAACGGGAGCACCCGTGCGGCTGGTCGTGCGCGGGGCGGACCTCCGCGCAGACATGTCGAGGTACCTCGCGGAACGGATCGAACAAACCCCGGGCGTAGAGGTGCTGCTGGGGGCAAACATCGTTGACATAGCCGGTTCAGGCGCCCTTGAACGGATCGTCGTCGATCTGGCAGCCACAGGCGAACAACGCACCTTCGACTCCCGGTACCTCTTCATTTTCATCGGGGCTAATCCGCACACAGAATGGCTGCAGGATACGCTCGCCCTGGATGATCACGGCTTTGTTCTCACCGGGGCTGATCTCAAGGAGCTTCCTTCTGGGTTCAGCCAGCTGGGCCGCGGCCGGCTACCCTTGGAAACCAGCGTCCCCGGCATGTTCGCGGCCGGTGATGTCCGGCATGGATCAGTGAAACGCGTAACGGCCGCGGCCGGCGAAGGCTCAACGGCTGTAGCAATGATCCACGAGCACCTGCGCCTCCTTCGGGATGGACCGGCCAGTGTGCGCGGGTGAACGACAGCGAAAGTGGCAGGACAGTGCCTGACCCTAGGTGTGACATAAAGCATGGGCACTGAACCGCAGGAGGCCGGGCGTGCCAGAAAGTTCAGGTGACGTGAACCCCACCAGAGCACGTACGCTGGGCGTGCTCGCCGAACCGGAGGTCACCGCCGAGTTTGCCGAGCGTAACGGCCGCGAAGTGGGCCATCTGCTCAACCGTGCCGATGAGCGCCACGACTGGTCCGTGATCATCGAGTACCAGGATTTTACGGCTGGCAATGGCCTGGCGCCGATGCTGGACTCCTTGGCAGCGCACCGGATCCGCCGAGCATGGGATGTCATGGTCTGCCTGACCGATCTTCCGATTCGTCTCGAAGGCCGCACTGTGGTCGCGGAAGTCGCGCTCGGGGAGTCGATTTCCCTGGTTTCCGTGCCCGCGCTCGGCGCCGTCAACATCGACCGCCGGGTCCGTACTGCCGTCGCCGACCTCGCCTGGGCGATACACCGCCACTTCGATCCGGACGATGACATCAGCGAATTCGGTCCGCCCTCACTGCACCAATCGCGGCATATCGAGACCGCGGTTCTTGACGACGGGCCCATTGGGTTCCGCTACGTCTCGGCAACCCGCCTCGGCCGCGGACGGTTGCTGGCGGGCATGCTGCGGGCGAACCGTCCGTGGCGGCTGGTTTTCGGATTGAAAAGCGCAATGGCCGCCGCGATCGCCACAGGCGCCTTCGCGCTTGTCACGAACACAATCTGGCAACTCGCAGACCTGCTAGGGGCGCCGAGGCTGACGTTGCTGGCGGTCCTTGCTATCAGTTCGATGGTGTTCTGGATAATCACCCAACACGATCTCTGGGAAAGCCCGCGGCGCGACGATCTCCTCGAGAGATACAAGGCTTCCCTGTATAACAGTTCTACAGTGTGGTCGTTGATAATCGGCGTCGTGATCAGCTACGTCCTGCTGTTCGTAGTCGTGCTGTTGGCCGCGGCTTTCACTATTGACGACGGCCTATTGGCGCTCACCCTGCAACATCCCGTGGCTGTTTGGGATTTTGTGGAAGTGGCCTGGATGACGACATCAGCGGCGCTCATGGGTGGAGCGTTGGGCTCGGGATTCGAGTCAAAGGACGACATTCTTCGGGCGGCGTACGGCCAACGGGAACGTCATCGTCGCCAGTCGGCCGCGGAGGGCGAATAATCCGGGGTGTTTCGCTACCGGAAGCAGCCTGAATGCCCCTGCGCGTGGCTCTCGCTCTAGGTTGGCGCGTGAGTAGCCGTTTGCTTGCAGTTGTTTCGAAGCCAACCACGGCCCAAGGCGTCCGCGCCGGGGCTGCCTACTTGGGGATTGTGATCCCCAGTCTGGCCATGCGGCGGTAGATGGTCGCCCTGCTGATGCCCAGTTCTGCTGCCGCCCCGCTGACTGTAGCCCCGTGCTTGGAGAGACAGCGGACGATCTCGTCACGTTCCACCGCCTCGATCCGGCTCAGGTGCAGGCTACTCCCCCCGCCCAGAAGGTAGGCAGGCAGATGGCTGACGTCGATGGTCTCTGTCTGGACAGCGGCGGCGTTGATGACGGTGAAAAGCTCGGCTCAAGCGCCCGAAACGCGCATTGGGCCCGTCCCTCCAAATCCCGGATGCCCTGCCATGGGGCTACGGCGACAGAATCTCCACCCAAGCCGCATTAGGACGGTTCCTGTCCGACCTGAAAAGGGCAGCGCCGGAAGTGGCCCACCGTCTCGTCACCTGCAGCCCCGACGTTGCCTCCTCCACGAACCTCGGCGGCTGGATCAACAAAACCGGCGTCTGGTCTGTCGGCGAACGCCATGACTGGTTCGCGGACGACCAGGAACGGGTCCTCCGCTGGATTGAGAACTCCCACGGCCAACACATCGAACTCGGCATCGCCGAAACCAACCTCGTGGGCCTCGTCTCCGAGCTCGGAACGACCTGGAGCCGCTGGGGCCGGCCGCTGATTCCTCTCGCCACCATCTACGACCCGTTCGTGGCCCGCGCCCTCGAACCGTGGTCCTTTGGCATGTACGCCGGGGGCCAGGCCATCCTGATCGGGACTCCGTCAGGGGTGACCCTGGCATCGGAGGGCGGCGCGCACCAGTCCCTCACCACTCCGTCCATCGGATTGGAACAACCCGAGTGCACAGCCTGGGAGCCAGCCTTCGCCCAGGATCTGGAATGGTGCATGCTCGAGGCAATGAGCCGGATCGGCATTCCCGGAGGACGCTCAGCCTACTTCCGGCTCACCACCCGTCCACTGGACCAGGCTCAGGCTGCCATCCCGACGGACCCGCTGCTGCTGGAGCGGCGCCGCAGGCACGCGGTGGCCGGTGGGTACAGGCTGAGCCGGACAGCGTCACTCTGGTCGGCGTCGGGGCGATCATGCCCGAAGTCATCGCCTCGGCCGCACGGCTGAAGGCACTTGGCATCGTGGCCGGGGTCGTCTGCCTCACCAGCCGTGACTTGGTCTTTGAATCCCTCCAGCGCCGCAACTCACTGAACCAAGGAATCCCGGCGATTGGATTCGACATCATAGACGGCCTCTTTCCACGACACGCACCGGCGCCCCTCGTCACGGTCCAGGACGGACACCCCCACACTTTGTCCTTCCTGGCCGGAGCCCGTGGCGACCGCACAGTCTCCCTGGGAGTAAAGGATTTCGGGCAGTCCTCTGATCTGCACGACGCATACCGGATCCACGGCATCGACGAAGCATCCATCGTCACCGCGGCGCTGAACCTGGTGCGCTAGCATCGACCGTCAACGGTACGGGGGCGGGAGACATTCGTCTGTCGGGTCAGGAAAGAGGGGCCACGTCACTGGCTAATCAAGCCTAGGGTGCGAGGGCTCGGGCCCGGTATTCCAGCGGCCAAGCCCTCGAGTCAGCGGATCGGCCGCTCAAGGGGCGCTACTGATGCAGACGCTGGCCCGCGTTAACCGCAGGTTCCGTGCGAAGGAGGACGGGCTGATGGCGAGAATCGCCGCGTCAAGGCCATAGTCCCTGCCGAGTTCCCCCTTGACTTCCCTGCTGACCGTCGTCAGTCTTTTCGACAACAGGAGGGGGCGGCCGTCCGCTCCTGAAGGCCAGTGGAGGATACAGATGATCCGTGCCAGGTCGCTGATGCGTTCCACGACTTCCGGAAAGGACGTTTCGCGCCTCGAGCTGTTTTTCGATCTGGTCTTTGTTTTCGCCCTATCGCAACTGTCCCATCATGTGCTGGAGCATCCCTCGTGGGTGGGGGCCGGGGAGACGTTTGTGCTTCTCCTTGGTGTTTATAAGGTGTGGGTGTACACGACCTGGGCGGCGACGCTGCTGGACACTTCGCGGCTTCAGGTCCAGTGGATGCTGCTGATCGTCATGCTTGTCTCACTGTTCATGAACGCCTCAATCAGCTCAGCGTTTGGCGCCTTCGGCTGGCTCTTTGCTGCAAGCTATCTGCTGGTCCAGCTTGGCCGAGGTGCGTGGATGCTTACTGTCGGACTTCACCGGACAACCCACAACCATTTCGTGCGCACGCTGATCTGGGGGTGTATGAGCGCGCCGTTTTGGGTTGCCGGCGCCTTCCTCGGCCCGGGGCCGCGTTTGGTGCTCTGGGGTGTCGCCGCCGCGATCGATCTGGGCGGCCATATGCTGGCGCACCGGCTGCCGGGCCAGCAAACCCAAGGCAGCCAGGTCCCGGTCCCGGGAGAGAGGATCTTTGAGCGCTTCGCATTGTTCTACCTGATCGCACTCGGCGAGACGATCATTTCAAGCGGCCTGGCCATAGCGGGCAACCTGGAGGACCCGTTGATACTTTTGACCGGGACCGTCAGTTTGGCCGGCAGCGTCGCGATCTGGTGGTGCTACTTCCACGGCCTCGAGCGCGAGGTTCTGGAGAAGCTTGATTCTGTCGACGATCACTTCCGGCCCGGGATTTTAGCGGGCAACACCTTGCTCGTGTTGCTGGCGGGCCTGATCCTGGTGGCGGTGGGTGATCAGCTCGTGATCAGCGATCCGGCCGCCCGCCCTGAGCTGGCCACCGTACTGTTTCTGTATGGTGGGCCGGCTCTTTTCCTTGCCGGTCGGGGCTTTTTTATTCGACGGGTGCTCGGCCACCGCCAACCGTCTGATCTCGTCGGCATCGGAGCCTTGGCGGGCCTGGCAGGCTTGAGCTTTCTCCTCCCGGCCTTCGTTGCCGCTATGGGGGCCGTTCTTCCCCTCATAGGCGTAGCAGTTTCCGACGCCGGGAACCGACGCCGCCGCCGAACGCAAGTGGGAGCCCACTGACGGCCTATTCGATGCCAGGGAACGTATCCTGGGCCGGCATTGACAGCCTAAGAGGGCATTTTGCCTGTCCCGTCCCGCGTTGCACCGTTACATCTTTCGCAGCCCGGGTCCCGTTGCACGGAGACGGCCCAGTAGGCATGTTCTAGTCCGAACAACCCGCCGAGGGTGCCCGTCAGGAGGGCTGCCGTTCCCCTCCGGGACGATGACAAGAAGTGATACCGCTCGGGCTTGCGCCGTCGGCGCGAGCTGCGTCCAGGCACCGGGTGCCCCGATTTTCCCGGTCCGCACCCTGCCCGCTTCTGCCCCCGGGAATAAATCCGTTTTCCCAACGTTGAGTCAACTACACTCAACTCTCTTACGGAGGTTTCATGGCTGCATTTTTTGGACCGGCCGAGTCCGGCCACGGCTCGTTCGACGAATTCCTTGCCCGTTACCTGCAGGGCCAACGCGCGGCCGGCCCCGGGCACCCGATGGACATCACCCGGCTACTGAGCCGGCGCACCCATGACGTGCTCGCGCGTGCCGCACAGTTCGCCGCGCAGCACGGTCACATCCATGTGGACGCGCTGCACATCCTGCGTGTCATGGTCGAGGGGGAACCCGCCGCCGACTATATCCGCCACGCAGGCGCGGAACCTGCTGCCATCGCCACGGCGGCCGAGGAGTGTCTCCCGGGGCAGGCAATCGCCAGGGCGGAAACGACGCCGGCCCTCACGCCGTCGGCCCAGCGAGCCCTGCTCGACGCCTACCAGGTTGCCCGGGCATTCGGCTCGACCTACATCGATCCCGAACACGTGTTCTTCGCGCTCGTCGTCAACCAGGAGGCCCCGGCCGGGCAGGTGCTCGCAGCGGCCGGGGTGACGCCGGAGTCCCTGCAGTCGGGTCCGCGCGAGCAGTCCGCTCGACGTGGAGCCACGCCGACCGGCGCGGAGCCGGGAGGGCCGCAGGCAGTTGCCGCCGGATCTGACACCCCGACCTTGGACACATACGGCAGCGACCTCACGGCACGTTCCCGCGAAGGCGGCCTGGACCCGGTGATCGGCCGGGGTGACGAGATCGAGCAGACCATCGAGATCCTGGCCCGGCGCACCAAGAACAACCCTGTCCTGGTCGGGGAAGCCGGTGTGGGCAAGACCGCGATCATCGAAGGGCTGGCCCAGGCGATCATCGCAGGCGCCGTGCCCGAACAGCTCCGCGGCAAGCGCGTCATTGCCCTGGATCTGCCGGCCATGTTGGCCGGGACGCGGTACCGCGGGGACTTCGAGGAGCGCCTGACCAAGGCGTTGGACGAGGTCGGTTCACACGCCGGGGAAATCATCCTGTTCATCGACGAACTTCACACGGTCGTCGGAGCCGGCGGCGCAGGGGAAGGCGGCATGGACGCAGGAAACATCCTGAAGCCGCGCCTGGCCCGTGGTGAACTTCATCTCGTCGGCGCCACCACCCTGAGCGAATACCGCACGGTGGAGAAGGACGCGGCACTGGAACGCCGCTTCCAGCCCGTACAGGTCGGCGAGCCGAGCATCGAGGACGCCGTACAGATCCTCGACGGCCTGCGCGGACGGTACGAGGAACACCACGGCGTCCGCTTCACCGACGAGGCGATCCGCGCCGCCGTCGAACTCTCCGCACGCTACGTGAGGGACCGCTTCCTGCCCGACAAGGCCATCGACCTCATCGACCAGGCGGGTGCGCGGCTGAGCCTCAAACTCGGCTCCCAGACCGATGCGACCGTCCTTCGCGAGCAGCTCGCAACCTTGGAAAAGTCCAAGGACGATGCCGTCGCCGCGGAACGCTATGAAGAGGCCTCGCGGCTGCGGGATGAGATCGAAGCAGTGAATGGGAAGCTTTCCGGTGCGATTTCCCGCGCACCTGAGGCGTCCGACGTTGCCGAGGCGGTCGTCGGCGAAGCGGAGATTGCAGGGATCATCTCCCGGTCCACCGGAATCCCGGCCAGCCGTCTCACGGAAGACGACCGGGAACGTCTGGCCAGGCTCGAGGAGGAACTGCATCAGCGGATCGTCGGGCAGGACGACGCCGTGACGCTGATCGCGAAGGCGGTCCGGCGCAGCCGCACCGGCATGGGGGACGCGGACAGGCCTGTCGGCAGCTTCCTGTTCCTCGGCCCAACGGGTGTGGGGAAGACCGAACTCGCCAAGGCCCTGGCCGGGTCGTTGTTCGGGGATGAGAATGCAATGGTGCGCTTCGACATGAGCGAGTTCGGCGAACGGCACACCGTAAGCCGGCTGGTCGGAGCCCCTCCGGGCTATGTCGGCTACGGCGAAGCCGGGCAGTTGACCGAACGCGTCCGTCGTAACCCGTACTCCGTAGTGTTGCTCGACGAAGTGGAGAAGGCCCACCCGGATGTGTTCAACCTGCTGCTCCAGGTGCTCGACGACGGGCGGCTGACCGACGGACAGGGCCGCATGGTGGACTTCCGCAACACCGTGATCATCATGACCTCCAACCTCGGCTCGGAGTTCCTGGCCAGCAAGGGCGGCGCGATGGGCTTTGTCTCCAAGGCGGACGAGGGCAACGGCTTCGGCTCAGAGAAGGCGCTGCGGGACCGGGTGCTGGGCCGGCTGCGCGAGACGATGCGGCCGGAGTTCCTCAACCGGATCGACGAGATCGTCCTTTTCCGCAAGCTGGACCAGGCGCAGCTGCGCCGGATCGTTCGGCTGATGCTGAACCAGACGGAAGCCCGCCTGCAGGGCCAGGGCATCACTCTCGAGGTCAGCGAAATGGCTGTCGACTGGATCGCCGAACGCGGCTACGAGCCCGAATACGGAGCCCGGCCGATGCGCCGCGTGATCCAGCGCGAGCTGGACGACCGGATCGCGGATCTATTCGTGGCGTCGGACCTTCAGTCCGGCGGCCAGGTGGCCGTCTCGGTCCACGGGCAGTCACTCCTCGTCGAGGCCCGTCATGAGGCAATGCCGCTGGCGGCGTAAGCCGCCTCCGGATCCGCCAGCAGGCGGATCCGGTACACGGCCGGGTACACACGCCCACCCTGTGTGCCCGGCCGAAGTTGTCTGCACCATGCCGTAAGGCCGTGCCGTATCACCAAACCGCGTCCACAGAGCGGCAGAGGGTCAAGGACACTGACACCGGAGCTCGCTGGCTATGACCGGGCGGAGCCATTTACGTGTTGCGGTGAGCCGGGGAGAATTGCTTCGCACGGTCGGTTTCTTCCGCGCGAATGAGGTGCATGAGCGCGTTAATGACGGCCAAGTGGGTGAACGCCTGTGGAAAGTTGCCGAGGTGACGGCCATTCACGGGATCCAACTCCTCGGCGTAGAGCCCGAGTGGGCTCGCGTGGGACAGCAGGCGCTCGCACAGTGCTTTGGCGCGAGCCACTTCTCCGATCTCAACGAGGGCGGAGACGAGCCAAAACGAGCACATGGTGAAGGTCCCCTCAGCACCGGTGAGTCCGTCGTCGGTCTGCTCGGGGCGGTAGCGCAGGACGAGTCCGTTCTGGGTGAGTTCATCGGCGATGGCCAAGACCGTGGCACGCACGCGTGGATCATTGGCGGGCAGGAACCGGACGAGCGGGACAAGGAGCAGCGAGGCATCGAGGTTCGTGGTGCCGTAGGACTGGACGAACACTCCGCGATCGTCGAGGCCGTTACGGCAAATATCATCGCGAATCTCCTCCGCGAGTGAGTCCCATTTCCGGGCGTAATCGGCCTCGCCGTGCAGCCGCGCCAACCGCGCGCCGCGGTCCAGCGCCACCCAGCACATGAGTTTGGAGGACGTGAAGTGCTGCGGTTCGCCACGGACCTCCCAGATGCCGTGATCGGTGTCACGCCAGTGCGAGGCGGCCTGCTCGACCTGGCGGAGCAGGACGGGCCATAGCGGCTCGGGGAGCTGGTCACGGGACTTGGTGTGAAGGTAAACGGAATCCAGCATCGTGCCCCAGACGTCGAGCTGCCGCTGGTGGACCGCCGCGTTGCCGATGCGGACGGGGCGCGCCCCGTCGTAGCCGCCGAGTCCCTCAACCATGGACTCGGGCAGGTCCCTTTCGCCGCCGACGCCGTACATGAGCTGCAGGTCGTCCTCGGCGGCAACGTCGCGGATAAAGGAGAAGAAGTCATCGGCCTCCCGGTCCAGGCCGAGGGTATAGAGGGCCCACAGCGCGAAGGTGGAGTCTCGCACCCACGTGTACCGGTAGTCCCAGTTTCGCTCTCCCCCGGGCGTCTCGGGCAGCGACGTTGTGGGGGCGGCGATCAACGCTCCGGTCGATGCATAGGTGAGCCCTTTCAACGTCAGCGCGCTGCGTTGCAGCTCCTCCCGCCACGGGTGGTCCGGGAACTCCCCCACCGTGATCCACTGCCGCCAGAACTCGGTGGTCTGCCACTGCTTCTGGGTGGCTTCCTCCCATGTCCTCGGTGGAGGCAGTGATGTCCAGGAGAGCGCGATGAACGCCTCCTCGCCTTCGGTCATCCGGCTGCGAATGATCGCGATGGCGTCCTCGATGCCCAGCCGTCGGTCGGTGGTCAGACGAAGCACCGGATCCCCCTCATCGCCGCTGACGGTCACCGCCTCTCCGTATCCGGGACTGGAGAACTCCCACCGTGCCCGGCGCCGGCCGTAGTCGAAGACCGGCTCGCACAGCACGGAGAGCTCAACCGAACCGTTGACGCACCGGACGGTGCGCAGCAGGCAATGCTCGGCCTCGTAGTTCGTCGGCGGCCGGCGGTACCGGCCGGCCCTATCGTCGGTATGGTGCCACGGACCCATCACCAGGGCATCCCTCACGATCATCCAGCCCGTCCTGGTCTGCCAGGTGGTCTCCAGGATCAGGCTGCCGGGAAGATAGCGGCGCGCCGTGGGCTCGCGGACGCCGTGCGGAGCCACCTTGAAACCGCCTGCCGCCCGGTCAAGCATGGTGGAAAACGCACTCGGTGAATCGTGACGCGGCAGGCACATCCACTCCACCTGCCCGCTCGGGGCGATAAGGCAGTTGGCCTCACAGTCGGACAGGAACGCGTAGTCTGCGATCGGAGGGAACGGGCTCATGCCCGGCGCGGGCAGCTTCCCGCCCGCAGCCCCGGATCCGCCGCCGATCTTCATTCGACCAGTATGGCTCCACGACGCTACAGATGACACTCCCCACCGCTCCACACCCTTGAGATGCTCTTCCTGTTCCCGCTGCCGTGTATGCAGCCCCAGCCCCGACCAGGACGAACAGCGCACAGTTGATCAGGAACGCGGACAGCCCAAACGACGCCAGATGACCCCGGCGGTGCCAACCGGGAGGTCGGATAAGTCAGCGGGGGCGCTCCCTGGAAAGTAAGCCGCGGCCAGCCGACACCAGTCCCCTATCGACATGTAGACACGCCCTGACCAGCTAGGGGTAACGGACGGACCCCCGCAGGGTTGCCGAGTTCGGAGGAACGGTGGCGGTAGTAACCGCACGTCTCATCGTCGTGCCCTCCGGTCGGGGCGGGACCCCGCAACGGCCCGGACGGGCTAGGCCACCGCCTCCAGGGCTGCAGCGATGGGCTGGCTGCCGTCGCGGAACCCGATAGTCCGGCCGATTGCGGCGGGCAGCTCCAGGACGGCCGCAGCGACGAGGGCGACGTTGGCGCGGGCGGTTTCGGCAGCCTGCCAGGGCTCGTTGACGTCGATGTCTATCAGGCCGCTGCCCGGCTTGTCCGTGAGCGCCCCGGGGCCGAGGATGGTCCAGTCCAGGCTGGTGCCGCGCAGGTAGGACTCAGCGGCGGCCTTGGCCTCCGCGTAGGGGAAGAAGGGGTCGTCCGGGGGCACTCCGTGGTCCGGTCCGGCTCCAAGATAGGAGACCATGACGTAGCGGCCGACGCCGGACTGGGCAGCAGCATCCATCGAGCGGACCGCGGCGTCACGGTCCACAGCGTAGGTCCTCGCGGGGTTCCCGCCGCCGGCACCGGCCGACCATACGACGGCGTCGTGACCGGAGAGCGCCCCGGCGATTTCCGCCGTCGTCGCATTCTCCACGTCCAGGACGACGGGGGTGGCGCCAGTTGCCTCGACGTCGGATGCGTGTGCGGGGTTCCGGAAGATGGCAGTGACCTCCTGCCCGTCCGCAGCCAGGACCTTGGAAAGTTCCCTAGCCACTTTGCCGTGGCCGCCGATGATTGCGATTCGGGTCATGGACCCATACTGTCCCCCGCCCCGGCATCCCGACACCCTTTGCGCTATCCGGTTCGGGAGTGTTGCCGGCGGCTTGGCGTCCACAGTGACCGCGCAACCGGGTTATGTGCATTGACGACGACGTCGTCGATACAGTTGTCGCCCAACTACCGAGGGTGCTCCGCGCCCAGTGCACACAGGTCAGAGTTGTCGTTTGGGGTGTGAGCCGGCCGCCGCGGTTAGCCTGCGTAGGGGTCGGCGATGCCGATGTACTGGGTGTAGAGGTATTCCTCGATGCCTTCGAGGCCGCCTTCACGGCCCAGGCCTGACTGCTTGACGCCGCCGAACGGTGCGGCGGCGTTGGAGACGACGCCGGCGTTCAGGCCGAGCATGCCGGTCTCGAGCCGCTCGCCCATCCG